>DAIQBH010000078.1:3826-23317 GCA_036781285.1 Thermodesulfobacteriota bacterium | reverse complement strand
CCGATGAACTCGGACTTGAGCGTGCTCGCCGCGCGGAGCTCGTCGACGAGCCGGGCGTTGTCGAGCGCGAGCACGGTCTGGTGCGCAATGCCGAGCACGAGCCGCTTGGTCGTTTCGTGAAAGGCGGTCGCCGGATCGTCCTGGCCGACCAGGAGGATGCCGAGCGCCTCGTCGCCGCGCCGGAGCGCGGCGCCGAGAAAGGGTCCGATGGTCCAGCGTGCGCTCAGCTTGGCGGCGATCGGCGACTCGGCGGCGTTGCGGACGATGGCGCACGTGTCGGGGGGCAGCCGCGCGAGCGCGATGTCGAGTCCCTCGGCGCGAAAGGCGATGCTGCGGATCTCCTCGTCGAGCGTGCCGGAGCGCGAGGCGAGCCCCATGACGCGATACGTGTGATGGACCGGATCGCGCACGATCGCGCACGACCACGAGCCGCCGGTGAGCTCGCGCGCCATCTCGGTCACGCGCTGGAGGAGCGAGCCGCTCGTGTCGGCGACGAGCGCGCGCACGACGGTGAGGAGCGCCTCCGCCATCTGCGCGCCGGTGTCGGCCTGGTGGCTCTTCGCGACCAGGCGGTCGCCGTAGAAGCGGCTCTGTTGCGCGACCAGGTAGAAGACGACGATCGGGATCGTCACCTCGGTCGCGAAGCTGATCTCGGGCACGAGCCAGAGGTGCGCGGCCGTCGCGAGCGTCGCCATCACGAGGCCGCAGAGCAGCGAGAAGAGCGCGCACGGGATGATGATCAGCAGGTAGAGAAAGTGGAACTCGGTCGGCAGCTGCGGCGCGAGATGCAGTCCGAGGGTGAAGCACGCGAGGTCGACGACGAACTGGGTGTAGATGAGCGCGCCGAGCCAGCGTCGGGTCGCGAGCCAGCGCCGATAGGGGATCGTGAGCGCGATCTCGAGCAGGCTCAGCCCGACGAGGGCCACGAGCGGCAGATCGGGGACGATCGTCTGGTGGAGCGCGACCGAGATCACGATGAGTGCGACCGCGGTGATGCAGCGCGAGGTGTCGAGCCAGGCGTCGATCTCGACCAGGTCGTCGGTCGGCAGGTGGAAGATACCGGCGTTCAGGCGGGAGAACAGTCCGCGGGTCGCGTCGGGAGCCGGCATCGGACGGAGAGCAAGCAAACGCCATGCCCGATGCGGATCGTATCGTCGCGGCGCAACTCCCCATTGCGCCATGTCTCAGCGGACGCCGGCGAGCGTCACTTGTCATGCGCCGTCATCCTGGTAACGGTCGCGGCCGAATCGTCGGCACCTTCGCCGCTCGTCGCGGCCGGGGCCGATCTCGCATAAGGTGCCCCGAATGTCCCGCCCGCCCGGTCCCCCGTCCGACGAGTCCGTCCGGACGGCGATCGATCTCCTCGAGGGGATCATCGCCGATCGCACCCAGCTCGCTCGGCTGCCGCACGCGGACCGCATCCGGCTCCTCGAAGCCGCCGGCCGGGTCTCGCGTCCCGATGCGGTCATCCGCCGGCACGTCGCGAAAGCGGCCCGCCGCGCCCGGAAGCGGGCGAAGATCGCGGCGGAGGAGAGCGTGCTCGCCGAGACCGGCATCCGGAAGCTCCGGCGCGAGGTGGTGTTCACGACGCCGAACGTGTTCCCGCCGGGAGGCTTCGCCCAGGAGGACGTCGCCGACGAGGACGCCGCGCGGCGCGAGGCGGCGACGTCGATCGAGTCGAAGCACTGCTACGTTTGCAAGGAGCACTACACGACGCTCCATCACTTCTACGACCAGCTCTGTCCGCCGTGCGCGACGTTCAACTACGCCAAGCGGAGCGAGCTCGCCGATCTGCGCGGTCGGGTCGCGTTGCTGACGGGCGGGCGCGTCAAGATCGGCTACCAGGCCGGGATCAAGCTGCTGCGCTCGGGCGCGCATCTGATCGTCACGACGCGATTCCCGCGCGACTCCGCCGCGCGCTACGCGAAAGAAGCCGACTTCGCCGACTGGGGTCACCGGCTCGAGATCTTCGGCCTCGATCTCCGCCATACGCCGAGTGTCGAGGCATTCTGTGCGCACCTCCTCGCGACCCACGATCGCCTCGATTTCATCGTGAACAACGCGTGCCAGACGGTGCGCCGTCCGCCGGATTTCTATCGGCACATGATGGCGGGCGAAGCGGCGGCGCTCGACGCGCTGCCTCCCGAGGTCCGGGCGCTGCTCGGCGCGTACGAGGGCCTCCGCGGCTACCACATGCTGCCGGAGGGCGGTGCAGGGCTTCCGGCGGGCGAGGCCGGCTTGCCGGCCGATCGAAGAACCCGCGAGGTGCCCGAGACGGTGGGATTGACCCACGCCGCCGCCCTCTCGCAGGTCCGGCTGCTTCCCGAGGAGCTCGCCGCCCAGCAGGCGCTTTTCCCCGAGGGCCTGCTCGACCAGGACCTCCAGCAGATCGACCTCCGCGAGCGGAACTCCTGGCGCATGCTCCTCGCCGACGTTCCCGCCGTCGAGCTCCTCGAGGTCCAGCTCGTGAACGCCGTCGCCCCCTTCATCCTGAACGCGCGCCTGAAGCCCCTCATGCTGCGGACGCCCGAGCGCGACAAGCACATCGTCAACGTCTCGGCCGTCGAGGGCCAGTTCTACCGGCGCTTCAAGACCACCCGGCACCCCCACACGAACATGGCGAAAGCCGCGCTCAACATGATGACCCGGACGGCCGCGACCGATTACTTCAACGACGGCATCCACATGAACAGCGTCGACACCGGCTGGGTGACCGACGAGGACCCCGCCGCGGTCGCCGCCCGCAAGACCGCCGAGCACCGCTTCCACCCGCCGCTCGACATCGTCGACGGCGCGGCGCGGATCGTCGACCCCATCATCGCCGGCTTCAACACCGGCACCCACGTCTGGGGCGAATTTCTGCGCAACTATCGATCAACGGACTGGTAGACGCACGAATCGGCGTTGACCGCCCCATCGCTCGGCAGCTAGAAGCCGCTCGACATCGTCGCGAGGCGACGACACGGCTGCGCAGACGCATTCCGGCAAGGAGGGTAGTCATGACGCTCTTGCGGATGGGAATTCTCGCTCTGGCAGTCCTCGGCTCCGGTTGTGCCCGCACCGATTTCGACTGGGCGCAGGGTGAAAACTTCATGCTGGAGCGCGAGATCAAGGAGATGCCGGACGGCTCCGTCGACATGCGGTTCGTCTCCCTCGTGAACGCGCCCGGCGAGGAGCTCTACAAGGCCTTCATCGACGTCGAGCGCCACCACGAGTTCATCGAGGGGGTGACCGAGAGCAAGGTCGTCTCGAGCCACGGCGGCGCCAAGAAGGTGATCGACGTCACCAACCGCGTCCTCGGCCGGCCGAACCAGGCCCGCATCGAATGGACGTTCGACCGCGACAACAAGCGCGCCGCCTTCAAGACGGTCGAAGCCGACTTCACGGACAATTCGGCCGAGTACCAGGTCGACGTCTCTCCCGACGGCAAGCGCGCGCTCATCACGACGCACTACCACCTGCGCGACAAGGGCGGGCATCCGTTCCCGATCCACTCGCTGAAGCAGGGTGTGATCGACGGGCACATCGCCGCCGTGCGCAGCATCAAGCGCCGCGTCCTCGGGGACAAGGCCGTCGCCGCCGAGAGCTGACCGCGCCGGTCCCGGAGGGCGCATGCGATCGCGCATGCGCCCCCGGCGTCCATTGTCGAACGCCGTGACGACGATTTGGCGCTCGCCGGGCGGTGCCGCGCGGTTCCGCTGCGCATTTCGAAAGGCACGCGCGTTGCTCTACCGGTCGGCATGGAGACGCCCCCGGGAAAGGTGATCCGCTCGCTTCGGCAGGCGCTCGACATGACGCAGGCCGAGTTCGCCCGCGCCGCCGGCTGGTCGCCGTCGACCATCTCGAGCTGGGAGCGCGGCACCAGCCAGCCGAGCCGCCTCGCGTTCAAGACGATCCTGGCCTTCGCGGAAGAGCGCGGCGTGCGCTACCAGCCGAAGCGCGAAAACACCGACGCGACGGCGGGGAACTTGCCGGTCCTGCGGCTCGGGTCGCGGTTGCCGGCGCCGCCGATGTCGCTCGATGCCGATGGATCGTTCCCATCCGGGACGACCGAGTCCAAGCGGGAGGAGTCGTTCGGCAGCCGGCGCTGGACCGAGGTCGCGGCGAGCCGGCCGACGGTCGAGATCGGGGCGCGCGGGGCCTCCATCGCGGAGCGGCCCGAGTGGCACGTCGAAGCGCATCTCCAGCTCAAAGTCGGTACGAGCGGCGAGCGTCTTCGTCGCACGGGCTACGTCGCCGCGTCGCTCATCGCTCTCGTCATCGGCGTCGGCGCGGGCGTCTGGCTCCGGACGGGCGCCGGATCGAGCAGCGCCCCGCGCACCGCCGAGCGGCCGCCGATCGAGGAGCCGGTGTCGGCGCCGCGCGTCGCCAAGGCACCGCCGCCCGTCGAGGTCGACGAGCTCGCGCTCACCGCGTTCGCGGTCGCGCCGGCGGCCGGCGCTCCGCTCGCCGCCGGCCAGCCCGCCGAGATCGCAATCGCACCGCTCCCCGCCATGCCGCCGCCGTCGTACGCGCGCCTCGAGAGCATCGTCTCCCTCGACGGCGTTCGCCGCGCGACGTTCCGCATGGGCGATCGCTCGATCGCGCTCGTCGAGGGTGACGCGATCGGCGGCCGTGCGGTCGGGCAGATCGCCAACAGCGAGGTGACGCTGGTGGGCGAGGGGGCGCCGAAGAGGGTGCGGTTGGGGGCGGAGATCCCGGTCGAGTAGATTGCTGCCGCTGCCGAGGTTTCAAGGCCGTCGCGCGGGCGCGGACCTGGCTTCTCGCGCGCGGCCGGCGTCGGTTGGGGCTGCTCGATCCCGCGGAAGTGCCGGGGTAGCCGCTACCGCAGCGGGCACGTCGTCGGGGCGTGTCCGACGTACGCCACGCACCGATTGCAGTGCGTGCACAGCGAGCCGTCGAAGTCGCCGGCTTCGATGCGCTTCACCAGATCGGGCTGGCGGATGAGCGCGCGGCCGACCGCGAGCAGGTCGAAGCCTTCGCCGATCGCGGACTCCATCGTGGCCTGCTGGTTCACGCCGCCGAGGAGCATCAGCGGCATCGTCACCGCGGCGCGGAAGCGGCGTGCGAGGGGCATGAAGAACGCCTCCTCGAAGGGGTAGTTCCGCATCATCAACTGGGCGCCCCAGCGGAGGGCGAAGCGCCGCAACGGGTTCTTCTCGCGGCCGAAGAGCTCGACGAGCGGGGAGGCGCCGCGCATGAGGAACATCGGCGTCTTCGTGGTGTGGCCGCCGGTGAGCTGCAACGCATCGAGCGCGCCGTCCTCCTCGAGCCAACGCGCGACGGCGAGGCCGTCGTCGAGCGTCATGCCGTTCGCGAAGCCGTCCTCCATGTTGAGCTTCGCCCAGATCGCGACGCCGCGACCGGCGGCGGCGCGGACGGCCTTCACGATGCGGCGCGGGAAGCGGGCGCGGTTCTCGAGGCTGCCGCCCCACTGGTCGGTCCGCCGGTTGTTGTAGGGCGTGAGGAACTGGCTCAGCAGGTAGCCGTGGCCGACGTGCACCTCGAGGGCGTCGAACCCGGCGTCGACGGCGAGCCGCGCGGCCGCGGCGAAGTCGCGTTCCAGCCCATCGAGGTCGGCCTCGGTCGCGGCGCGCGCGAAGCGCTGCGCGTGGATGCTGAACGTACCCGAGGGTCCGACCGGCTTCGTGCCCGTCGCCTTCGGATCGGCGAACCAGCCGGCGTGGCCGAGCTGGATCGCCGCCGCGGCGCCCTCCGCGTGGATCGCGTCGGCGAAGCGCGCGAGGCCGGGCTTCGCTTCCGGCCGCATGACGATCTGATCCTTGAACGTCCGGCCCTCGGGCGCGACGGAGCAGTACGCGAGCGTCGTCATGCCGACGCCGCCCGCGGCGAACTCGCGATGCCAGTCGATCAGCGCGTCGGTGACGAGCCCGTCCTTCGCCCGCGTCTCGTACGTCGCGCACTTCACGACCCGGTTCCGAAGCGCGAGCGGTCCGAGGCGGAACGAGGTCAGCACCGGCGAGGTCACGCCGGCGAACAAGCCACGACGACCCCCGGGTCCGCAAGGGCGACGCTTGGCTCGGGGCTGGTTGTTGGCTATCCCGTCGCCGAACCCGCATCGTTGCCGCGCACGCGAGAAGGGAGAACGAGCATGGTGAAACTCGCAGCCTTCGTCGGCGCCGTCTGCGTCGTCGCCGTCGCGACCACGCCCCTCCGAGCCCAAGAAGGCGAAACCGTCACGCCGCATTTCGACCACGCGATCCCCAACATTCCCGGCAAGTCGTTGGTCGCTCTGGTCGTCGACTACGCGCCGGGAGGGGCGTCGCCGTCGCACACCCACGCCAAGTCGGCCTTCGTCTTCGGGTACGTCGTGTCCGGCGCGATCGAGTCGCAAGTGAACGACGAGCCCGCACGCGTGTACCGCGCCGGCGAGAGTTTCTACGAAACGCCGGGCTCGCGTCATCCCGTCAGCCGGAACGCCAGCAAGACCGAGCCGGCGAAGCTCCTCGCGGTGTTCGTCGTCGACTCCAAGGACAAGCCGCTGACGGCGGCCGTCGAGTAGGCGCGCGGCCACTCGGAGCACGTCGTGAAGGTCTTCGTCGCAGGCGCCACGGGGGTCATCGGGCTCCCGCTCGTGCGGGTGCTGTGCGCGCTCGGTCACGAGGTCACCGGCATGACGCGTGCTGGCCGCGGCGTCGATCGTCTCCGCGAGCTGGGAGCGAGGGTTGCGCACGCCGATGCCTTCGACGCGCACGCGGTACGGTCCGCGATCGCAGCGGCCGCGCCCGACGTCGTGATCGACCAGATGACCTGGCTTCCCGCCAGTCCCGTCGACGTCATCGCGTCGTTGCCCGACGACACGCGGCTGCGGCGCGAGGGCGGCGCCAACCTGCTGGCTGCGAGCCGGGCAGTCGGCGTGAGACGCTTCGTCCTCCAATCACGCGGCTTCTATCTGGACGCCCCGGAGGGCCGGCTCGCCGACGAGACCGCGCGGTTTCGGTCCGACGCGCCCGGCGAGGTCGGGAAAGCCGCGGGCGCGATGGCGGAATGCGAGGCGCAGCTCCTCGCGACGCCGGCGCTCGAAGCCGTCGTCCTCCGCTACGGCTTCTTCTACGGCCCGGGCACGTGGTACCGGCCCGACGGCGCCGTCGCCGACCTGGTGAAGCGCGGCGCGTCGGCGATCCTCGGCGCCGGCAACGCGGTCTGGTCCTTCGTCCACCTCGACGACGCGATCGCTGCGACCGTCGCCGCGCTGACGGCGGAGGCGGGCGCCTACAACGTCGTCGACGACGATCCGCTGCCGGTCGCCGAGTGGCTGCCGGCGTTCGCTCGCTGGGTGGATGCACCCGAGCCGCCGCGCGTGAGCTCGGAGGATGCGTCGAAGACCGCCGGCGCGGAGGCGGTCTACTACCACACGCGCTTGACCGGAGCCTCGAACGCGCGCGCGAAAGCGACGCTCGGCTTCACGCCGCGGCCGCTGCTCTGGAAGCCCGGGCTCGTGCGCTGACCGTCAGTGCCGGCCGCCCCGCACCTCGACGGTCGCGGCGGCGAGCGGGATCGCGTCGGCGCCGATCAGCCGCACGACGTGCGTACCCGCGGTCGGCGCCCAGAGCGTGAGCCCGCGCGCGGGCCCGAGATCGACGTCGTCGACGCGCCAGCGGACGCCGGGCACGTCGCCCGCGACCTCGAGCGGGACGCGCTCGCGATCGTCGGGGATGTCCGGGTCGAGCGCGATGATCGTGCCGTCGACGGGGGCGACGATGCGGGGCTCGCCGGCCGCGAGGATGCGCGCGCCCGGCGCGGTGCCGCGCGCGAACCAATCGCGGCGCGCCGGCTCGACCGCGTCCGGGAACTCGACCGCCGCCGTGACGAGCTCCGCCGGGGGTGTCGGCGCCGTGCTCGGACTCGCGCGGTGCAACCAGGTCATGATGTCGAGCCAGACGGGCGCTGCGCCGGCGACGCCGCTGACGTCCTGCATCGGCGCGCCCGACGCGTTCCCGACCCACACGCCGACCGTGTAGCGCTCCGAGAACCCGAGGCACCAGTTGTCGCGCATGTCCTTGCTCGTGCCGGTCTTGACCGCGGTGAAGAAGCGGGTCGCGAGCGCGCTCTCGAGGCCGAAGGTCGCGCTTCGGCTCTCGCGGTCGGCGAGAACGTCGGTCACCTGGAACGCGGCCGCGGCCGAGAACACGGGACGCGGCGCGATCGGCGGCGCCGACGGCGTCACGCGGAGCGGCGTCCACGTGCCGCCGTTCGCGAGCGCGCGGTACGCCGCGACGAGCTCCTCGAGCGTGACGTCGGCGCCGCCGAGCGCCAGCGCCGGCCCGTAATGGTCGCCGCTCTCGGTTGCGGCCGCGAACCCGAGCCGGCCGAGCAGCGCCACGAAAGCATCGCCGCCGACCAGGCCGAGCGTTCGCACCGCCGGCACGTTCAGCGACGACGCGAGTGCCGTGCGCGCGCTCACGAGCCCGCGGAAGCGCGTGTCGTAGTCGCGCGGCCGGTAGAGCCCGCCCGCGACCGCGAGCGCGAGCGGCGTGTCCTCGACGAGCGACGCCGGTGTCAGCAGGCGGCGTTCGAAGGCGAGGCCGTAGAGGAAGGGCTTCAGCGTGGATCCGGGTTGGCGCCGCGCCCGTGCCATGTCGACGAAGCGCGCCTTCGATTGCGCCCCTCCGCCGACCCACGCGAGCACGTCGCCCGTCGAGTTGTCGGCGACGAGAACGGCGCCATCGCCGACCGCGCGGCCGGCGAGATCGTGGAGCGCGCGGTCGAGGGCGTCTTCGGCGATGCGTTGTGTCGCCGCGTCGAGCGTGGAGGCGACCGCCGTCCGCGCGCCCGCGAGGAGCCGGCGCGCGAGATGCGGCGCGAGCGCGGCGCGCGCAATCGGCCGCCCGGGATCGCCGAGCCGTGCCGTCGCGGCGTCGAGGCCGGCAGGGTCCGCGGCCGAGCCGCGCACGGCGGCGATGTGCGCCGCGCGCCGCGCCACGGCGGAGGCCGGCGCATTCGGGCTCCGCACGAGCGCCGCGAGCGTCAGCGACTCGCTCGCGGCGAGGCCGTGCGGCGCCTTGCCGTAGAGGAACGCCGCTGCGGCCGCGATCCCGCGGAGCTCGCCGCGGAACGCCACGCCGTTCAGGTAGGCTTCGAGGATCTCGTCCTTCGACCAACCGCGCTCGATCGCCAATGCCACCCGCATCTGACGCGCCTTCTGCTGGAGGGTGCGGCCGTGGCCCCGCCGCGCCAGCGCCGGGTCGACGAGCGCCGCTACCTGCATGGTGATCGTGCTGGCGCCGCGCGTCCGGCCCGCGAGTCGGCCGAGCCCGGCGCCCGCGAGCGCCCGCACGTCGACGCCGCCGTGCGAGCGGAAGCGGCGATCTTCCGCCGCGATCACCGCGTCGACGAGCGCGGGCGCGATGGCCGAGAGCGGCGTCCACGCGAGCCGGCGCTCGCGCGGGTCGGTGCGGAGCTCGTGGACGATCGTGCCGTGGCGGTCGAGCAGCGGCACGTCGGTCGGACGGTGCCCGGTCCGCACGGCATCGAACGACGGTACGTCCGTCGTCGCGACCGCGAGCCACGCGGCGGCGGCGAACGCCAGCGCGCTCGCGCATGCCGCCGCGCGGCGCGCGCGGGTCACGGTGCGACCTCGACCGTCGCGTTCGGCAGCTCGCCGAACACGTCGGGCGCGTAGAGCGCCTCGACGCGGGTCGCCGGCAACGCGAACGTCCCCGCTTGGCTCGGGCGCACCGTGTACTCGACCGTGAAGCGGCCCTTGGGGACGAAGTCGTAGTAGGCGCGGAACCCGTCGAATGCGCGCTCGACGAACACGGGCGTGACGCCTTCGGCCGGCTTCTCGCCGGCGGCGAGGAGCGCCGAGTCGCGCGCGAGCCCCGTGCCGACGTGCGTCGCGCCGCCCGGGATCGGGTCGTCGACGACGACCCACGTCATGTCGCGGTCGGCGTCGATCGCGAGCGTCACCCGCAGGACGTCGTCGCGGCTCGTCGTGCCCGCCGTGCGCGTCTCGACCGGCGTCACCGTCTTGGTGATGCGATACCCGGCCGCGAGCGGCGCCTTCAGCGGCACCGCGGCCCGCGTCGCGATCGTCGCCCACGGCCGGCCGGCACCGGTGTGGTGCAGAGCCAGCGTGCCGGCGCCGTCGCTCGGCCACGGCAGATCGAACGTCGCGCCCGTCGGCGCCGCGCGCCAGGTGAGCGTCCGCTCCTCCGTGCCGAGCGCCGCGGTCGTGGCGTCGTCGATCATCTCCGCCTCGACGGTCTTCACGAAGCGCTCGACCGCGAGCGTGCCCCATGCGTTCGCGACCGTCGTCGACCAGGCGCCGCGCCGCTGCCGGCCGAGCGCTCCGGTCACGAGCTGCGGCAGCTCGTCGTGCCACGCGTTGTGCTCGAGGAGGGCGAGCACGAGGCGGACGGCGTTCACGTCGGGGTCGCTCATCAGCCAGTGCAGGCGGTCGTTGGCCTCCGTCGAGAAGGCCAGACTCGTGCCGCCGACCCGGAGCCGCGCGCGCAGCTGCTGCTCGATGTCGACGAGAACGGCGGGATCGGGGCGCTTCGCTATCCGGTGAAGGAGGCTCCACCAGTCGATCAAGGCAGAGGTCGGCCAGAGCGCGGGCTCGATCGGGATGCCGTCCATGAGCGCCGGCTCGACCGCGCCGACCCGTGAGAGCGCTTCGAGCGCGGCGAGCTTCCGGAGCGCCAGATCGGCGGTGCGGAGGGGCGGCGTGGTCGTGAGCGTTCCGCTGACGAAGCGGCGGAGGCCTTCCTCCATCGCGGCACGCACGCGCTCGGGCAGCTCGAGCCCCGCTGCGGTTGCGATCGAGAGCACGTAGGCGGTCAGGACCTCGCTGCCCTCTTCGCTCGTCGGGAAATACTTGAGGAGGCCGTTCGCGTCGGCGTACGAGGGGAGGGCGGTCGTCACCTCGCGCCAGAGCGCCGCATCGTGGAGCGCGATCGCGCGCGAGACGCGCTGCTCGAGGCAGCGATACGGATAGCGCCGCATGAACTGGCGGACGCCGTCGAGGCCGGCGGCGAGGCTCGGCGCGAGCGCGACCCGCACCTCGCCGCGGTCGGCGAGCGCGTCGGCGGGCCGGGCGACCTGCGTCTCGTGCGCGACACCGGACGGCAACTGGACGAGCGTGGCCTGCAACGTGCGGACGGGAACGGCCGGCCGCACGCTCTGCGTGACGCGCACCTCGTCGCGGTGGGGCTTCGGTCCGCTCGTGCTCGCCGTGACCGTGTAGACGAGCCGGTCGACGCCGACGGGTGCCGTGACGTGCCACCCGACCACCTGCGCCGCACCCGGCGCGAGCCTCGCCGTCTGCGGCGCGAGCGGCGTGCCGAGGCCTTCCACCGTGCCGGCGAGCGAGAGCTCGATCGGCTGCTCGGTCGTGTTGCGGGCGGTGAGCTCGGCGCGGAAGCGATCGCCCTCGCGGACGACGGGCGGCAGGCCCGGCAGCAGCATCACGTCCTGCGTCGAGCGGATCGTGATCCCGCCGGTGCCGAAGTCGTCGAGGCCGGCCTGCGCGACGGCGACGATGCGGAAGCTCGTGAGCGAGTCGTTCAGGGGCACGTCGATCGTCGCGCGCCCGGTCGCGTCGAGAGGGACGCGCGCTTTCCAGAGGAGGAGCGTGTCGAAGAGCTCGCGGGTCGCGCTCCGGCCGCCGCCGCCGCCGAGCGGCAGCGCCTTCAGGCCGTAGTGGCGCTTGCCGACGACCTGCATCTGCGCAGTCGCGGTGGTGACGCCGTACGAACGCCGGCCCATCATCGCGTCGAGGAGCTTCCAGCTCGGGTTCGGCGCGAGCTCGAGGAGGCCCGCGTCGATCGCCGCGAGCGCGACTTCGCTGCCCGCGGGGAGCGGCGTGCCGTCGGCAGTGCGCACCGCGACCTTCACCTGCGCCGTGTCGCGCACGCGATAGGCGGGCGCGTCGGTCGCGACGCGCACCTTGAGCCGGTGCGCCTGCCAGCCGACCGAGAGCTCGGCGATGCCGAGCTTGAACGTCGGGCGGCCGAGGTCGACGAGCGCGGTCGGTGCGACGTCGTCGGCGCGGCCGCGGAGCGCCAGGACCGACACGAAGACGTTCGGTGCCCACGCCCCCGACACCGGCAGGTCGACGACCGGCTCGTTGCCCGCGAGCGGCACCACGCGCGCGTCGATCACGCCCTCGCGCTCGACCGTGACCAGCGCGGTCGCGGCGCGGAACGGCATGCGCACCTGGAGGCGCGCCGTCTCGCCGGGCTCGTAGTGGCGGCGTTCCGGCAGCACGTCCATGCGGTCGCTGTCGCCGCCGCCGAACCACCAATCGCCCTGCGTGCCGGCGACCCAGACGTCGTCGTGCGCGGCGGAGCGGTTGCCGGCGTCGTCGACGACCGAGGCTTCGAGCACGACGTTTCCGGTCACGCCCGCCGGGCCGTCGCACCGGAACATGCCGCGCGCGTCGGTCGTCCCCGTGCAGACCGTCGAGAGCTTCTTCGTCTCGCGGACGCTGTCGTATGCGTAGAACCCGCCGACGACCCGCGTCCGGTGCGAGTAGATCTTGCGGGTGAAGAGGTCGACCGTGACCGCCGCTCCGGCGACCGGCTTCCCGGCGAGATCGACGACGGCGATGCGCGCGCCGACCGTGTCCTTCGCGCCGGCCCATTCGTCGGGCTTGATCGCGACGAGGCGGTTCGCCGGCCAGATGGGCGCCGTCGCGGACACCGTCTGCACCTGGCCGCTCGGATCGCGGAACTCGAGCTCGGTCCGGAGCGACGTCGGCACCTTCGCCGGCGGCAGCGCCGTGATCGCCGTCCGCGCGGTGCCGGCGGCGTCGAGCGTGACGGCCGTGCGCGAGTGGATCTTCGGCGTGCCGTCGTCGCCGTCGTTCGTGTCCTCGTCGCTCCGCCGGACGACGCCCTCCTCGATCGCGCCGTTCGCGAACACGAATCCTTCGAGATCGTCGGGCACGTCGGGCGTGTGCGGGGAAACCTGGGCGCGCACGACGACCGGCAGCGCCCCGGCGCCGCCGCCCGCGAGGTACTGCACGGCGAGATCGACGGGGACGTCGGTCGCGCGGACGAGCGGGGTCACGGGGAGCTTCACGACGCCCTTCATCGCCGGAACGCGGAACTCCTCGACGCGGAAGCTCGCCGCGACCCAATCGCCGATATCGGCGTACGAGGACTCGTACTCCTCGTCCTCGCCGTCGGCGGGGTCGGCGGCCGCGCGCGCCGCCGCCATCGCCGCGCTCAGGAAGTGGACCTCGTAGTAGCCGAGCTTGGCCTCGGGCGGGATCGTCCAGGTGCTCTCGGCGACGCCCGTCGCGTCGAACGCGAGCGGCTGCTCGAAGTGCTCGTCGCTCCCGACGTGGACGATCGAGAGCGTCGTCGGCAAGTCGGCGGGGGCGGCGGCGCCGAAGCCGCGGAGGCGCTTCGCGCGGAAGATGTGCTTCATGTGCACCGTCTCGCCGGCCCGGAAGAGTGGACGATCGAGCACGGAATGTGCGGCCGCCCCGCCGCTCTCGTCGAAGTCGGGGAGCTGGTAGCGCCACGGCTCGATGCCGTCGTCCCAGCTCGAGTGCACGAAGCTCACGTCGTCGTCGAGGCGGGCCGTGACGAGCAGCCCGTCATAGAGCTCGCGGAGGGCCAGCGTCTGGCTGCCGTCGAAGAGGTCGCCTTCCGGCAGGCCGTCGCCGTAGCAGGTCGGCATCGCGCGGAACGCCGGCAGGTCGGCGATGCGCGCGAGCCCGTCGGCGTCGGTCGTGCCCTGCCAGACCACGTTGCCCCGGCAGTCGCGCGCGGTGACGGCGGCGCCCGGGACCGGCTTTGCCTCGTCGAGCGTCGTGACCCAGACGAGCGATTGCTCGGCGCCCCACTTGAGATGCACCGAGAGGTTCGTGACGAGCGCGATCGTCGGCACGTACATCGGCTTGGGCTTCGCGAGGAGCGCGGCGCCGAGGCGCGCGCTCTCGAGCTCGACGACGTAGAGGCCCGGTCGTTCGAACGGGATGCCGACGACCTCGAACGCGCGCTCGCCCCCGGGCTTCGGAAGCTGGAACGTCTTCACCTCCGATGGTGGCGGGAGCGGCGGCGGAGGGAGGTCTTTCGCCGTCTTGCTCGGCGCTTTGCCCTTCGGCGGCGGAGCGAACACGGACGACTCGCGCTTCGCGACCCCGACGCGTCGGAGCCACGGCAGGATGTCGGCCTCGCGCTCCGGCGCGAGCCGCATCACGCTGCCGCCGACGCCGTGGGTGCGCGCACGCGCCTCGGGCTCGAGGTTCCGGAGCGTCACCGGCAGCGTCGCGCCCGCCTTCGACTCGACGATGCCGAAGCGCGCGTTGAACTTCGCGAGCGGCGGCAGCTCGCCGGTCTCGACGGTCAGGGGAAAACGCTCGGCGTTCACGGGCGTGCGGCCCGCTTCGTCGGCGAGCCCGGCCGGCACCTCGACGCGGAAGTCGGCGTTCTCCGGGAACGGGCCGGGAAACGCGACGGCGGTCACGAGGTCGACGTCGGGGTCGGTCTTGCCGCGCGGACGCGCGGTGCCGTCGGCGGCGAGGAGTGCCACGCCGTCGGCCGCGAGCTTCGGGACCGGCGCCGAGAATTCGACCCGCATGTCGCCGAGCGGGCTGCACGGCGCGCCGGTCTTCTCGCGCGTGCAGCTGAAGCTCGCGGTGAAGGCGTCGCGGGTCTGGAACATGAGGCGTTGCTCCGCCGTCGTGGTGACGCCGGTCGTCGTCGCGACCCCCGCGCCCCAGACGAGCGTGACGCGCGCGCCGTTCGGAAAGCTCTGTGCCGCGCGGACGACGACGTGCGGGCCGCGCGCGTAGCTCGGGACCGTCTTCACGATGGCATCGCGCTCCGCGCCGGTGACGACGCGCGCCGCGACCCGCTGCGGGATGCCCGCGATCTCGAACCCCACCTTCGCCGCGACCGAGGCCTCGTCGACGGGCGCGTCGAGCACGAGCACGAACGCCTGATCCTCCTCGAGCGAGCGCGAGCCTTCGTACGGCGAGCTCTGCTTGATCATCGGCCCGCCCGTGTCGAACTCGAACGTCGTGCCGCCGGCGAGGATGGTGCCGTCGAGGGCGCGGACGCCGCGGAGCGTGAACTTGCACCGCACGCCGGCCGGCAGGTCCTCGGTGAAGTCGTACGACCAGGTGCGGCCGTCGATCCAGCGCGCGCTGCCCTTCGCGTCGCACGCGATCGTGAACGGGTCGGCGGGGGCGAGTGGATCGCCGAGCCGCACCATCGGATGCGGGAAGCGCGCGGTCGCCTGGCGCACCTGCTTCACGCTGCCGAGCGGCGCGAATTGGATGGTGGTGGGGGCGCGGCTCGGGCTCGGAGAGGCGGCGAAGCTCGGGTCGAAGGCGGCGACGATCGCGAGGACGACGACCAGCCGGCAAAAGGTCATGGTCGCGATTCCTTGCACAACGAGTGAGATCGCGCACGCGACGCTGCACGACTGGCGGGCTCGGCGTGCAGCGCTGCAATCAGAGCCCCGCGCGGGGAGACCGGACGGGTCATCGGGCGGCCGCTATGGCGTTTCCAGGACAACCTCCCGTCCGGGCGGCGGCTTCGGGGCGAGCGGCGCGGATGTGTCACCGGCTTCCCGGCCGCGGCGCCGTCCTTGCTCTTTGCAACGCTCGATGCCCGCGAGCGTTCTCGTCATCGCCGACCGTCCCGACTTCGCGACCCTGATCGGTCGCTGCCTCGGCGGCATCGGCCTGCGCGCCCTCGTCGCGCTCGACGTCCGCCACGCGGCCCACGTCCTCCAGCGCGAGAAGCCGGATGCCGTCGTGCTCGATCTCGCGCTCCCCACCGACTACGACGCGGTGGTGCAGTGGCTCCGGCGCGACCCCGCGCGCGCCGGCATGATGATCGTCCGGGTGAGCGCCCTCGTCCGGAACGGCGGCGTGCCCCGCGGCGAGGTGCGCGCCGACGTGCTCGTGCCGAAGCCGTTCACGCCGCGCCAGATGGCCGACGCCGTCCGCACCGCGCTCGCGCGAAAGGCGGCGCGCCAACGCTTCACGCCGCTCGCGGCCGTCGCCCGTGGCGTGCCCGTGGCGGACCCGGCGACCGCGCTACGGTAGGCATCCCATCGTCGCGAACGTGCTCGCGATCGAGGGCAGCGAGGTCTACTGGCCGTCCACCAACTGCGCGCGGACCGCGCTCTTGCCGCCGTCGGGACGCACGTAGGTGACGAGCGAGCGGCCGTCGCCCGCCGACGCGATCGCCGGCGTCGCGTTGCTGAGGCCCGACGCGAGCAATCGCGGCGTCGCGTCGAGCACCGTGCCGTCGGTAGCGACCGCGACGGCGTAGAGGTCGTTGCCGGCGACGCCGACCTCCGTCCAGGCGACCAGCCACACCGAGCCGTCGAACGCGACGACCGGCCGGCCGATGACGGACGCGCCGCCGTTCGTGGTCGCGAGCAGCAGTCCGCCGTCGGGATCCAGCGCCCCGCCGCCGGGCGCGACTCGCATGGCGCGAATGTCGGTCGCGACGTCGACGGGACCGTCGGCCCAAACGACCAGGAAGCCGGCGTCACCGGCGGCGATGCCAGGGGCCGGCGCGTCGCCGATACCCGGCTGACGGCTGCTGACGCTGAACTTCGTCGTCGTGCCGTCGGCGGCGATCCACTCGCCCGAGACGAAGTGCCCCGAGACGTACGGAGGGCTGTCGTCTTGGATGAATGCGTGGATCACCGCGAGGGTGTCGGTGCCTAGGGTGGCGAGGCTCGCGGTGCCTTCGGCGAACGGCTGCGGCAGGGGACCCGAGACCGGGAAGTAGCCGATGTCGAGCGTCGTTCTGCTGGGAGGGTCGTCCGCATGATCCAGCAGGATGCCGCCCGCGTCGCTATAGAAAGGGCCGAAGGCGCATCCGCCCGTATCCTGCCAGACGACCGCGGAGACCTCGCTCCCCGCGAGCGGCGTCGGGGCGATGCTGATGGGTCCGAAGACCGAGCTCTGACACATCCCGAACGGCGTGCGCAGGACGAGCTGGTCGATCGTGCCGCCGTTACCGGCGGCGTCGTACGGGCGCGCGTAGATCGCCGCGTACCAGATCGGTCCGTACGGTCCGTTGGCATACCATCCGACGACGTGACCGGAAGCGTTGCTGCCGACCGCCGGTTGCGAGTTGTCTCCCCCGCAAGGCGCCCCTTCGCTGACGACCGTGGCGGCCGCGTCGAACGCGTCCCCGTCCGAATCGAGCCGGCGCGCGACGATGTCGGCCACGGGTTTGTGGGTGCGATCGTTCCACGCGAGCAGGTACTGCGCTC
Organism: Thermodesulfobacteriota bacterium; assembly: GCA_036781285.1. Classification (GTDB taxonomy): domain Bacteria; phylum Desulfobacterota; class Binatia; order UTPRO1; family UTPRO1; genus UTPRO1. Next base: position 6,097 of record DAIQBH010000078.1, on the reverse strand, counting down.
CGCGCGCGCCCGCGCCGACGGTCGCGCCGTCGGCGGCGCACGCGACGTCGATCTCGGTCGGGCCCCCGCCCGCGCACGTCGCCGTCTGGCAGGTCCAGTCGCACGCGCCGACACCGGGCGGGTCGCACGTTTCGCCGGCGTCGACGACGCCGTTGCCGCAGTCCGTGACCGGCGGATCGCAGATGAGCGGCTGGCAGTTCGCGTCGCACATGCCGGTGTCCGGCGGGTCGCAACCTTCCGGTCCCTCGACGACCCCGTCGCCGCACACCGGGCTGACGCACCCGCTCGCGCTACAGCCGCTCGGGACGCTGTCGTAGGTGCTGATGCATGTCGTCAGCGTCGGCGTGTCGGCGCACATCGCGGGAACCTTCGCGACCTTGTGCGACGTCTTGCCGTTGGCTTTCACGCGGCAACACACGACCGCGCCCGGCCGGCCGCAGATCGACTTCGTCGCATGCCTCAAGGCTTCGCTCTTGCACGTCTTCGGTAGCGCGCCGTTCGCGACACGGGCCGCGACGATGGGCCGCGCGCACTTCGCGTGGTCGCTCGGCTTCAGCGCCGCCGCGCAGTCGCAGGTGACGTCGATCAGGTAACGCGTGGCGGCGAGGGACACGGCGTTCGCGGCCGTGTCACAGGCGGCGTGCGTGGCCGCGGCGGGCGCGATGACGGCGAGCGCGACGACGATGGCCCAGGGAAAGCGAGGAACGGGTCGGTCCATGGGGGTACTCCTTCGAGCTGCTGCCTCGCGATAGCGGGGTGGCCTCGATCGGGTCAAGGTACATCGCCCCGTCGTTTGGACCCGGGATCGCCGGCGGACTATGGGGCGAACGGGAGCGCGATCACATGTTCGTCCCGGGGCCGTTCGAGGAGTCTCGTCCGGAGGTCCTGCGCGAGCTGGTGCGCGCCCATCCGTTCGCGACGCTCGTGACCCTGGACCGCGGGCCTCGCCGCGGAGTCGCCCGCTGGCCCGCCGGAGCTGGCAGCGGCGATGTGCCGCATGCTGGACGACGAACCGATCTGAGGACCTGCACGACTTGCCAACGCGCGCGCGCGCGGGCGTACTGGTCGCATGATCGCTCGTGCGCTGGTCCTCGGCTGCCTGCTCGTCGCCACCACCGTCACCGCCGTGTGGGCCCAGTTCCCGCTCGCTAGCCCCAATCGTCCGATCCGGATCGAAGGGTACTGGGGTCGCACCCGTTCGGACCCCGAGGTGATCGGCGAGGTCACCATCTCGGCCAAAGGCCGTCCCACACGCGTTCTCGGCGTGACCGCGCTCCAGGCGTATCAGCCCGAAGAGGAGGGCATGCAGGTGCTGCGCTTCACGAGCGATCATCCCGCGACGCTGCTCGCGCGCGGCGACGCGGTCGACCGCCTCTTCTCCGCGGCGCCGGATCGCAAGCTCGTCGCGTTCGGCACCTACATGCGCGGGTCGGGGCTCTTCGTGGTCGGCTCGGTCGACCTGGTGCCGTCGCCGGAGCGCTGAGTCCCTCCGCTACGACAGCGCGTAGATCGCGACCGGCTCCTCGCGGCCGCGCACGATCACCGGATCGAGGGCGCGGCTCGTGTAGTCGTCCTTCACGACCTGCCAGACGGCGTCGGTCACGAGGAGCGGCACGCCGTACTGCTTGGTGAGCTGCTCGACCCGTGAGGCGAGGTTCACGGTGTCGCCGATGATCGTGTACTCGCGGCGCTCCTCGCTGCCGACGCTGCCGGTGATGGCGGGGCCGGCGTGGAGCCCGATGCCGATCCGGGTCGGCGCGATCGTGCCGTCGGCGCTCATGCGCTCGACCGCTTGCGCGATCTCGAGCGCCGCGCGGACGGCGTTCTGGGTGTCGCGCCCGTCGGAGAGCGGAGCGCCGAAGCAGGCCATGAAGCCGTCGCCGAGGAATTTGTTGATGATGCCGTGGTTGGCGTTCACGAGCCGGATCATCGTCGCGAAGAGCGTGTTCAGGTACGCGACGACCTCGGCCGGCGTGCGGCGCTCCGCGAACGTCGTGAATCCGCGGATGTCGAGGAACATGATCGTCACGTAGCGCTCCTCGCCCGCGCCCTCGACGGGCTGGTTGAGGAGCTGGTCCACGACGGCGGGCGAGACGTACTGGCCGAACATGCCGACGACGCGATTCCGCTCGTTCACCGTCTCGAGCGACGCGATCAAGCGCGCGCGGATCTGGGTCCCGACGAATCCGCAGACGAAGCCCGCCACGACCAGTACGCCGGCCTTGGTCAGGATCGACCAGATCGACGTCACGTACGGCTCCGACACCGAGC
>DAIQBH010000078.1:0-3816 GCA_036781285.1 Thermodesulfobacteriota bacterium | reverse complement strand
CGAGCGCCGCGACGCACCCGGTGAAGATCGAGAGCGACGCCGTCATGCGGAGCGTCGAGAGGCAGATGAAGAGGAAGTACGCCGTCGCGAGCGGCGTGTTCAGCGCGATCTCCGGCCCGACCGCGCCGCTCAGCAGCACCATCATGCCCGTCGGGATCGACGTCTCGACGAGCGCGTTCGCGTAGCGCGGCGCCTCGGGAAGCCGCCGGCGCCGCGCGATCAGGATGCCGAGCACGGTGAACGCGATCATCTCGTAGGCGAAGGCGACGCCGTAGAACGCCGCGATCGTCCCGAGCGGCACGCGCTGCTCGAGCAGCACCGCGCCGGGAATCCAGTCGTACCCGAGGACGATCAGCGCGAGCGACAGCGTGAAGAGGCTGCCCATCAGGATCGCCAGCGCGCGCACGCGGACCCGCTCGCTCTTGATGATCTCGAAGTAGAGGTCCTCCGAGATGGCATCGGCCGCGGCCATGCGGGCTCGTTAGCCGAAGTCGCGCGGACCCGCGCGGGGGCGGCGCTGGCATTCCGGTTGGGACGTGCACGCCGGTGCGGGCGCCTCTCGGCGCGCGGCTGCACGACCGGCACCAGCATCGTCCGGGCGCGCACGTGTTCTCCACCCTACCCGGTTCGCCCGGGCGAGCGGCGCCGCGCTACATGAAGATCCCGCCGTTCGGGGCGAGGGCCTGGCCGACGAAGAAGCTCGCGTCGTCCGACGCCAGGAACAGGGCCGTCGCCGCGACCTCGGCGGTGGTGCCGAGCCGGCCCGCGGGCGTCTGCGCGACGATCATCTGCTTCAGCAGCGCCGGCATCACGTCGAGGAGCGGCGTGTCGATGTAGCCGGGCGCGATCGCGTTCACGCGGATGCCGCGGCCGATCACCTCGCGCGCGACCGATTTGGTGAAGCCGAGGATGCCGGCCTTCGCGGCGGAGTAGTCGGGGGCGCCCATGATGCCGGTCAGTGCCGCCAGCGAGGCCATGTTGATGATGCAGCCGCGGCCCGCGGGCTCCATGATCTTCAGCGCCTCGCGGGTGCAGTAGAACGTGCCGTCGAGGTGGATCGAGAGCGTCCGGCGCCAGTGCGCGTCCTCCATCGTCTTCGTCGCTTCGAGCGACATCGTGCTCCGCCCCTCGGTCATCACCTGCTGGAGCATCGCCTCGCTGTTGCGCTTCACGTGCTCTTCCATGTGGGCGATGCCGGCGTTGTTCACGAGGATGTCGAGGGTCCGGAGCGCGCTCGCGTGGGCCGCGAACATCTTCCGGACGGCGCCGCTGTCCGCGACGTCGCACACGAGCGGCGCCGCCGTGCCGCCGAGCGCCTCGATCTCGCGGACGACCGCGGCCGCGGTCTCCTCGCGGAGATCGTTGACCCCGACGGCGCAGCCTTCGCGCGCGAACGCGAGCGCCATCTCGCGGCCGAGACCGGACCCGGCGCCGGTGATCATCGCGACTTTGCCCTCGAGCTTCATGCGGAATCCTCCTTGGTCTGCACGGCTGCGCTTCGGAACGCCGGGCACGCTGTACCACATGCATCGCCGATGCTAGAGGTCGCGGCGCCGTGCCGACCCCGACACCCGACATCGTCCACATCGTGAGCCACGGCCCGCACTGTCTCGACGGCGTGACCTCCGCGGTCGCGGTCGCGCGATTCCACGCCGGGCTCGAGGTCCACACCCGGTTCGCGAACAACCCCGAGATCAACGAGACGATCCAGGCGGTGCCGCCGCCGCCCGCCGGGAAGACGCAGGAGATCTGGATCACCGACATCAGCTGGACCGAGCCTGCGACCGACGCGCACCTGCGCGCGCTCGCGGCGGCCGGCACCGGCGTCGTCTGGATCGACCACCACCGGAGCGCGATCGAGCGGCTGAAGCGCGGCGCGCTCGACGTGCCGTTCCGCCACATGACCGTCGAGGACACGTATGCGGCGTCGCGGCTCGTGTTCGAGCACCTCGATCGGCGCCTGGCGGCCGAAGGGCGGACGCCGAGCGGACGCGACGAGGACGCCGCCGCGTTCCGCGCGCTCGGGAAGCTGGTCGCGCTCGCCGACGACAACGATCGCTGGATCCACGCGCTTCCCGGCTCGCGCGAGCTCGCGCTCACCGTCGGTGCCATGCGCGACACGACGGCGTACCGCGAGCTCCTCGGGGTCGACGCCGACGTGACGTACACGCCGGCGATGCGCGAGGCCGAGGCGCGGGTCACGGCGGAGGTCGCGGCGACCCACGCGCTCGCCGAGAAGACCCGGCGCGAGCGCCGCGTCGGCGACGTCACCGTGATCGCCGCCTGGTGCGCGGGATATCCGAGCGAGATCGGCGACAAGTGGGGCAAGGCGACGCCGAACGCCGTCGTCGCGCTCTACGACACCAAGAGCGCGGGCGTGAGCTTCCGGCGCTCGCCGGCGTCGTCGGTCGACCTTTCGGCCGTCGCGGAGACGTTCGGCGGCGGCGGCCACGCGGCCGCCGCCGGCTGCAAGATCCCCGGCATGGGCGATCGCGATGCCGACGCGCTCGCGACGGTCGTCGCGAGCGCCGTGCAACGGGTGATCGCGGCGTGAGCGACATCGGCTGGCTCCGCAAGCGGTACGGCAAGTTCCCGCTCGTGGAGGCCGCGCTCGTCGACGGCGATCTCCCGCCGGTGCGCGGCGGCGGCCGGCGCAGCGAAGTGGCGATGGCGATCCGCCGTCCGTCCGGCGGCATCCTGCTCCAGACGAAGGCCTTCTATCCGGCCGGCTGCTTCCGCCTTCCGACCGGGGGCATCAAGGACGGCGAGGACGTCGAGCACGCGCTGCTGCGCGAGGTGCACGAGGAGAGCAACCTCGACGTCGAGATCGAGCGTCTCGTCGCGGTGATCGACCACGGCGTCGCCGACGGCAAGGCGCCCTTTCGCTCGTACATGTTCCTCCTCCGCGAGACCGGCGGCACGCTCAAGGTGAACGACCCCGAGGAGAAGATCAGCGGGTGGGACGAGCGCGACGTCGCCGGGCTCGAGCGCGCGGCGCGCGAGCTTCGCGAGCTCGACGGAACGTGGCGTCGCTGGGGACGCTTTCGAGCCGTGGCGCTCGACGTGTTGGTGGGCGCGGTTCGGTGAGCCGGCCGGCGGGACGGCGAGCGCTCTATGCCTGGGCGCTCTACGATCTCGCGAACACGACCTTCTCGCTGAACGTCGTCTCACGGTACCTGCCGCTCCTCGTCGTCGAGGATCTCGGCGGCCGCGATCTCCACGTGAGCCTCGCGTACAGCGCGGCCATGGTCGTCGTCGCGGGCACGGCGCCGCTGCTCGGCGCGCTCTCCGATCGCTCGGGGCGGCGCGTGCCGTACCTGGCGATCGCGACGACCGGCTGCATCGCCGCGACGGCGCTCATGGGGCTCGGCAAGCCGGCGGCGCTCGTGCTCGGGCTCTTCGCGATCGCGACGTACTTCTATCAAGCCGCGCTCGTCTTCTACGACGCGCTCCTCGCGAACGTCTCCGACGAGTCGACGCGCGGCCGCGCTTCGGCGCTCGGCGTCGGTCTCGGGTACGGCGGCACGATCATCAGCCTCTACGCGATCGCGCCGATCGCGGAGCAGTTCGGGAAGGCGGCGGCGTTCCCGGCCACGGCGGCGCTCTTCTCCGTCGCGGCGCTGCCGTGCTTCCTCTTCGTGCCGGACGCCGGAACGGGCGCGCTCTGCGCCCACGCCACCGCCGACCACCTGGTCGGGATGTCCTTCGACAAGCCCACCCGGGCGGACGAGGTGCTCCTCAGCATCGTCCACCTGTCCCAGGAGGGCGAGATCGCCCTGGCCGACGCGGTCGTGGTGGTCAAGGACGACGGTGGTC
>DAIQBH010000077.1:848-23416 GCA_036781285.1 Thermodesulfobacteriota bacterium | reverse complement strand
GAAGCTCACCGAGATGCCTTCGAGATAGAGGATCGACCCGTGCAGCAGGTCGAGCTGGTCGGGCGGCGTCGCGGGATCGACGTGCCCGACCGCGATGCCTTGCGATGCCACTGCTGCCGCCGCCGCCGCCGTCATTCTGAAGCCTCCCGCCTCCCGAGCCCGACGATGCCGTTCGGCAGGAAGAGGGTGCCGAGCACGAACATCGCGCCCAGCACGAACAGCCAGGCTTCGGGCATGAATCCCGTGAACTGCGTCTTGGCGTAGTTGACGAGCGCCGCGCCGGCGAGGGCGCCGTAGAGCGTGCTGCGGCCGCCGATCGCGACCCAGATCACGAGCTCGATCGACGCGAGGGGCGCAAATTCGCCCGGATTGATGATGCCGATCTGCGGCACGTAGAGCGCGCCCGCGATCCCGGCGATGATCGCCGACGCCGTGAACACCCAGAGCTTGAAGTTCTCGACGCGGTACCCGAGGAAGCGCGTCCGCGATTCGGCGTCGCGAATCGCCACGACGACGCGCCCGAAGCGCGACTCGGCGACGGCGCGGCAGCCGACGTACGCCGCGGCGAGCGTGAGCGCGGTGATCACGAAGAGCGTGACGCGCGTGCCGTCGGCCTGGAGGTTGAAGCCGAGCAGCTCCTTGTAATCGGTGAGCCCGTTGTTCCCCCCGAAGCCCATCTCGTTGCGGAAGAAGGCGAGGAGGAGGGCGTAGGTGAGGGCCTGGGTGATGATCGAGAGGTAGACGCCGGTCACGCGCGAGCGAAACGCGAACCAGCCGAAGACGAGGGCGAGAAGGCCCGGGGCGAGCACCACCATCAGCATCGCCCAGGGGAAATGCGCGAAGGCCCACCAGTACCAGGGCAACTCCGTCCAGTTGAGGAACACCATGAAGTCGGGGAGGAGCGGGTTGCCGTAGACGCCGCGGTCCCCGATCTGCCGCATGAGGTACATGCCCATCGCGTAGCCGCCGAGCGCGAAGAAGGCGCCGTGCCCGAGGCTCAGAATGCCGCCGTAGCCCCAGACGAGATCGACCGCGAGCGCGAGCAGCATGTAGCAGAGGTACTTGCCGAGGAGCGTGACGGTGAACGTCGACATGTGCAGCGCCGACTCCGCGCCGACGGCGAGGTTCAGCACGGGAACCGCGACGCCGAGCGCGGCGAGGATCAGGAGGACGATCCGGTCGGCCGTCGTGAAGCGGAAGCCCATCACGCCTCCGCCGCCCGGCCGCGCTGCGGGAAGAGCCCGCGCGGGCGGCGTTGGATGAAGAGGATGATGAAGACGAGGACCGCGATCTTGGCGAGGACGGCGCCGGCAAACGGCTCGAGGAATTTATTGGCGATACCAAGAGAAAGGCCGGCCACGAGCGTGCCCCAGAGGTTCCCGACGCCGCCGAACACGACGACCATGAACGAGTCGACGATGTGGCTCTGGCCGAGGTTCGGACCGACGTTCGTGAGCTGGCTGAGCGCGACGCCGGCGAGGCCGGCGACGCCGGACCCGAGCCCGAACGTCATCGCGTCGACCCATCCCGCGCGGACGCCCAGCGCGCGCGCCATGGTCCGGTTCTGCGATACCGCTCGCACCTGGAGGCCGAGCGTCGTGTAGCGCAGGATCGCATTCAGGGCGAAGAACACGACGATGCTGAAGACGATGATGTAGAGGCGGTTGTACGTGATCGCGAGCGCATCGTTCAGCACGAGCTGGCCGCTCATCCAATCGGGCGTCGCGACCGCGCGGTTCAGCGGCGAGAAGATCGTCCGCACGCCCTGCTGGAGGACGAGGCTCACGCCGAAGGTCGCGAGCAGCGTCTCGAGCGGCCGGCCGTAGAGGAATCGCACCACCCCACGCTCGATCGCGATGCCGGCCAGGGCCGCGACCAGGAACGCGACGGGAATCGCGGCAAAGAGCGACAGCTCGAGGTGGGTCGGCATCGCCTGCTGGACGACCCAGGTCGCGTAGGCGCCGAGCATCATGAGCTCGCCGTGGGCCATGTTGATGACGCCCATGACGCCGAAGGTGATGGCGAGGCCGGTCGCCGCGAGGACGAGCACGAAGCCGAGGCTGAGACCGAAGAACGCGGTTTCGACGAGACCGTACGCGGTGCGGATGCGGTCGATGCGGGTGAGCGCCGCGGTCGCGGCCTCCCGCACGCCTGCATCGGGCTCGCGCGGGGCGCCGGACTCGTCGCTCTCGAGGAGGGCTTGGAGCTTGTTCCTCACCTCGGGATGCACGCTGCCGGCGAGCACGTCGACGGCGGCCCGGCGGGCGGCGGCGTCGGACGATGCAACGTCGGCGAGCGCGATCGCCGTCGCGAGCGCGCCCTTCACCGCAGGGTCCTTCTCGGCCGCGAGGGCGTCACGCAGCATCGGCAGCGTCTCGTCGTTGACCGACGTCATGAGCGATTCCACGGCTGCTTTGCGGGCTTTCGCATCGGGGTCACTGAGGCTGAGACGCGCGACCGCGGTCGTGATCGCGCCGCGCATCTGGTTGTTGATGCCGATCTTCTTGAGCTCGGCGCGGTCGATCGCGCCGAGGTCGTTGCCGCCGAGGGCGTCGGCGAGCGCAGACTCCGGGGTGTCGTCGGCCGCGATCACGAAGACGCCGTCGGCCGTCCGGACGAAGAGACGCCCGGCATGGAGAGCGTTCAGAATGGGAACGGCGCGGGGCGAGCCGCTGTCGGCGATCTTCGTGACGGCCCCGCCTTTGGTCGCGAAGCTCGAGCTGCGGAGATCGTCGAGCCCGGCGATCAGCGCGGCGTCGTCCCCGCGTGCGGGCGGCGGGGCACCGATCCGGAGGACCAGCGTCAATGCGACGAGGAGCGCGCCGCCGCAGCGGCGCGCTCCTCGGTGTTCCGACGTGAGCAGGTCCGGGCTCAAGTTAGAAGTTCTGACCAGAGCACTTCTTGGTGACCGTGTTGTAGTTCCCGCAGTTCAGCTTGTCGGTCCAATCCGCCTCGATGATCTTCGAGTCGGGGAGGAAGTCCGACCACGCATCGCCCGGGACGAGGCCTTCGGTCTGCCAGACCGTCTCGAACTGCCCGTCCGCCTGGATCTCGCCGATCAGGACGGGCTTCGTGATGTGGTGGTTGGCGAGCATCTTCGAGGTGCCACCCGAGAGGTTCGGGGCCTCGACGCCGATGATCGCCTTCTGGACGGCCGTCGGGTCGGTGCTCTTCGCCTTCTCGACCGCCTTCACCCACATGTTGAACCCGATGTAGTGGGCCTCCATGGGGTCGTTGGTGACGCGCTTCGGGTTCTTGATGAACGCCTTCCAGGTCTTGATGAACTCGGCGTTGATCGGCGCGTCGACGCTCATGAAGTAGTTCCACGCCGCGAGGTGGCCGACGAGCGGCTTGGTGTCGATGCCCGAGAGCTCCTCTTCGCCGACCGAGAACGCGACGACGGGGATGTCCGAGGCCTTCACGCCCTGGTTGCCGAGCTCCTTGTAGAAGGGGACGTTCGCGTCGCCGTTGATGGTCGAGACGACGGCCGTCTTCTTGCCGGCCGTCCCGAACTTCTTGACGTCGGCGACGATCGACTGCCAGTCGGAGTGCCCGAACGGCGTGTAGTTGATCATGATGTCCTCTTGCGCGACGCCCTTCGCCTTCAGGTACGCCTCGAGGATCTTGTTGGTGGTGCGCGGGTAGACGTAGTCCGTGCCCGCCAGCACCCAGCGCTTCACCTTGATGTCGTTCATCAGATAATCGACGGCCGGGATCGCTTGTTGGTTCGGAGCGGCACCGGTGTAGAAGACGTTCTTCGACGACTCCTCACCCTCGTACTGCACGGGGTAGAAGAGGAGGCCGTTCAGCTCCTCGAACACCGGCAGCACGGATTTCCGCGACACCGAGGTCCAGCAGCCGAACACCGCGGCGACCTTGTCCTTCTCGAGAAGCTGGCGCGCCTTCTCGGCAAAGAGCGGCCAATTCGACGCCGGGTCGACGACGACGGCCTCGAGTTTCTTTCCGAGGAGCCCGCCCTTCTTGTTCTGCTCCTCGATGAGCATGAGCATCGTGTCCTTCAGCGTCGTCTCGCTGATGGCCATCGTGCCCGAGAGCGAGTGCAGGACGCCGACCTTGATGGTTTCCTCGGCGACGGCGGGGCCGGCCCCGAGGGTCGAGGCGGCAACGGCCGCCAGGATCATGGATACACGTCTCTTCTTCATGGATTCTCCCTTCTCGTGTGTGGGTGACGTCCGGGGGCGTCAGATCTGGATCTGGACGCCGAGCTTGATGGTGTGCGCTTCGTCGCCGGTCGCCGTGGGCGCGTAGTTCAGGCCCTTCGTGACGAGGTCGCCGTACTGGTACATGAGCGAGACGCGCGCGTTGAATCCGTCGACGACGTAGTTGACGCCGGCCTCGAACTCGTCGCGGTCCGCCGAATGGCTCGGATAGATGCCGGTGTAACGGGCGTACGGCTGGAACTTGCCGATGCCGACCTCCTGGTCGATCAGCCAGAGCGCCGTGATCGAGAAGGCGTCGCCGTCGAACATCCCGAAATTGTCGGCGTCGTTGAACGCGAGCTGCGAGTAGCTGGCGTCGAAGTACTTGTACTCGCCGTCGAGGTCGAACACGCCGACGTCCTCGAACGGCAGCTCGAGGAGCACGTCGGTGCCGAAGGCAAGCATGTGGCCCTTGTGCGCCTTCGAGCCGGCGCCTTGCTCCTGCCACTGGAGGTGGCTCGCGACCGTGAAGATGTTGCCGGCCGTGCCGAAGTACTCCCCGCTCGTGTAGTACCCCGGGTTCTTCTCGACGTTCAGGAAGTTGTAGGCGATGCGGGTGCCGATCAGCGGGTTGTCGTTCTGGTTCGGCCCGAAGCTGCCGGACGACTGCAAGCCCTGGAAGACGCCGAACGCGTACTGGAGTGCGCCATCGGGTCCGGCGTTGCCCCAGACGTTGACGCCGTTGTCGCGGCCGTAGACACCGGCGCCGCCGACGCCGAAGTCGACGCTGAAGTCCGAGGAGTGGAAGGGCGTTTTGAAGGGATCGTAGGTGGCGCCGTAGTATGGGCCGTTCATCTCACGCCGGTCGGCCGGTACGAGCAACCGTCCGCCCCAGATGTTGAAGTATTGATTGATCTCGATCTTGCCGATCGCGTCGAGCAGGTGGAATTCGGCGAGGTCGCTGCTCTGACAGAAGATGCAGTCCGTGTTGAGCTCGAATTTGAAATACTTATGCGCCTGCCCGTTGATGTAGATACGAGCGTTGTCGACGTTGAAATCCTTCGACCAATCGCTGCCGCTCGGTGCCGAGTCCTCGGTCGCGGCGAAGGAGAAGCGTCCGCCCATGCCGAGACTGATCCACTTCGTGTCGTCGATCGCGATCTTTCCCCCGGCGTGGCAGTCGGGGGTTTCCAGAAGAAGCGCGCCAAGCAGGAGCGCCAGCCAGGCAAACGTTCGCATCAAAGTTTCTCCTCTCGTGTCGGGACTGCGTTGGTTGGTTGCCGCGCGCTTGCGTGAGCGATTTGCATGCCACGTGACATCACGTAGCGGCCGGCGCGGCCGACGTGGCGCGGCGTGTGCACTCGACTGGGCGACTGCGCGTGAAGCGTGCAGTCGGCGCAGCACGTGCACGAAACGCGCGCACGCTCACGGCATCACGGGACGATACGCAATCGATTTCGCGATCGATGCGATCGCGAATCGCGATCCGTCAGTGTGCGACGCGTTCGGTGCGTACGCGCGGCCGGCGCGCTTCGGGCGCCGGCTCGGCGTTGGGCGACGGTCGCACGCGCGTGCCGTGCTGGTTCGCGTACACCTGGGTGAGCTCGGCGCCGAAGAAGAGGATCTGCGCCGAGTAGTAAACCCAGATCAGCAGGACGACCAGCGAGCCCGCGGCGCCGTAGACGGACACCGTCGAGCTCCGCCCGAGGTAGAGCCCGAGGAGCACCTTGCCGATCGTGAAGAGCACGCTCGTCGCGGCGGCGCCGATCCAGACGTCGCGCCAGGCGATCTCCACGTCGGGGAGCCATTTGAAGATCGCGGCGAAGAGGAGCGTCAGGATGCCGATCGAAACCACCGCGTCGGCGAAGTGCCACACCGGCTCGAGCGCCCCGACCAAGCCGCCGACGAACGACCCGATCCCGGCGATCGTCGCGCTCACGACGAGCGATACCGCGAGGAGAAACGCGATCGCCAGGAGCATGCCGAAGCTGAGGAGGCGATCCGAGATCATGCCGCGCCAGCCGCGGCCGGGCCGCGGCTGCACGTCCCAGATGGTGTTGAGGGAGTCTTGCAGCTCGGCGAAGACGCCCGTCGCCCCGAGGAGGAGCGCGACGACGGAGAACACGGTCGCGACGATCCCCGACGACTCGTGCGTGCTCGCGCTCTGCACCATGTCCTGGACGGCTTTCGCCGCGTCGGCGCCGAGGAGCCCGCGGATCTGGTCGTCGAGCTCGCCGCGCACGGCCTCGGTCCCGAACAGGAGCCCCGCGATCGCGATCAAGACGACGAGGAGCGGCGCGATCGAGAACGTCGTGTAGTAGGCGAGGGCGGCCGCGAGCCGCGCGGCGCGGTCCTCGCTCCAGTCGGCGTAGGTTTGCCGGAGCAGTGCCCAGATCCAGCCCACGGCGCGAGGCTAGTGGCGGGTGGTGTCGGAGTCACCTGGTATCAGCGCTTCCGCGGGCGCTGGGAGACGCGCGCCGTCGCCGGCGGGCGCGGCGGCGCGGGCCGTGGGCGCGGCCGCGCGCGACGCGCCGCCGGCCGACGCGCGGACTCGAGGGCGCGGATCCGTTCGCAGAGAACGTCGAGGTCGATCGGCTTCGCGAGATGCTCGTCGAAGCCGGCGCGGAGCGCCATCTGCCGATCCTCGCGCCCGGCGAACCCAGTGACGGCGATCGCGAGCGTCGGCGACCGCCGGCCGTCCTCGCGGCCTCGAATCGCGCGGATCAGCGCGTAGCCGTCCTGGCCCGGCATCCCGATGTCGCTCACGATGACGTCGGGTGCGCGCGCCTCCCAGGCGGCGAGCGCGGCCGCGACCGACCCGACCGCGCGTACGTGGGCGCCGCGCGTCCGGAGGGAGAGCTCGAGCGCCTGGCGCGAGTCCATCTCGTCCTCGACCACGAGGACGTGCTTGCCCCTGAGCGGCGACGCGGTCACCGTCGCGGGCCTCGGTGGCGCGGGAGCCGGGGCGTGCTTGGTCGCGAGCGGCAACGTCACGGTGAACCGGGCGCCGCGCCCGAGGCCCGGGCTCGCCGCTCGGACCTCGCCACCGTGGAGCGCGACGAGGTTCTTCACGATCGCGAGTCCGAGGCCGAGGCCGCCGTGACGGCGCATGGTCGACGCGTCCCCCTGGGAGAAGCGCTCGAAGATGTGGGGCAAGAACTCGGGCGCGATCCCGTGGCCGCTGTCCTCGACCACGACTGTTGCCGTGCCGTGAGCGGCGCCGACGGTCACTTTGACGCGGCCTCCCGGGTCCGTGAACTTGAGGGCGTTGCCGACGAGGTTCGAGACGATCTGCTGGAGCCGGGCGGCGTCGCCGGTCATGTCCAGATCGCGGTCGGGCAGCCGGAGGGTCAGGCGGATGCGCTTCCCCGCCGCGGACGGGCGGAGGGACTCCACGCACCCGGCCACGACCGACGTGAGCTCGACCGTCGTCGCTTCGAGCTCGAGCTTGCCGGACATGATGCGCGAAACGTCGAGGAGGTCGTCGATGACCTGCGCCTGCACCGTGACGTTTCGCTCCAGGGTGTCGAGCGCGCGCCCGACCAGCGCGCGATCGTTGGGGTCCGCGGTCTTGAGAATGCGGAGCCAACCCAGGATGGCGTTCATGGGCGCGCGCAGCTCGTGCGAGAGCACCGCCAGAAAGGCATCCTTGGCGTCGTTCGCGCGCTCCGCCTCGGCGCGCGCGCGCTCCGCGATCGCGAGCAGATCCTCGCGCTCCGCTTCGACGCGTTTCCTGTCCGTGACATCGGCCACGACGCCCGCCATCCGGGTCGGGTGGCCGCTCGCATCGAAGAACGTGCGGCCGCGGGGGGCGATCCAGTGAATGCTGCCGTCCGCCCAGCGCACGCGGACGTCGAACGCGAGGATCCCGGTTTCGACCGCCCGCGCGAACGCGGCGCGAAAGGCCGGCCGGTCCTCCTCCACGACGTGACGCTCCGCGATCGCACGGCCCCACTCGGTTTGCGCCACCGTGTAGCCGAACATCTTATCGTGCCGGAGCGAGCGCGCGGACGAGTGGTCGGTCGCCAAATCGAGCTGCCAGACCCCGAGATCCGCGGCCTCGACGGCGGCCGCGAGTGTCGCCCGGCTCTCGCGGACGTCGGCCTCGGCCCGCTTGCGATCCGTGATGTCGTCGACGAGGAGCGCGACGCGCGCGCCGTCGCCGACGCGGGTCGCGTGGACGTCGTACCAGCGGTCGGCGGTGCGCACGTAGTGCTCGAATCGTACCGGAGCCCCGTCGAGGGCGACGTTGCAGAGCGCGTCGATCCAATGGTGCTCATCGGGAGGCAGGAGCGAGCGCACGTTTCTCCCCGTCAGATCCGCGAGACCGGTGTGGCGGTGCCAGGCGGGGTTGGTCTCCGCGATCCGGAGATCGGCCGCGTGCGTCGTGGCATCGCGCGCGACGTCGAGGAGGCAGACGCCCTGATCGATCGACTCGATGAGGGTGCGAAACTTGGTTTCGGATTGGCGCGACGCCGCTTCGGCGCGGGCGCGCTCGACCGCGGCCCACGTCCGCTCCGCGACCTCGCGGAGGAGGCCGACCTCGTCGCGCGTCCAGGTCCGCGGGGCCGCGTCGTGCGCCGTGAGCGCGGCGACCCACCGCCCGTTCTTGACGAGCATGACGGCGGCGTACGCGGCGATGTCGACGCGCGCGAGCGCCGCGCGCTCGTGTAACGAGAAGCGTCGGTCGCGTGCCGCATCGTCGACGACCACCGTCTCGCCGCGGCGATACGCCGGCAGCAGCGTCCTGCCGAACGTATCGACGCGCCAGCGGCCCGCCATCGACGCGACGTCGCGGACGTAGTCGCGGCGGATGACGGCCTCGTCGCCGTCGATCTCGGCGTACGCGGCGCGCGAGGCGCCGAGATGCTCGCCGAGGAGCCGCGCCGTGGTCGCTTGTACGTCGAGCGCGTCCGCGAGGGGCCGGAGCGCATCACTGAGCGTCAGCAGGAACGCTTGACGGTCTTCCGTCGCGTGTCGCCGTATCACCGTCGTCTCCCGTAGAGGCGAGTTCTTCGGTCGCCATCATTTAGAAGGAGGCGCCGCGCGATGCCAGGTGATCGAGCTACGTAGTTGTCCGGGGCCGGCGGCGTAGCGGCGCGCCCGCGATTACAGTCGGGCGCATGACTGTGACCATCGAGCGCGGCGCCTTTCACGGCTGGGAGGACACGTGGCTGATGCGCGGTGGTCCGGTGGAGGCGCGTGTGATCGCCGACGTCGGGCCGCGGGTGCTCGAGATGCGCTGGCGCGGGGGCCCGAACCTCTTCCACGTGCGTGACGGCGAGCTCGGAGGTCGGGGTGAGGCGACCTGGCGCATGCGCGGCGGTTGGCGGCTCTGGATCGCACCCGAACGCCACGCGACGACGTACGCGCTCGACAATGCGCCGTGCGACGTCGCGGTCGTCGAGCCGGCGACGCTCGTGGTGACGGGTCCGCCGCAGCCGGCGGCGTCGGTGCGGAAAACGGTCCGGCTCGCGATGGACGCGGCGCGGCCGCGGATCGTCATCGAGTCCCGCGTCAAGAACGTCGGCGAGGGCGCCGTCGCGTTCGCGCCCTGGACGCTCGCGGCGCTTGCGCCCGGCGGCCGCGCGTTCGTCCCGCTCGACGCCGCCGCGCTCGACGCCTTCGACGCCGTTCGCCGCGTGATTCTGTGGAGCTACGCGCGCATCGACGACCCGCGCTACCGGTTCGGCGAGACGTTGATCGCGATCGAGCACGACGCCGTCGCGAACGGGCCGAAGCCGATCTTGGTCGCGCCGGGCCGCACGAGCGACGAGAGCAAGATCGGCGTCGACACGACGGCCGGCTGGGCCGCGTATCTGCTGGGCACCACGCTGCTGATCACGCGCGCGCTCGTGGAGCCGGGCGACCGCGTCGACGGCGGCGCCACCGTCGAGATCTATTCGAGCCGCTCCTTCATCGAGCTCGAGCACCTGGGCCCGCTCCGCCAGGTGCCGCCAGGCGACGAGGTGGTGCTACGCGAGGACTGGTGGCTCTTCGACCCCGTGACGCTGCCACCCGCCGAGGAGGGCCTCGACGCCGTCGGGGCGGCCTTGAAGCCGTGGGTTGCCCGCGTGCTGCGCGTGCCGCTCGGCGCGTGAGCGCCGTGGAGAACGAGGAGCCCAACCGGCCCGCGCGCCTCGTCGGCCGCGAAACCGTCTGCGAGGCGCGGCGATGATCAGCTGCGGCGCCGCGCCCGCAGGTACTCGAGGAGCGCGGCGAGGTCGTCGTCGGGAAGCTCCTCCCGCCCGAACGCGGGCATGGCGCCGAGGCCTCGGCGCACCTGCATGGCGATCAGGAATCCGGGCAGCGGCTTGTCGTTGAGGGACGGGCCGAGCCCGGTCTCGCCGCCCGGGTGACACGCGTGGCACGCGCGCATGAAGACCCGCTGACCGCGGAGCACGTCCGCCGTCGCCGGTACCGGTGCCGCGCCGAGCGCCGCGCTCCGCCGCGGCGATCCGCAACCCGCCGCCGCGATCATCGCCACGAGCGCGACCCAGCGAACGCCGCGCGCCCTCATCGGCGTCCCTCGCCCGCGCCCGCGCGCGTGATGCGCCAGAGGACACCGGTTCCCGGATGCGGGGTGGATCCGTTCGCCGTCATGGTGAGGACGCCGAAGTCGACGACGTAGAGCGCCGTGCCGCTCGGGTCGAAGCGGGCCGCGATCGGTCGCTCGAGCCCAGCCGTCCCGAGCCGCGACGCGGGACCGTTGGTGGCGCCGCGATTCACGGCGAAATCCTCGACGACGCCGGATCCGACGTCGACGCGCACGACCTTGAACCCGACCGGTCCCGTCACCTTGCCGACCACCGGCGCCTGATCGCCGAACTCCGCGACGAACGCCTGGCCGCGCCACCCGAAGACGTCGCTGCGGGCGAAGTCGAAGCCGTTCGCCGACGCGTGGACCCCGAGCGCAGCGGCGGGTGCCGGCGGCGCGTTCGGATGCGCAGCCAGGACGAGCGCCGGTCGTGCTTTCCCGGGCGGGACGAAGTGGTCGCCGTCGTCGAGGCGGCGGTCGCCGGAGAAATCGGGCCAGCCGTACCAGGTGCCGCGGCGCACGGCCCACAGGAGATCGGGCGCGCCGTGCACCGGGCGGCTGCCGCGGTCGTCGTAGCCGTTGTCGCTCGCGAAGAGCGTGCCGTCGGGCGCGAACGCGAGGCCGTAGGGGTTGCGGAAGCCCCATGCCACGAGCTCGAGCGTGTCGTTGCGCGCCGCGGCCGCGGCGCCGTCGCCGTGGGATACGGCGCCGTCGCCGTGCGGCCACACGCGCATCAGCGCCCCGCTGCACGGCAGCGTGCCACGGACGATCGCGCCGGCGCGAGTCTCGGTGCCGAACGGCACGAACGCACCCGTGGTCCGGCCGCCGGCGGTCGTGTTCACGCCACGCAGCGTGACATCGGCGCAGGGCACGTCGTGCTGGTCGGGAAAGCGCCGCAGCCAGCCGAACTCCGCGTTGTCCTCGCCGACGATCGCCGCGTTCGTCACCGTGCCCTGGCCGAAGTACAGCCAGCCGTCCGGTCCGACGACGGGACCATTGGTGTGGTGATCCCCGCGGCTCGGCAATCCGGCGACGAGCGTGGCGATCCGGCCGTTCGCGGGATCGATCCGCAGGATGCGGCCGCCTTCGAGCGTCCCGCCCTCGGCGACGTAGAGCGCGCCCGCGCGGCCGGCGCGCCCGTCGAACGCGAGGCCGTTCCAGGGACCGTTCCGCCCGCCGGTCGCGACGACGGTCGTGCGGCCGGCGGCGTCGACGCGGAGCACGCGCGGCGTCGTCCACTGCTCGCCGTAGGCGTAGCCGCTCTCGGTCACATAGATCGCGCCCGTGTCGTCGAACGCGACGCCGGTCGGGTAGGTGAGCCCGGTCGCGACGGCGTGCACGGCGTACCCCGCCGGGACCGCGACGTCGCTCGGGCGGACGACTCGCGGCGGCGAGAAGCTCGTCTGGCCGCCCCCGCGCGACGGCAGCACGGCGAAGCATCCCGCCGTCGTCGAGACCAGCATCGCGAGCGCGGCGAGGCACTTCAGCACCGCGCGAGCTCCGAATGCGGAACCGAGCTCGAGCAGACGGGACAGGCGATCGCGACGACCGCGTCGAGGACGGCGCAGACGAGGAAGACCAGCGTCACGTTCCTCATGCGTGGATGATCGCGGCCCGGCGAGAAGCGGGCATCCCGCGCGGCCGCGTAGGTAGGAACGCGCATTCACGCCGAACGGGGGGCCGCTGCTATGGGTTCGCATGCTCGCCGATTGGCTCGGGCCGACGTCGCTCGCGACGTTCCGCTCGACGCACCTCGGCCGCCGGCCGCTCGCCCATGCCGGCACGACGGCGGCGGCCGTGGCTGCTCTCGACTGGGACGTGCTCGGACGCATGCTCGCCGCGCCGAGCCGGCGCGCCGACCTGCTCGTCGTGGCGCGTGGGCGTCTCCTCGACGTCGCGCCACCACCCTCGCTCGCGGCGCTCCAGGCATTGCTCGGGCAGGGCATCGGCATCGTGGTGCGGGGCGCCGAGCGCGACGATCCCGGACTTGCGCGGGTCGCCGCGGCGTTCACGCGCGACCTCGGTCGCACCCTCGTGCAGGTCTTCGTGACGCCGGCGGGCACGTACGGGTTCGGGTGGCACTACGACGACGAGGACGTGTTCATCGCGCAAACGGCGGGGCGCAAGGAGTATCGCTTCCGGGCCAACACCGTGGCGGCGGCGATGCCCGCCACGGCCGCGGCGTTCGCGCGCTTTCCGCGCGAAACCTCTCCGCTTCTCACGGCGACGCTCGGGCCCGGGGATTTCCTCTATCTCCCGGCGCGCTGGTGGCACGTCGCGCGTTGCGAGGCCGACGCGCTGTCGATCTCGGTCGGCGTCCTACGGCGTGGCGGTCGCTCCGCCGCGGGTACGGCGACCGCGGACCGCGACCCGCGTGCGCGCGCCTCACCGAGCGGGCGGGCCGGCGGTCCCCGACGGGACGTGGAAGGCGGAGGCGGGGGATGACCCGGCCGCGGGCTCGAGCGGCCGGGTGGATGCGCGGCGGGCGGTCGCCGCGGGGAGGTCCGCGAGCGCCGTGAGCACGTCCTGCACCGTGATGCTCGCGAGTCCCGCGTCCGCGGTGGCGCCGTGCGATCCGGAAAGGACGACGGACGGCGTCCGCAGCGCGGTCGCGAGGTGCGCGATGCCGGTATCGCCGCACACCACGCGCGCCGCGCGGTGCACGATGGCGGCGAGCGCCAGCGGGTCGGTCCGTCCCGCCCATACGACGCTCGGCGGGAGACCGGCGCGGTGCGCGATCACGAGGCCGAGCGATCGCTCCGCCGCGCTTCCGGTGATCAGCACCACGCGGCCCTCGAGCGACTCGGCGAGCGCGATCTCCACCCACCGCTCGAGCGGCCATCGCCGTCTTCCACCCGCGTCCCCCGGATGCAGGACGGTCGCGTCGATCGCTTCCGCCGGCACGGGGCGTGGCGGGAGCGCGATCTCGAGTCGCGACGGGTCGGCCGCCACGCCGCTGCGATCGAGGAGGCGGCACCAGCGGAGCACGTCGTCTTCGTCCGCGTGCCATTCCGGAGCGTCCCAGCTCTGTGGGACGAGCGGATGGCGGAACGCGATCAGCCGGGCCGGATACGTTTCGAGGAGCACGCGGTGACTCTCGGGACCGGCATCGTGCAGGTCGACCGCGATGGCCGGCCGGTGGTGCCGCCACACCAGCGGCACGAGGCGGCGGATCGGCACGGCCTCCTCGGCGAGACCGGCGCGGACCGCGAACGGCGCCAGCAGCTCGGTCGTCACGAGGACGCGTCGGTGGGTCGGGAACGCGGCCGCGAGGGCTCGCATCGCCGGCACCGTCGTCAGCAGATCGCCGAGGTCCTGGGCGCGAAGCATCAACAGGATGGGGCGTCCGTCGACCATCGCTCCCGATTCGTCGCAGCGAGGACTGTGCCATCCGACGCGCGCGGGCTGCGGTGCGCGGGCGAGACGGCGTGGCATTTCTTGCTCGCGATTTCTACCAAAGGACCACCCGTCATGCGCGTGGGCCGAAAGGGTCGGCGGAAAGTGTGAGCAAACGTTCCGGTACGTCCTCGGAGGAGTCGACCGCAGAACGCGGACGCGCGTGCCCGCGCCGGCCGGGGGCGATCGGTGCGCCGGTGGCACGCCGATGTGGCGCGTAGGGTTCCTCACCGACGTCGCGCGGTGGTTCGACCGCGTGGCGCTCGGGAGCCTCTGCTTCGCGTTCGACGTGCACTCGTTCCTGACGCCGGACACCGCGCGTACGGTTGGCCGCTCGTGTGATCGCAGGGCGAGCGCGTTGCGTGCGATCGGCCGTTGCCGCGTTTCCCCTCGCGACCGCCGCCGCGCTGTCCCTGCTTCCGCGTCCCTCCCTCCCTGGTTTCCTTTCCGTCCTGGCATGGCGGTCTCAGCTCCGTAGGATTCCGACGCGCGCGCTCGCGGCTGCGCCGCGAGGATGGGGCGGGTGCGAAGGAGCGTAGCGAGCGGTGTGTCAGGGGCGCGCATCGCCAACGTCTCTACAAACGTCCGTCGCGCGCGTGGCGGCTATGCAAGCGGCGCAATGGTTCGCGCGTGGCATGGAAGTTGATGACGCGCACCCGCGAACCACGCGCGCACCGTCGCGTGTGCGCACAGGAGAAGCGTGATGAGCAATGTCGAGTGGCCGATCGTCGTCTATAGTCACCTGCGCTGGAATTTCGTGTACCAGCGCCCGCAACACGTGCTCTCGCGGCTCGCGTGCCGTCGCCGCGTGCTGTTCGTCGAAGAGCCGATTCCGAGCGCCGCCGCGCCACGTGTCGAGGTGAGCTTTCCGGCGCCGAACGTGCTCCGGTGCGTCCCCACTGGACGCTTCACGACGGCGACGTTCGACGAGGAGCAGCACCAGACGATCGCCCCGCTCGTGGCGCGGATCCTCAGCACCAACGGATACGATCGCCACGTCGCGTGGCTCTACACGCCGATGGCCGTCGGCCTGGCGCGCGCGCTCGAGCCGGCCGTCGTCGTCTACGACTGCATGGACGAGCTGAGCGCGTTCGCCGGCGCCCCACGCGGGCTGATCGCGCGCGAAGACGCGCTGTTCGCGCTGGCCGATCTCGTCTTCACCGGCGGGCCGAGCCTCTACCGCGTGAAGCGCGAGCGCCATCCGCACGTGCACTGCTTTCCGAGCAGCGTGGACGTCGCGCACTTCGCGACGGCGCTCGCGCGAAGCGAGCGGCTGGGCCCGCGGCTCGGCTTCTACGGGGTGCTCGACGAGCGCCTCGATCGCGAGCTCGTGGCGGCGGTCGCAACGGCGCGCCCGGAGTGGCAGATCGACCTCGTCGGTCCGGTCGTGAAGATCGACCCCGCGTCTCTGCCCCGGGCGTCGAATCTGCACTACCCGGGCGCGCGCGATTACAAGGACCTGCCGCGCGAGATCACGAACTGGGACGTGTGTCTCATGCCGTTCGCGATCAACGAGGCCACCCGCTTCATCAGCCCGACGAAGGTGCTCGAGTACATGGCGGCGGAGCGGCCCATCGTGAGCACGCCGATCACGGACGTCGCCGAGCCCTACGGCGACGTCGTGCGGATCGCCGCCACGCCCGACGAGTTCGTGGCGGCGTGCGATGCCGCGCTGGCGGAGTCGGCGGCCGCACGCGAGCGGCGGACGCGCCGGATGCGGGAGATCGTCGCGAGTACGTCTTGGCACAACACGGTCGCCGGCATGGCGGCCCTGATCGACGATGCGACGCATCGCAAAGGAGAAGCAGGATGGCGGGACACGACACGGTCGTCATCGGCGCTGGCCCAACCGGCCTGAGCGCCGCGTATCACCTCGGGCGCGACGCGCGCCTGCTCGAGCAGCACGACCGCGTCGGCGGCTGGTGCCGTTCGATCGAGGACCGCGGGTTCACGTTCGACTACGCCGGCCACATCATGTTCTCGAACGATCCGTACGTGCACCGGCTCTACGCGATGCTGCTCGGCCACAACGTCCACTGGCAGACGCGCGAGGCCTGGATCTACAGCAAGCAGACGTACACGCGGTACCCGTTCCAGGGCTCGCTCTACGGCCTTCCGCCGGATGTCGTGACGGACTGCATCGTGGGGGCGATCGAGGCGCGCTTCGGCTCCATCGAGCGCGGCGGGGAGCCTTCGCCGCGCGCGGCGCTCGACGACGACGCGAAGGATGGCAGCGCGGCCAACGGCAAGCAGTGCGCGTGCGACGCCGCGGTCGTCGACGATTGCTGCGGCGACGGCGTGCTGGAAGCGACGGCCCCGCTCGGCGTGCCGTCCCGCACCATCAGGGCGAGCGAGGAGCCGCGCAACTTCGAGGAGTTCATCTATCGCGTCTGGGGTGCGGGGATCGCCAAGCACTTCGCCGTCCCCTACAACCGGAAGCTCTGGACGGTGCCCCTCTCCGAGATGGAGACGTCGTGGCTCGGGGGCAGGGTGCCGCTGCCGGATCTCGGGGAGATGATCGCGGGCGCGGTGCATCCGACGCCGAAGCCGATGGGACCGAATGCGCGCTTCGGCTACGTCTTGAAAGGCGGCTTCCAGAAGCTGATGGACGGGTTCCTTCCGCACCTGACCGGGGATCTCCAGCTCGGCTCGCGCGTCACACGGGTGTCGCTCGCGCACCGGCGGGTGTGGATGGACGACGGGCGGAGCTTCCCGTTCCGCTATCTCGTCAGCACGATGCCGCTGCCCGTCTTCGTGCGGCTGCTCGGCGAGGAGGCGCCACCGGGTATCACCACGGCTGCCGCCGGCCTCCGTCACGTGTCCGTCCGCTGCGTGAACCTCGGCGTCGGGCGCGAGAAGCTCACCGACAAGCACTGGATCTACTACCCCGAGGACACGGTCTTCCACCGCATCTTCGTGCAAGGAAACGCGAGTCCGCATTGCAATCCGCCCGGTGGCTTCGGTCTCACGTGCGAGATCAGCCACTCGCCGTCCAAGCCGTTGCCGTGCGACGGCGACGCGCTCGTCCGCCGGTGCATCGACGACTGCCGGCGCGTCGGCATGGTCCGCGAGGACGATCCGATCTGGGTCGCGAATCAGGTCGAGATGCCGTACGCGTACGTCGTTTACGATCACGCGCGCGCGGCGAACGTCGAGACGATTCGTACGTGGCTCGCCGCGCACGACGTCGTGCTCGCGGGGCGCTACAGCGAATGGGCGTATTACAATTCGGACCACGCGTTTCTGGCGGGGCGAACCGCGGCGGAGACCGTCGCGGAGCTCCGCGCGCGCGACCGGCGAGGGGACGGCGCGGAGCGGCGGGAGCGCGTCCCGCGGGAGGCGCACGCGGTGTGACCGGCGCCCACGCCTATCCGCGCCCGCAGATGGTGCGGAAATCCTGGACGTGCCTGAACGGACCTTGGCACTTCGCACGGGACCCCGACTGCCGGTGGCGGAGCGCGTCCGAGGTCGAGTGGACGGACACGATCGTCGTGCCGTTCGCGCCGGAGACCCCCGCCAGCGGGATCGACGATCGCGGCTTCTACCGCAGCTGCTGGTATCGGCGCCGGCTCGACCCGTACCCGACCGAGACGTCCGGCGATCGGGTGTTGCTGCACTTCGGCGCGGTCGACCACGAGGCGACCGTCTGGGTGAACGGCCGCTACGTGGGTGGACACCAGGGCGGATACACCCCGTTCACCGTGGACGTCACCGAAGCGCTCGGCGCCGGCGGCGGGGACGTGGTCGTTCGCGCCTTCGACGATCCGCACGACCTCGCGAAGCCGCGGGGCAAGCAGGATTGGCAGCTCGAGCCACACTCGATCTGGTACCCCCGCACGACGGGCATCTGGCAAACGGTGTGGATCGAGGTCGTGCCGGCGACGGCGATCGCCCGCATACGGTGGACGCCGAACACGGAGCGGTGGGAGGTCGGCTGCGAGGTCCACGTCGACGGCGTCGCGCGCGACGACCTCCGGCTCCGGATCGAGCTCCGGGTCGGGAGCGACCTCATCGCCGACGATACCTACGCGGTGATCGCGGGCGGCGTGCACCGGCGCATCGCGCTCTCGGATCCCGGCATCGACGATTTCCGGAACGAGCTACTCTGGAGTCCGCACTCGCCGACGCTGATCGATGCGCACCTCTCGCTGCTCGATCCCGAGGGAAAGGTCGTCGATCGGGTGCGGAGCTACACGGCGTTGCGATCGATCTCGGTCCAGGGCGATCGCATCGTGCTGAACGGTCGGCCGCTCCACCTTCGCATGGTCCTCGACCAGGGTTACTGGCCCGACACCGGGCTCACCGCGCCGAGCGACGCCGCGCTCCGGCGCGACGTGGAGCTCGCGAAGGCGATGGGCTTCAACGGCGTCCGCAAGCACCAGAAGGTCGAGGACCCGCGCTACCTGTACTGGGCGGATCGTCTCGGCCTCGTGGTGTGGGCGGAGATGCCGAGTCCGTACCGCTTCAATGCCGCCGCGATCGAGCGCCTGACGCGCGAGTGGATGCGCGTCATCGACCGCGACTACAGCCATCCGTGCATCGCGGCCTGGGTGCCGTTCAACGAGTCGTGGGGCGTCCCGAACCTTCCCGACATCCCGGCCGAGCGCCACTTCGTCGAAAGCCTCTATCACCTGACGAAGACGCTCGACCCGACGCGGCCGGTTATCGGCAACGACGGGTGGGAAAGCGTCGCGACCGACATCATCGGCATCCACGACTACGAGGAGGATCCCGAGCGCATCGCGGCCCGCTATCGGACGCCGGAGGAGCTGCCGCGGCTCTTGAAGCGCGAGCGGCCGGGTGGGCGCCTGCTCACGCTCGCGAGCCACGGCGAGCAGCCGATCGTCCTGAGCGAGTTCGGCGGCATCGCCTGCGCGCGCGACACGGGACCCGCGACGTGGGGCTACTCGCGCGCCGACGATCCCGCGGTGTTCGCGCAGCGCTACACGACGTTGCTCGTCACGATCCGATCGATCACGCTCTTCGCCGGCTTTTGCTACACGCAGTTCGCGGACACGTACCAGGAAGCGAACGGGCTCCTCCATGCCGACCGCACGCCGAAATTCCCGCTCGCGGAGATGGAGCTCGCGACGCGCGGACCGCGCACGCAGCGCGAGGAGCAGGCGGACCTCGAGTGGCGGGTCCGCATGATGAAGCTCTGGCAGTTCGTCGAGGTGTGACGTGTACAAGGAGGTCTTCACGAAACCCGACGGGCGAAGGCTCGTCCTCTACGGACGCGATCCGATTCGGATCGACGGACGCGGCCCGGGCCGGAGCGACGGGGTCCTGCCGGATCCGCCGGGCGGCCGCGTGGAAGGCGGATCGCATCTCCGCTGGCACCCGCTCCGCGAGGAGTGGGTGGCGTACGCGCCGGCGCGCCAGGAGCGGACGTTCCTGCCGCCGCCGGAGTGGGATCCCCTCGCGCCGACGACGGATCCCGCGCGGCCGACCGAGCTGCCGGCGGGCGCGTGGGACGTGGCCGTGTTCGACAACCGCTTTCCGACGCTCGCGGCGGCGGCGCCCGACCCGCCGGCCGCGATCGTCCCGACCGCGCCGGGCGCCGGCGCGTGCGAGGTGGTCGTGTTCACCCAAGCGCGCACGGGTGCGCTCGGTCTCCTGCCGCTCGCGCAGGTGGAGCTCGTCGTCGACGTCTGGGCGGATCGGACGACCCAGCTCGGCGAGCGTCCGGACGTGACGTACGTGATGCCGTTCGAGAACCGCGGGGTCGAGGTCGGGGTCACGATCGATCATCCGCACGGCCAGATCTACGCGTATCCGTTCGTGCCGCCGTTGCCGGCGCGCGAGCGCGCGGCGCAGATCCGCCACTACGCGCGCCACGGGCGGACATTGCTCGAGGACCACATCGCGCGTGAGGTCGCGGACGGGAAGCGCGTGATCGCCGAGGGTGGGGACGCGATCGCGTTCGTCCCCGTCTGCGCCCGCTACCCGTACGAGATCTGGGTGGCGCCGCGGCGCCCCGTCGCGTGGCTCGGGGCGCTCGCGGCGGCGGAACGCGCCGCCTTCGCTCGGGTGCTGAAGACCGTGCTGCTCCAGATCGACGGACTCTGGAATCGCCCGTGCCCATACGTGCTCGTGCTGCACCAGGCGCCGACCGACGGTGGCAGCCATCCGGACGCGCATCTCCACGTCGAGCTGTATCCCGCATACCGGAGCGCCGGTCGCCTCAAGTACCTCGCCGGGACCGAGATCGGCGCCGGCATGTTCGCGAACGACGTGACGCCCGAGGATGCCGCGCGTGCGCTCCGAGCCGTCGCGGTGGAGGTCGCATGAGCTCTTCCCGCCGCTTCGCGGCGCACTTCGGCGGCGAGCCGACCGTCGTCGCCGAGGCGCCCGGGCGCGTCAATCTGATCGGCGAGCACACCGACTACAACCGCGGCTTGGTGCTCCCGGTCGCGATCGCGCGCCGCACCCGGGTGGCACTCGCCGTCCGCGACGACGACCGCGTGCGGCTCGTCAGCGCGGACGAGACCATGGCCGCCGGCGGCTCCGCGCTCGCGTACACGCTCGGTGCCGAGCGGCGGGTCGAGCGGTGGATCGATTACGTCCAGGGCTGCACCGCGGCGCTCGCCGCGGACGGGCACGCGCTCCGCGGGTTCGACGCCGTCGTGACGTCGCGGGTGCCGATCGGGAGCGGACTCTCGTCGAGCGCGGCGCTCGAGGTCGCGACGCTGCGGGCGTTGCGGGAGGCTTTCGCCCTCGCGCTGGACGACGTGCAGCTCGCGCGTGTCGCGCATCGCGCCGAGCACGACTTCGTCGGCGCGCGCGTCGGCATCATGGATCAGATGGCGGCGAGCCTCGGCGACGAGGCCGCCGCGCTCTTCCTCGACACGCGCTCGGAGGCGTGGGAGCGGGTGCCGTTGCCGGCGGACGTCGCCCTCGCGGTCATCGACTCCGGCATCACGCACCGGCACGCCGGGGGCGGCTACAACGCGCGGCGCGCCGAGTGCGAGCGCGCGGCGGCGCTCCTCGGCGTGCCCAGCCTGCGGGAGATCGAGGGCGAGGGACCCGCGCGGGTCGCCGAGCTGCCGCCCCCCCTCGACCGACGTGCGCGGCACGTCGTCACGGAGAACGCGCGGGTGCTGGAGGCCGTCGCGGCGTTGCGGACGGGGGACGCGGCGCGCCTCGGCGCGATCCTGACGGCCGGCCACGCGAGCCTGCGGGACGACTTCGAGGTGTCGACGCCGGAGGTCGACCGGCTCGTGGCGCTCGCGGGCGCGGATCCCGACGTGTTCGGCGCGCGCCTCACGGGGGGCGGCTTCGGTGGAGCCGTCGTGCTGCTCGCGCGCGCCGGCACCGCGACCGAGACTGCACGGCGGGTTGCGGCGGCGTACGCGGCCGAGGTGCCGTACGGCGGCGCCGTGCTGATTCCGGTCGCCGACGAAACCGGAGAAGCCAGCGAGGCGGTCGCGCGATGAGCGCGGCGAACGGGGGCGCGGTCGCGCGCCGGCAGCTGCCGGCTCTGCGCGCGGCGGAGGCATTCGTCTGGGCAACCGGCATCGAGGACACGTTCATCGTCGACCCGTGGCCGGCAACGGGCCGCACGCTCGACGAGTACGAGCTCACCGACCACTATCGCCTGTGGCGCTCCGACCTGGCGCGGATGGCGGAGCTCGGCGTCCGCTGCGCGCGCTACGGCATCCCGTGGTACCGCGTAAACCCGAAACGCGGGCGCTGGAACTGGCGCTGGGCCGACGCGCCACTCGAGCGCATGCTCGACCTCGGGATCGATCCGATCGTCGACCTCGTGCACTACGGCACCCCGCGCTGGCTCGACGGCGGCTTTCTCGCGCCGGAGTTTCCCGAGCACATGGCGGAGTACGGCGCCCGCGTTGCGGAACGGTTCCGGGGCCGGATCCGATGGTACACGCCGCTCAACGAGCCTCGCATCGCGTCGTGGTACGCGGGACGGCTCGGCTGGTGGCCGCCGTACCGGCGTAGCTGGCGCGGCTTCGTGGCGGTGCTGCTGGCGCTCTGCGAGGGCATGGCCCGCACCGACCGGGCGCTCCGCGCCGTCGACGACGCGATCGTGCCGGTCCACGTCGACGCGAGCGACGTCTACACGCCCGCCGAGCCGGCGCTCGCCGCCTTCGCCCGGCATCGGCAGGCCCTCGTCTTCCTCGCGCTCGACGTCCTGACCGGTCGGGTGACGCCGCGGCATCCGCTCTTCACGTGGCTCCTCGCGCACGGCGCCGACCGCGCGCGCCTGGCGGCCCACGCCGCGCGTCCCGTGCGTCTGGAGCTCCTCGGCGTCAACCTCTATCCGATGTTCACCGCGAAGCGGGTGTCGCGTCGGAACGGCGTCGTGCACGTCCGGATGACGCGCGCGGGCGGCGAGCTCGTCGAGCGCGTCGTCGGGATGTACGCCCGCCGGTACGGCTGTCCCGTGATGATCACCGAGACGGCGGCGCTCGGCTCGCCGGCGCGGCGGATCGCGTGGCTCGACGCCTCGATCG
>DAIQBH010000077.1:0-838 GCA_036781285.1 Thermodesulfobacteriota bacterium | reverse complement strand
GCCCGCGGTGTTCCGGTCGTCGGGTACACCTGGTGGCCGATGTTCGCGCTCGTCGCGTGGGCCTACCGCCAGGGCACGCGGACGATCGATCGCCACGTGCTCCAGATGGGACTGTGGGATCTCGATCCGCAGGCGGCGCTCCGCCGGGTGCGGACCGCGGTCGTCGACGCGTACGCGCGCATGGTGGCGGACGGCGCGCGGCACGTCGGGCCGATCGCGGGTCGCGGAGGAAAGGGGGGCTGATGATGTTCGAGAGTTTTTTCTTCGCCGGCTTCGAAGGCGCGACCGGGTGGAACCGTCACGACGTCTGGATCGATCAGGTCGCCGCGACGGAGCACGACCGCTTCGCGGACGAGGACTATCGCCGCCTTCGCGAGGTGGGGCTGCTCGCGGCGCGCGAGGCCGTGCGCTGGCCGCTCGTCGACGAACGGGGCCGCTACGACTGCGCGTCGCTCGTGCCGTTCGTGCGCGCGAGCGTCCGCCACCGCATCGCGGTCGTCTGGGATCTGTTTCACTTCGGCTATCCGATCGACCTCGACGTGTTCTCCGCGTCGATGCCGGAGCGCTTCGCCGAGTATTGCCGGGCGGCGGCGCGCTTCATCGTGCGCGAGACCGACGGCCCCTACGCCTTCACCCCGATCAACGAGCCGTCGTATTTCGCGTGGGCGGCCGGGGAAGCGGGCCTCTTCGCGCCGCACTGCCGCGGACGGAGCGTCGAGCTGAAGTATCAGCTCGCGCGCGCCGCCATCCTCGGGGAGGAAGCGATCCTCGGCGTGGTGTCCGCCGCGACGATCGTGAGCGTCGATGCCATGTGCCGGGTCACGGCGCCCGCGGACCG
>DAIQBH010000076.1:19292-23563 GCA_036781285.1 Thermodesulfobacteriota bacterium | reverse complement strand
GGCGCAGCCGCTGAGCGCACGGGGGCGAAATGGCATGGACCTGAATTTCACCGAAGAGCAGCAGATGCTGCGCGACACCGTCCGCGGCCTCTGCGCGGAGCATTCCCCGATCGAAGCGGTCCGCAAGATGGAGGACGATCCGATCGGCTTCCCGGCGCCGTTCTGGAAGGCGCTCGGCGAGCTCGGCGTCACGGGTCTCACGATCCCCGAAGCCTACGGAGGCGGCGGGCAGACGGCCCTCGAGGCGATGATCGTGTACGAGGAGCTCGGTCGCGCGCTCGCGCCGTCGCCGCACTTCGTTTCCGCGATCCTGTCGGCTGGCGTCCTCGCGCGGGCGGGAACCGAAGCGCAGAAGCGCGAGTGGCTCCCGAAGATCGCCTCGGGCGAGGTCATCGTCACGCCGGCGTGGCTGGAACCGCGCGGCGGGTACGGTCCCGCCGGTGTCCAGCTCGCGGCGAGCGGCAGCGGCGGGACCCTGGCGTTGAACGGCGTGAAACGGCACGTGCTCTTCGCGAAGGCGGCGACGCGGCTTCTGGTCCTCGCGCGCAGCGGCACGGCGCCGGCGGACGTCGACTGCTTCCTGGTTGACCCCGCCGCCCCCGGCGTCATCCTGAAGCAGCAGATGACGGTGGCGTCCGACACGCAATACGAGGTCACGTTCCGCGACGTGCCGGTCGCCGCGACCGAGCGCGTCGGCGCCGGCCGCGGCGGGTGGGCCCTCTGGAACGACGTGATGCACGAGGGCATCATCTACCTCGCGGCGCAGGCGATGGGCGGCGCCGAGCGGGCGCTCGAGATCACCGTCGATTTCTCGAAGACGCGCCACCAGTTCGACAAGCCGCTCGGCGCGTTCCAGGCCCTCGCCCACTACATGGCCGACGCGGTGACCAACGTGGACGGCGGTCGTACGTTGGTCCACGAGGCCGCGTGGGCCGCCGCGAGCGGCCGGTCGATCGCGAAGCTCGCGCCGATGGCGAAGCTCTTCGCGTGCAAGACCTACCGCGACGTGACCGCGATGGCGCAGCAGGTGCACGGCGGCATCGGTTTCACCACCGAGTACGACATCCAGCTCTTCTTCCGACGCGCGAAGCAGCTCCAATTGTCCTTCTGGGACGACCGCTACCTCGAGGAGCTGGTCGCCACGGCGGTGCTCGACGAGCGGAGGGCCGCTCGAGGCTGAGTCGCGTGATGCGGGACATCCTCGAACGGCTCGACTGCTGGCAGCGCGAGGGCGAGGCGATCGCGCTCGCGACGCTCGTGCGGGTGCACGGCTCCGCGCCCCGATTGCCTGGCGCCCGCATGCTGGTCACCGCGAGCGGGCAGATGGCCGGGTCGGTGAGTGGGGGGTGCGTCGAGGCGGACATCGTGACGCGCGCCCTCCAGGTGCTGGCAGACGGCGTGCCGGTGCTCGCGCGGTACGGGATCGCCGACGACTCGGAGCTCGCCGTGGGACTCACGTGTGCGGAGATCGAGGTGTTCATCGAGCCCTTCAGGGCGACTCCCGCATGGATGGCCGCGCGTGGCGCGACCGGGCGTCACGAGCCCGCGGTGCTGGCGGTCGCGCTCGCACCGGCCGCGGTCGCCGGCCGCAGCCTCGCCATCGGCGCGGACGACGCGGTGACGGGCAGCCTCGGCGCGGATCTCGACCGCACGGTCACGGCGACGGCGGCGTCGATGCTGGGCACGGCGGCGGTGAGCCTCGTCACCGTCGAGCACCCCGACGGCGACGCTCTCGTCTTCGTGCAGGCGCTGCCGCCGCCCGACCGGCTCGTGATCAGCGGCGGTACGCACACCGCCGTCGTGCTCGCGCTCATGGCGAAGCGCATCGGCATGCACGTCACGGTCGTCGAAGCGCGGAGCGCGTATCTCCGTCCCGAGCGGTTTCCGGAGGTCGACGCGCTGGTGCACGCCTCACCGGCGCAGGCGCTCGCGGCGCTCGATCTCCGAGCTGCGTTCGTGGTGACGCTGACCCACGACTTGAAGCTCGACGTGCCGGCGCTCGGCGCGGCGCTCCGCGGCGAAGCCGCGTATGTGGGCGCGATGGGGAGCCTCGAGACGCACGCGCTCCGCTGCGCGGCGCTGGCGGAGGAGGGCTTCGCTTCGGACGAGCTCGCCCGCATCCGGACGCCGATCGGGCTCGACCTCGGAAGCGAGACGCCGGAGGAGATCGCGGTCGCGATCCTCGCCGAGATGCTCGCGGTGCGGTCCGGCCGCGACGCGCGGCCGCTGCGCGAGCACGGCAGCGTGCACGACGACACGCGCGCGCGGCGGGCGGGCGGTCGGTCGGCATGACGGCGGTCGCGGGAGTCGTGCTCGCCGCCGGTGGGTCGCGGCGCATGGGCCACCCGAAGCAGCTCCTGCCGCTCGGCGGTCGGCCGCTGCTCCAGCACGCGCTCGATGCGGCCGCCGCGAGTGGGCTCGGCGAGATCGTGCTCGTGCTCGGGCACGAGGCCGAGGCGATCCGACGCGCGGTGGCCCTGCCGGCACGCGCGCGCGTCGTCGTGAATTCGGCGTGGGCGGACGGGCAGGGTGGGTCGCTCGCCCGTGGTCTCGCGGCGATCGGGCGCGATGCCCCGGCTGCCGCCGTGCTGCTCGGTGATCAGCCCGACGTGGACGCCGATCTGATCGACCGGGTCGTCGCGGCCTTTCGCGGCGACCGGGACACGGCGCTCCGTCCGGTCTGGCGGGACTCGGACGGCGCGGCGCATCCGGGCCATCCCGTCGTGCTCGCACGCCGGTCGTGGGCCGAGATCGCAACGCTCGACGGCGATCGCGGAGCCCGCGAGCTCTTTCGCCGCCACCCGGACTGGGTGCGCGAGCTGCCGCTGGCGGGGACGCCGCCCTCGGACATCGACGACGCCGCCGACTACCGGCGAGTATCCTCAGGAGGCTGACGCGTGGCCATCGACATCCAGGAAACGTTCTCGGTGAAGGCGCCGCTCGATCTGGTGTGGCGCTTCCTGCTCGATCCCCAGCAGGTGGCGCCGTGCATGCCGGGCGCCGAGCTCGACGAGGTGATCGACGATCGGACGTTCCATGGCAACGTGAAGATCAAGGTCGGCGCGATCACGACCCGCTACAAGGGGAAGGTCCACCTCACGACGGTCGACGAGGCCGGGCGCCGCATCGAGATGACCGCCGAAGGACGCGAGACGGGCGGGGGCACGGCGAAAGGCACGATGGTCGCCGAGATGCGCACGTTGCCCGATGGGCAGACCGAGGTCGTCAGCAGGGCCAACGTGGACCTCACCGGGAAGATCATGCAGGTCGGCCGCGGCATGATCCAGGGCGTGTCGCACCAGCTCTTCCTCCAGTTCGTGTCCGCGGTGCAGTCGCACCTCGAACCGCTCGCCGCCGCTGCGGCGGCGGCCGCGGCGACGTCCGCGGCCACGTCCGCGGGCGCGGGGGCCGAAGGCCCGCGCGTCGTGACGCCGGAGGTGCTGCCGCCGCCGCTCCCGCGGCCGCAGGTCGAGGCGCAGGCGATCCGCATCGTGCCGCTCGTGATGAGCGTCCTCTGGGCGGCGATCGCGCGCTTCTTCCGCCGGCTCCTGGGGCGGCAACCCGCGTAAGTCACGAGCGCCGATCGCCATGGGCACCGCCGTGCGACGTGGCAGGCGCGTGCCGGCGTGCCGGCTGGTAGAGTCACGTGGTGCTTCGCTTCTTCGCGCTCGCCGTCGGGGTGCTCGCGATCGTCGTCGGCGCGCGGGCGGAGGCCGGGCAGTGGCTCTCGCGTGCCCCGCTCGCGACCGCGCGGCAGGAGGTCGGTGCGGCGCTCCTCGACGGCCGTGTGTACGTCGTAGGCGGACTCGCCGGGCCGCCGCTCGCGGCTCTCGCGAGCGTGGAGGTCTACGATCCGGCGCTCGATGCGTGGTCGACGGCCGCGGCGCTGCCGGCGCCGCGCGACCACATGGGAGTCGCGGCGCTCGCGGGCGAGGTCTGGGTGGTCGGCGGCTTTGCCGGTGACTTCGCGGCGCGGAGCGAGACCTTCGTTTACGACCCCGGTGCGGACGAGTGGCGCGCCGGTCCGCCGCTTCCCGCGCCGCGCGGCGGCCTCTGGATGGTCGAGCACGGCGGCAAGCTCTACGTCTTCGGCGGCGTCGACGCGGCCGATCGGGCGCAGCGAACCGTCTTCGTGTATGACGCGTCGGCCGGCAGTTGGCGCACGGGTGCCGACATGCCGACCGCGCGCGAGCACCTGAACGCTGTCGTCGTCGGCGACTTCATCCATGTGATCAGCGGCCGGAGCGCCACGGGCGCGTCCGCGGCCCACC
>DAIQBH010000076.1:0-19282 GCA_036781285.1 Thermodesulfobacteriota bacterium | reverse complement strand
CACCGATGCCGACGGCGCGGAGTGCGGCCGCGGCTGCCGCGCTCGGCGGTCGCATCTGGGTCGCGGGGGGCGAGGTGCCGCGGCTCTTCGCGGTGAACGAGGTGTACGACGTCGCGACCGACCAGTGGTGCCGAGACACGCCGATGGCGATCCCGCGGCACGGCATCGCGGCGGTCGCACTCGGCGACCGCATCCTCGCACCGGCGGGCGGCGTCGTGCAGGGCCTGCAAGCGACGGCGGCGACGGACGTCTTCGTTCCGAGCGACGAGATCGTGTTCCCGGTCACGCCGGCGTGTCCCCCGGCGCCGACGGCGTGTCGCGAGCCGGCGGCACGGCGCGCCGCGCTGACGCTCTCGATGAGGCCACCCGACGCGCGGAAGAACCGTCTCGCGTGGCTCTGGGGGCGCGGCGTCGCGACGGTGCCCGCCGATTTTGGAAACCCGCTCGCTGGGGACGGCGTCACGCTCTGCGTCTACGACGGCAACGGGCTCCGCACGACGGTGCGCGTCCCCGGGGAGGCCCCGGGCTGCGGCCGGACGGCGAAGCTGCGCTGGCGCGCGACGCGGCGCGGGTTCGCGTACGCCGATGCGAAGGTCGCGGACGACGGCGTGCAACGTCTCGGCTTGCAGAGCGGCGTCGACGGAAAGGCGCGCGTCGCGCTGGTGGCGCGCGGCGCCGGGCTCGATCTTCCGTCGCTCGCGACGCTGACGTCGCCGGTCACGATCCAGCTGCGGAGCGCCACGGGTGCCTGCTGGGGCGCGCGGTACGGCTTCCCGCCGGCGCTCCGCCGGACGGCGACACGATTCAGCGACCGCTCCGACTGACGATCACACGCAGAGCGCGACGAGCCCGCACACGATTCCGAGGACGGCGCCGCCGACGACGTCCGACACGTAGTGGACGCCGAGCACGACGCGGCTCACGGCGACGAGCACCGTCCAGATCGCCATCGCGGGTCCGAGCCACGCCGGCCCGAGGGCGAACCCGAGCACCGTGAGAACCGCCGCGCGCGCCGCGTGACCCGAGGGGAACGCGTGCGGATCCTGGCGCCGGTACGAGCCGCCCCAATCCCCGTCGGGTCGGGCCCGGCGCGCGCCGAGCTTTCCGAGCTTCACGACGAGACCGGTCGCGACGATCGTGAGCACGACCAGCACCATGTCGCGGCGGACCCGGGCATCGCCGAGCGCCGCCACGACGCCGGCCGCGACGAACCACAGCCAGGCGTCGCCGGAGCGCGCGAGCGGGATCGCGACACGGCGGAGCCACGGTGCGCGCTCGCCGGCGGCGCGTAGCACGGTCGACCATGCGACGTCGTGCGCGAGCACGGTTTCGCCGAACGGCACGTGGGCTCCTTCGGGCACTACGGGACGGCCGGGTCGGCCGGCGCGCGATCCATTGGGCCGATCGCCTGGCGATCGATGGGGGCGATGGCATGACCATCGATGCCCTCGATCGCCTGATCGTCGATGCGATCGAGGGCGTCGAGGCGCCGCCGCTCCGGCGCCGTGAACGACTCCTCGCGGAGACGCGCGACGCCGGCCTCGCGCGCGGCTGGGGTGAGGCTCACGTCGTTCCGGAGCCGCTCACGTGCCGCGCGAAACGCGTCGACGCGGGTTCGCCACGCGCTCCGGCGTTGGTCGAGGTCGGCGAGGCGCGCGGCCGCTTCCGGGCCGGCGAGCCGCCCCCGCATCGCCGACACCTCGGCGTCGCCGCCGCCACCCGCGCGGATCTCGGCCTCGGCGTCTCGGAGGGTCGTCGCGAGCCGCCCCGCCGCGCGGGCTGCGCGCACCTCGGGCGGCAGGCCGGCGTCGGCCGCCGCGAAGATCTCCTCGACGCGCGCCGCGCGCTCGTCGATCGAAAGGCTCGTGTCGTCGGCGATGCGGCGGGCGTCGAGCATCCGTCGCGCGTCCGCTTCTTCGGCGGAAAAGAACGCGTCGGCAGCCTGCGGGCCGAGCATTTCCCGGCGGAGGGCGATCAGGCTCGCGAGCCGGGTTTCCAGATCGTCGGCATCGGGCACCTCCGCGGTCGCGAGCGCTCGCACGCGCTCGCGATACGCGAGGTAGCGCTCGAAGAGCGCGGTGGCATCGCGAGCGGGCTCGGCCGCGAGCCGGCGGCCGATCTCCTGCCGTACGCGGGTCGCGAGATCGGCGTCGGGAACCTCGCCGCTCGCCGTCAGGAAATAGTCGAAGAGCCGGCGCGCATCGAGGGTCGGGACGAAACGGCCGTCCGCGTCGACGGCGAGACCACCGTCGGTGCGCGTGCCGCGGAGCGACTTCGGGCGGGGCAGACCCGACGAGGAATCGCGATCGAAGGCGGAGGCCCCTGCGACGGTGCCGTCGGTCGCGCTCGTGTCGCGCGCGCTCGGGGCGACGGCGGTGTCTCGCGTCTCGGGGGCGTCGCCGGACCGGCCGAGCAGGACCCCCGCCGCCGCGAGGGCGGCGAGGGTCGCGAGGAGCGCTCGGCGCATGCGGAGAGAGAAGCCTAGAGCCCGGCGTTCTTCAAGCGATTCGCGTGCGCGCGGAAGAGCGCGGGCGGGCTCGACTCGAAGATCGAAACCAGGCCGAGCACCTGGTTCACCTCGTCGAGGTGATTCTGGAAGTAGTTGTCACGGATCACGGTGCCGAGGTGCGAGCTGCACTTGCCGACGAGGCCGTCGTTCGCCTCCGGATAGAAGAAGGACGAGAGCGCGAGGGCGGCGTCGGAGACGTCGAGGGCGTTCGTGAGGATACCGGTGCCGCTCCACGAGTAATACCGGATGCCGTTCACGCTCGCGGCGCCCTGGCCACACGCGGTCGTCGGGACGCCCTGCGGATACGAGGCGTTGAACGTCGCAAGGCCGGCGGTCGTGAGGGAGTTCAGGGCCGCGATCGCGTCCTGCGGATTCGAGTGCCCCGTCAGGAGCCCGATCACCATGCCGAGCGAGTTCGCGAAGTAGGCGACGACGTTCTGCGTGAATCCGCCGTTCGCGACATTTGCCTTCAGCCAATCGGCGAGCGCCGCGCCCTTGTGCGGAGTCGCCACGGACGAGACCGACGCGACGAGGTCGGGCCGGACCGCCGCGACATACCGGATGTCGAGGCCGCCGTGGCTGTGACCGATCAAGTTGACCTTCGGCTTCCCGGTGAGCGCGACGATCGTCTCGATCTGATCGATCAGCTGCTCGCCGCGGGCCTCGGTCGAGTTCAGCTGACTGACGGTCGTCGTGAAGACCGTGGCGCCGCCGTCCTCGAGCGCGCCGACGATCCCGAACCAATAGCTGTACACGCCGAAGAGCTCGTCGAAGCCCGCGAGCCCATGCTCCAGGACGATCGGATACTTCGTCTTGGTGTAGGTGCAGTTGAAGATGCAGAACGCGCTCGCCTGCGCCGTCGTGCCGAGGACCAATCCCAGGGTGAGCAGCCCGCCCACCGCCAACCGCATCGCTCGTCGCATCGTCGTCCCTCCTTGGGGTTCGGGGTCCGCGTGATCGCCCGGCGCGTAGCACGCGATTCGCCGCACACACAAGGAAAATCCGGCCGGCCCGATCCTCCGGCGCGGCGCCCGACATTGCATCCTGAATCGGAGTTCTGCATAGTGCTTCCGTTCTTAGAACGTGTTTCATTTTTCACGTCCCGCGCCCCCACGACCCCGCGTCCAAGGAGCTGAGCGTTGCGATTCGGATTCCACATCTTCATGGTCGACCCGTCCGAGTTCCTCGATCTCGCGCGCACGGCCGACGAGACGGGTTGGGACAGCATCCAGGTCGCGGACGCGCCGTTCTTCCCGGAGGTGACGTCCGAGAAGTACCCGTACACGCCGGACGGCGTGCGCTTCTGGCCGCTCGATACGCCGGTGCTCGACCCGTGGGTGGCGATCACCGCCATGGCGACCGTCACCAAGCGCGTGCGCTTCCTTCCGTCCGTCCTCCGGTTGGCGATCCGCCAGCCGCTCCTCGAAGCGAAGGCGCTCTGCTCGGTCGCCGCGATGTCGAACGACCGGGTCGCGCTCGGGGTCGGGCTCGCGTGGATGCCCGAAGAGTTCAAGTGGCTCGGGATGGACAAGAAGACGCGCGGTGCGCGCCAGAACGAGGCCATCCAGATCATCCGGCTCTGCCTCGGCGGCGGTTTCGTCGAGTTCCACGGCAAGTACTACGACTTCGACCGGCTCATCATGGCGCCGGTGCCGAAAAAGAAGATTCCGATCTACGTCGGCGGCTCC
This sequence comes from Thermodesulfobacteriota bacterium, assembly GCA_036781285.1. Taxonomy (GTDB): domain Bacteria; phylum Desulfobacterota; class Binatia; order UTPRO1; family UTPRO1; genus UTPRO1. The sequence goes on along the minus strand of DAIQBH010000076.1, from coordinate 15,085 downwards.
TCGCAACCGGCCCTGGTGCGCGCCGCGCGCTACGGTGACGGCTGGATCGGGATCGTGCACGGCGTCGACGAGATCAAGGGCATCGTCGCCGAGCTCGGGAAGCTGCGCCGCGAGCTCGGCCGCGACAAGGAGCCCTTCGACATCATGCTCCACAGCCCCGACGCCGAGACGGTCGACGACGTGCGCCGGCTCGAGGATGCCGGCGTCACCGATCTCCAGATCGCGCCGTGGAATCTGGCGGGCATCCAGGCCGAGCTCGGCGTCTCCGCCATGCGCATGCAGCCTCCGCTCGCCGCGAAGCAGGAATCCCTTCGTCGTTACGCCGACACCGTCATCGCGAAAGTGAATCGCTAAAAGGCTCAGAGGTCTATCTCAATGACGAATCGCGAGAACATGCAGAAGCCCGACTTCCTGTCCGACGACGAATGGGCGTACCTGAAGGACCAGACGTCGTCGGTCGGCCGCATCCGGAGCGACGGCAAGGCCGACGTCGAGGCGTATCTCGCCAATCCGGAAGGCCGCGCGGAAGGGAAGGGGCCGTCGGGGCTCCCGACGCTCCTGCTCACGACGACCGGACGCAAGTCGGGTCAGCCGCGGACCGTCGCGCTCGTCTTCCTCCGGGACGGCGATCGTCTCGTCATCGTCGCGTCGCTCGCGGGCTACGACCACAACCCAGCGTGGTACGTGAACCTCGAGGCGAATCCGCAGTGTGAGGTGCAGCTCGACCACGTGAAGAGGAAGGCCGTCGCGCGGAACGCCACCGACGCCGAGCGTGCGACGCTGTGGCCGCGTCTGGTCGCGCTCCTGCCTCTGTGGGACCTCTTCCAGAAGCAGACCGACCGCGCGTTCCCGATCGTGATCCTCTCGCCGACGGGACCGGCCTGACCATGAGTCAGTTCCAGCACCTCTTCTCTCCGATCCAGGTCGGGCCCATGAAGGTCCCGAACCGTGTCTGCGAGACCACGAACACCATCAATTCCTCGCTGGTCCCCGGCGGGATCGACGAGCACTTCATCGCGCACCACCTCGCGAAGGCCAAAGGCGGTGCGGGGTGGATCGGCAGTGAGACGTGGCTCTTGCCGTCGCCGTTCCCTCCCGAGACGCCGGACGAGGTCGGCCTCTCGGTCGGGTTCGCGTCGCACTTTCCGATCTACCAGAACCCGCCCTTCGCCGAGGGCATGACCAAGTTCTACGCCGAGCTGCACAAGGTCGGCGCCGTGGCACTCGCGCAGCTCACGCATCTCTCCGCCGTGTGGGCGCCGTCGGCGGTGCCGCCGGTCGGGGCGCAGGACTACGTCCCGCACGTCATGGGCGAGGACGAGATCGAGTTCCACTTCCAGAGCTACGCCGACGCGGCGGAGGCCGCCAAGAGGTTCGGCGCCGACGGCATCGAGATGCACTGCGCCCACGAGACGCTCGGCTACACGTTCCTCTCGCCGGCGACGAACCGGCGGACGGACCGCTGGGGCGGCGGACCGCAGGAGCGCATCCGGTTCGTGGTCGAGGCGCTGCGGCGCATCCGCGGCCGGATCGGCGACGACTTGGCACTCGGCATCCGCATCAGCGGCAAGGAGTTTCGCCGGGGCGGCTACGACAATCTCGAGATGCGCGAGATGCTCTACTACATCGGGGAGACCGGCCTCCTCGACTTCGTCGACATCGACGTCGGGCACTGCTGGGGCGCTCCCTCGTACGTCCCCAACTCGTATTACGGCCACGGCCAGTTTCGCGAGTACGGCAAGGCCGCGAAGGTCGACCTCGAGAGTCAGGAGAAGCGCATCGCGGTCCTCTTCAGCGGCCGCATCAACGATCCCGTAGTCGCCGAGGAGCTCGTTCGCGACGGGTTCTGCGACCTCGTCGGCATGGTGCGTGCCGGGATCGCCGACCCCGACTTCGCCAACAAGGCGCGCGAGGGCCGCCTCAGCGAGATCCGCCGCTGCATCAGCTGCACGCGTTGCATCGACGAGGCGTCGGAGCCGCGCACGTTCCCCTACGCGCCGACCTGCTCGATCAATCCCGTGATCGGCAACGAGGTGAAGTGGGAGCAGACCTACAAGCCGACCGACGACCCGAAGCGCGTGGTCGTCGTGGGCGGCGGTCTCGCCGGCACCGAGGCCGCGCGTGTCGCCGCCATGCGCGGCCACAAGGTCACGCTGCTCGAGCGCGGGAAACGGCTCGGCGGACAGCTCCTGCTCGCGATGGCCACTCCCGGGCGCGACGACTTCGAGGACCAGGTCTATTTCGAAGAGAACGAGATGGAGCGCCTCGGCGTCGAGGTCAAGCTCGAGTCCGAGGCCGACGCCGCCGCGATCCGTTCCCTGAAGCCCGACGCGGTCGTGATCGCGACCGGCTCCGTACCGCGTTTCCCCGACGCGGTTCCCGGGGTCGACCTGCCCCACGTCGTGCAGGCGTGGGACGTGCTCTCCGGCAAGGCGAAGGTCGGCGACCGCGTCGCGATCGTCTCGCAGGAGGACTACTACGAGACGCCGTGCGTCGCGGAATATCTCACCGAACGCGGCAAGCACGTCGAGATCTTCACCAAGTCGGTGCACCTCGGGTTCGAGATCGCGCGCTACTCCGTCGGCATGATGCTGCGCCGGATGGAGGAGTGCGGCGTGACCATCCACCCGAACCTCGTGCTGAACGCCGTCACACCCGAGGCGATCGAGCTCGTCTCGGCCTACGGCCCGACGACGTACCGCAAAGAAGGGTTCGACACCGTCGTGCTCGTCTACGGATCGGTTCCCGCGCCGCAGCTCTACGAGCAGCTGAAAGCCGAGGGCGGCATCCCGCAGCTCTTCGTAGCGGGCTCGGCGTGGCTGCCCCGCTTCATGGCCGAGGCCGCGCGGCACGGTGCCAGCATCGGATTGGTGCTCTAAGCATGGCGTACGCGGTCGTCGTCGAAAAGACCGTTCCGGTCTCGCGGCAGCGGTTCTTCGCCGCGCTGATGGACTTCGGCGCAGTGGGAAAGCTCTCGCCCGAGGCGGTCGAGAAGGTCGAGTGCGAAGGCGAGGGTATCGGCGCCGTCCGCACGGTCTACATCAAGGGGACGCCGGGCTCGATCGTCGAGCGCCTGGACGTCGCCTACGACGAGAGGGTGTTCGCGTACTCGATTCTGAACGAGACCGCGCTCCCGCTCCGGAACTACATCGCGGTGGTGGAGCTCGCGGACGCCCCGGGCGGAGGCTGCGTCGTGCGCTGGGGCAGCAACTGGGCCGCGAAGCCGGGACGCGAGGCGGACGTGCGCCACATGCTGACGCAGCTCTACACGACGCTCATCGACGGCATCGTCCGAGTGGCTTCGTGAACGGCGCCCTCGACGGCATCCGCGTGGTCGATCTCACCGTCGAGCTCTGGGGCGGGATCGGCGCGGCGCTGCTCGGTGATTTCGGCGCCGAGGTGATCCGGATCGACGACCTGGGCGACTCGCCCGCCGTCGGGCCCGAAGACGAGCTGCCCGCAGGTGGGTGGAACGGCCGCGCGGAGCTCGCGCAGCGCAACAAGCAGAGCCTCGCGGTGGATCTCGCGCGCGAACGCGGCCGCGCGCTCGTCCGCGATCTCGTCGCGAAGGCCGACGTCGTGATCACCGACCGAGCCAGGAAGGATCTCGCGCGGCTCGGCTTGGAGTACGCGGCCCTCGTGTCGGTCAAGCCGGACCTGATCTACGCCCGCGGCTCGGGCTTCGGAGCGAAAGGCCCAGACGCCGACCTGCCGGCGATCGACGAGCTCGCCGCGGCGCGGACCGGCATGATGCCGATCCTGCCGCAGCCCGGGCAGCCGCCCGTCTTCCCGGGACATGGCCAGATGTACACCGCGGTCATGCTCGCGTTCGGCATCCTCACAGCACTCCACCATCGCGCCAGGACCGGCGAAGGGCAGGAGGTGGACACCTCGCTTCTCGCCGGCAACATGTACGGTGCGAGCCTCGACCTCCAGGCTTACCTCGCGATCGGCGGGGAGCGCATGCTGCAACCGATCTCGCGCCTCGATGCCGGCAACCCGATGAGCGGCACCGTCTACATGAGCGCGGACGGCCCGTGGGTGACGCTCACGATGCCCGACACGGACCGCTGGTGGCCCATCTTTGCCCCGCTCGTCGATCTGAAGACCGACGACCCGCGCTTCGACACCCACGAGAAGCGCTGCGGGGCGAATCGGCTGGAAATGATGCAGGTGCTCGAGCTCGCGTTCCGGAGGAAGCCGGCGGCCCACTGGCGCGCGATGTTCCAAGAGCATCAGCTCTCGGCCGACATCATCGAGAGCTACGACTTCCCGGCGGCCGACGCGCAGGTCTACCGCAACCGCTACTTCGTCGAGGTCGAGGATCCGAGCCTCGGGAAGCACACCTCGCTCGGGTTCCCGATCTTCATGAGCGAGACGCCGGCCCGGCTCGCGCGCCGGGCCCCCGCGCGGGGTCAGCACGGCCACGCCGTGCTGCACGACGTCCTCGGGCTCTCCGAGGACGAGATCACGGTGCTCCGCGACGCCGGAACGATCGGAGGCTGAGCCGTGCCGACCGCGCTCGAGGGTCTCCGCGTCATCGATCTCACGGTGTGGTTCCAGGGTCCGGTGGCGGCCCAGCACCTCGCCGACTTCGGCGCCGAGGTCATCAAGGTCGAGCGGCCGAAGGGCGGGGATCAGGGCCGCGGCGTCCGCAGCATCAAGGCGCTGCCGGTCGGCGACTGGAATCAGTATTTCCTCGTCATCAATCGCAACAAGAAGAGCATGGCGGTCGACCTGAAAACCCAGGCGGGCCAGGAGATCATGTACCGTCTGGTCGAGCGGTCTGACGTCTTCCTCTCGAACCTCGGCGCCGAGAATCTCGAGGCGTGGCACCTGACGTGGGAGAAGCTCTCGGCGATCAACCCGAAGCTGATCTACGCGACCACGACGGGGTATGGCCCGTATGCGACGACGAGCAAGCCGTCGTTCGACATGACGGTGCAAGCGCTGACGGGCCTCATGAGCCGTCTCGGCGAGCCCGAGCAGCCGCCGATCTATCTCGGCATGGGCTCGGGCGACGCGTACGGCGGCTTGATGGCGGCGCTCGCGATCCTGCTGGCGCTCTGGCGGCGGAACGCGACCGGCGTCGGCCAGCGGATCGACGCGTCGCTCTATGGCGCGCAGCTCTTCTTGGCGGCACCCTCGTTGCAACCGTGGCTGGCGACCCGCGACCCACGGTACTCGCAGCAGCAGTCGCGGACGGCGGCGCGGAACCCGCTCTGGAACACGTACGAGGCGCAGGACCAGTGGCTGATGCTCTGCGTTCCCAACCGCGACGATGCGTTTCGCGCGCTCGCGGAGGCGGTCGACGGTCTCGGCGGTGACGCGCGCTTCACGGGCGTCGCGGGCCGCCGCGAGCACGCGCGCGAGCTCGTGGCGGTCCTCGACGCTGCCTTCGCCACGCGCACCGCATCGGAGTGGATGGCGCGCCTCGAACCGCTCGCCGGACGCGGCGTCGCCGTGGCGCCGGTCGCGACCCTCGCCGATCTGGCGAAGGACCCGGGCGCCTGGGCGAACGACTACTTCATGGACACGCATTGCGAAGAGGTGAACCGCACGGTCACCGTCCGCGGCATGCCGGTCACGCTCTCGAAGACCCCGGGCACGATCCGGAGCCTCGGCCCGGAGCTCGGCCAGGACACGGAGATGACGCTGTTCGAGCTGCTCGGCTACGACTGGGACGAGATCGGCGCGCTCAAGGAGAAGGGGGCCATTCCATGATGCCCCTCGACGGCATTCGCGTCCTCGACCTCGCGACCATGCTCGCGGGGCCGTACGCGGCGACGCTCCTCGGCGATCTCGGCGCCGACGTCATCAAGGTCGAGTCGCACTACGGCGACGACAGCCGTCACCTCGGGCCCGAGCGTGACGGCCAGCGATCGCCGTTCCTGAGTCTCAACCGCAACAAGCGGAGCCTCGTCGTCGATCTCACGACGGAGGCCGGGCGGTCGATCTTCGCGACGCTCGCGGTCACGAGCGACGTCGTGATCACCAACGTCCGCGGGCCGGCACTCACGAAGCTCGGGCTCGCCTACGAGCAGGTGAAGGCGCACCGGCCCGACGTCATCTGGGTCGGCGTCACGGCCTTCGGCCCCGACGGTCCCTATGCCGGCCGCCCCGGCATCGATTTCCTCGCGCAGGGCTACGCCGGGCTGCTGTCGTTGAACGGCGACCCGGCGGGACGACCCGTCCGCGTCACGGTGCCGCTCGTCGACGTCATGACCTCGGAGCTGGTCGTGTCCGGCGTGCTCGCGGCGCTCCTCGTGCGTGGTCGGACGGGCCAAGGCCAGCGCATCGACGTGTCGCTGCTCGACGCGCTCGTGCACGCGCAGGCGAGCGGGCTCGGCGCCTGGTTCCTGAAAGAGGAGATCACCCCGCGGACCGGGAACCGCAGCCAGTACTTCGCGCCCTCGGGCGTGTATCCGTGCCGGGACGGGAAGGGGATCGTCATCACGTGCCCGTCGGACAAGTTCTTCGCGCATCTCTGCCGGGCGCTCGAGGTCGAGTGGGCGACGGACCCGCGCTTCGCGAAGATCGCGGCGCGCCTCGAACGGCAGGACGAGCTCGACGGGATGCTTGCCGCTCGCTGCCGCGACTTCGACCGCGACGATCTGCTCCAGCGGCTGATCGCGGCGGACGTGCTCGCTGCGCCGATCTTCGAGATCCCCGAGGTCGCGGGTGACGTCCAGGTGCGCCACAACGACATGATCGTGGCGACCGAGCACGCGACGCTCGGCCGGCTCGAGGTGACGGGCGTACCGATCAAGCTCCGGGGGACGCCGGGCGGCGTGCGGCTCGCGCCGCCGGTGCACGGCCAGCACACGGACGAGCTGCTCGCCGAGCTCGGCTATGGCAGCGAGGCGATCGCGCGCTTCGTGGAAGATCGCACCGTAGGTCGCGCGCAGCGGAGCGGTGCGCCAGCCTGACGTGACGATGCGATGACTCCGCCCGCGATCCGCCTCCTCGACGGCGACTGGTACGCGGAGCGTCCCTACGACGCCTTCGCCTGGATGCGCGCCGCGGCGCCGGTCTACTGGGACGAGGCGGGCCAGGTGTGGGGCGTCGCGACCTACGCCGACGTGTTGCGCGTCTCGCGCGACCCGCAGACGTTCTCCAACAGAGGGGGCGCGCGGCCGGACTCGCCGCCCATCCCGTCCATGATCAACATGGACGACCCCGAGCATCGCCGCCGCCGCGCCCTGGTGAACAAGGGGCTCACGCCCCGCCGCGTCCTCGACCACGAGCCGAAGATCCGCGCGATCTGCGAGGACCTCATCCGGCGCGGCGCCGAGCAGGGCACCTGCGACTTCGTGCACGACGTCGCGGCTCCGCTCCCGATGATCGTCATCGGGGACCTCCTCGGGGTCGAGCCGGAGGATCGCGACAAGCTGCTGCGCTGGTCGGACGATCTGATCGAGGGGACCTCGGTCAGCGCCGGGCCCGAGAAGATGACGCGGGCGCTGACGGCGTTCGAGGAGTACGCCGAGTATCACCGGCACGTGGCGGCCGATCGGCGCGCGGCGCCGCGTGACGACATGATGAGCGCGCTCGTCCACGCCGAGATCGAGGGCCAGCGGCTCGACGACGAGGCGATCCTCCAGGAGAGCCTGCTGATCCTGGTCGGCGGCGACGAGACGACGCGTCACGTGATCACGGGCGGCATGGAGGCGTTGCTGCTGAACCCCGGGGAGGCCGAGAAGCTGGTCGCCGACCCGGCGCTCGTCCCGACGGCGGTCGAGGAGATGCTGCGCTGGGTGACGCCGATCCAGAACATGAACCGCACCGCGACGCGTGACGTGGAGGTCGGAGGCCGGACGATCCGCGCGGGCGACAAGGTCCTCCCGCTGTACCCGTCGGCGAACCGGGACGAGGGGGTGTTCCCGCGGGCGGACGAGTTCCATGTCGACCGCCAACCGAACGAGCACCTGTCCTTCGGTCACGGGGCGCACTTCTGTCTCGGCGCGAGCCTCGCGCGAATCGAGCTCCGCGTGATGTTCGAGACCCTGCGCCCCTGGCTTCCGCGCATCCGGCTCGCGGCGGAAGGGCCCCTCCCGCGCCGACCGTCGAACTTCATCGTCGGCATCGCGTCGATGCCGGTCACGTTCTCGCCGCGCTGAGCTCGTCGCGGGCGCCTCGACGGGACGATGTCCAGAGCGCCTTCGCGATCGGCTGAACTCGGGGCGCTCGGCGCAATTCTCCTCCTGGCCGCCGCCCTGTACTTCACCCATGCCGACTTCCCCGTCGAGCTGCACCCGGACGAGGGAACGAAGGTCGGCTTCGTCCTCACGGGGACGCAGGACTTCAAGCACCCGCTGCTGTTGCTCCAGCTCGTGCGTGGGATGCGCCGGACCGTGCCGACCGACGATCCGCAGCGGATCGCGGCGATGGGACGCGCGGTGAGCGGCGCGGCCGGCCTCGCGATCCTCGTCTTCGCCCACGGGCTCTTCCGGCGGAGCCTCGGCCGGCGATGGGCGCTGCTCGCGACGCTTCTGCTCGCGGTCGCGCCGATCCTGGCGGTGCACGCCCACTACTTCAAGGAGGACGTGCTCCTCACCGCCGCGTGCGTCGGCGCGCTGCTGGCGCTCTGCCGGTGCGTGGAGGGGCGGCGGCCGGCGACGATCGAGCTCGGCGTGGCGATCGGGCTCGCGTGCGCCACGCACTACAAGGGGGTGCTGGTGGTCGTCCCGTGTCTCGCGGCGCCCGCGCTCGTCGCGGTGGGATCCTGGCGGCGGTGGTACGGCCGGATGGGCGCCGCGATCGGGATCGCGGCGGTGGTGTTCGCCGTCGTCAACCTGCCGATGCTGTACGACCCGGAAGCGGCGCTCGCAGGCGCCCGCTTCGAGGCCTGGCATGCCGCGAGCGGGCATCACGTGGCCGTCGGAGGGCCCGCCGACGGTCGGGCGTTTCATCTGCGCAGGAGCCTGATCCCCGGACTCACGGAGGTCGTCGTGGCGCTCGCCGCGCTCGGCGCGGTCATCGGGCTGCGGGCATGGCAGGCCGCGGTGCCCGCGACGAGGCTCCTCCTCGTTTTCGGGCTGGTCTCGTACCTGGTCGTCGAGCTCGCCCCGCTGAAGCCGTTTCCGGGGTACATGCGCTACGTGCTTCCGGCCGTTCCGGCGGTCGTCCTCGCCGCGTGTCTCGCGCTCCGGGAGATCGCGGCGCCGCTCCGGGCGCGAGCACTCGGATGGGTGGCCGCGCTCGTGGCGGTCGTGGCGGTCGCGATGCCGGCAACGCGGTCGGCGCGACTCGTGTGGCACCTCGACGACGACTCGCGCGCCCGCGCCGAGGCTTGGCTCGCGGCGCATGACGGCCGCGCCATGCGCGAGCTCTACGCCGGCCGGCCGGTCGATCGCGTCTCGGTCGCCGACGTCGATCTCGCGACGGCGCGCGCGGCGGGCGTCACGCACGTCGTGGCGTCGAGCTTCCTCTACGAGCGGATCGCCCGCGGCGCGGCGCTCACGCCGGGAGCGGACGGCCTCGTCCACGAGTACGCCGAGAAGTACCGCCGGCTCTTCGCGCGTCCCTACACGGAGATCCCGCCGGCATACATGAGCTTCGCCTTCAGCGACCCCACCATCCGGATCGTCGACATCCGCGAAGCGGACGAGCCCGCCGTCAGTCGGTGACGAGCGGCAACGCGAGGCGGAAGCGCGTGCCGGTGCCTTCGGTGCTGGTGCCGTCGAAGATCCCGCGGTGGGCGGCCACGGCGTTGAACACGATGCGGGTGCCGAGGCCGGTCCCGCCTGGCTTGGTGCTCTTGGGCTCCCCGCGGAGGATCCGGGCCAGGATGTCGGGCGCCATGCCGGACCCGGTGTCGCTGACGACGATCTCGAGCGCGCGGCCGCTCGTGAAGCGGTCCTCGGGGCGGACCGTGATCACGACCGTCACGTAGCCGCCGCGCGGGGTCGCGGCGATCGCGTTGTTGACGAGGTTGTAGGCGGCGCGCTCCACCTGGAAGCGGTCGAAGCGGCAGCTCGGCACGGCCGCGAAGCGGCGGTGCAGCGCGACGCCCCGGTGCCGCGCGACGGGATCGAGCGCGAGCAATTGACCTTCGACCACGAGCGCCGGGTCGTTCGGCTCGAGCTCGGGCTCGGTGACGACGCCCTTCAAGGCGTCCGCGAGGAGCCGCGCGTACTCCTGGATCGCCTCGACCTGGTCCATGACGATGTCGAAGGTGTAGCCGTATCCCTCGCGCACCGCCTCCGCGGCCCGGGGCAACGTGCCCGCGCCGTCGCGCGCGAACATGTCGTCGAGGTCGCTCCGGAGCGCCTGGATGCCGACCACGATCGGCGAGACCTTGTTCTTGATGTCGTGACTGAGGTCGCCGACCGCGTGCACGATCGCCGCGGTCTGCGCCTCGCGCGCGAGCTGGGCGGTCTCGATCGCGGCGGCGGCGACCGAGGCGATGATCTCGAGCACCTCCAGGTCGTCCTGCTCGAACTCGCCCGTCCGTTTGTTGAGGATCTGGAGCACTCCGACGGGGCGGCCCGCCTGATAGCAGAGCGGCACCGTCAGGATCGACTCCGTCGCGAAGCCGATCCGTCGGCCGACCTCCCGGTCGTGCTCGACGGACTCCTGCGGGCGGTTCGTGATCTGCGAGCGGCCCGAGCGAAAGACGGCACCCGCGAGACCCGTCGTGCTCGGCATCGCGAGCCCGACGAGCTCGCCTGCCTTCTCGCCGACGACGTAGCGAAAGACGAGCATGTCGTCCTCGGGCCGGTGCAGGAAGATCGTGCCGGCGGCGGCGCCGACGGCCTCGAGCGACACCGAGAGGATGTCCCGGAGTCGGTCCTCGAGATCGAGCGACGACGAGAGCAGCCGGCTGATGCCGTGCACCGCGGCGATCTGCCGATTCCGGGCCGCGAGGGTGTCGCGCAGGCGGCGGACCTCGGAATCACGGGATGCCGCCGTCGCGCCCGCGCGATCGGGTTCGCGGGTCATGGGCGCATCCTCAGGGATGCCGGCGCAAACGTCCAGTCCCCGGCGTCGAGCACTCGCCATGGCGGTCGATGGCGCGGCGGCTACGCGATGTTCGGGGTTTCCCGTGCAGCTTCGCCTCTCGTGCGTTTCGGTCAGGGACGGGCCCGCGATCCGGCACGGGAAATCACGGCACGTGTCTTGAAACCGGGGTGAGGTCCACGAGGTGACCTCATGAGCGATGCCTGGAACCATGCCGTCGTCGTCGATCCGCGCGAGCTCGAACGGAGCGCGGCCGAGATCGCGCGTGCGCTGCAGCGACTCGAGGAGGAGAACGCGAGGCTCCGCGCGAGTCGCCTGCGCCACCGCCGCCTGGTGCGGATGGTCGCGGCGGCATGCCTCGGCATCTCCGCCGCTCTCGCGTGGCAGTCGACCCACGTCGCGACGCAATCCACGGCCCTCGCTCGGAAGGCCGAGGAGGCGCGCGAGCAGCGGCGCGTCGCCCGGCACGCCAGCGCCGCGTTGACCGCGCTCACGCGAACGCACGATCAGATCCTCGCGGCGAGCGCGAAGGCGCCGGCGGTCGGCAGCAAGTCCTGGGGCCGCCGCTTCACGGTGACGAAGTACATCCCGCGAAGCCCGGCTTACGGAAAGGACAACGACGGCCTCACCTCCACGATGATGAAGGCCGATCCCGACGCCCGCATCATCGCCGTCGATCCGAAGCTGATTCCGTACGGCTCCTGGGTCTGGATCGAGGATCTCGGCTGGTATCAGGCGCAGGACTGCGGCGGAGCCATCAAGGGTTTCCGCCTCGACGTGCTGACCGCGACCGAAGACGACGCGATGACGTTTGGCAGGCAGGACAAATTCGTCATCGTGGTCCCGCAGGACGAGCGCTCGCTCGGCTGAGGCTCGGATCGGCGCGCCCGGCGACGAGCGGCAGGTCGAGATAGGTCCGGATGCCGGGCGGCGCCTTGCAGACGTAGGGGATCGAGTTCACGCAGTGGAGCGCGGTCGCGACGATCCCGGGATTGCGATCGAGGTCCGCGGTCTCGAAGTCCGGTTGCAGGCCCTTCAAGGTGGTGTGGATCGACGGGTCGCCGTCGATCGCGACCTCGAAGCGCTCGCCGCCGATCGTCCACGGCGGGTCGAGGTGCCGTTCGCCCATGAGCCAATTCACGCGGACCGTCACCACGGGGGCGCCGTCGACGGTGCCTTGCCAGGTGAAGCGCTGCGCGGCGACGGTCCCCGTGTCGAGGACGCCCACCGGCGTCTCGATCGGCGCGGTCGCCACTGCCATCTCGTGCTGCGTCCGGAGCGTCGGATCGAGGCGGAACCCGAGCCCGGCGGCGAGCATCGCGATCGACTGACCGAAGCCGACGCCGAGGAGGTCGAGCATCGGGCTCCGCACCGCGTCCTCCGGCCGCTTGCCGAAGAGCATGATCTCCTTCACGACGAGCTCGGCGCGATAGACGCGGATGTCGGAGAATTCCTCGGCGCGGACGTGACGGACGTTGCGCGAGAGCGACGAGATCACGAGCGGGATCAGCTCGGTGATGCCGCCGGGATGGATCCCCGTACCGTGCAGCGTCACGCCGCCGCGATGACACGCCGCCTCGAGCTCCGCCATCCCGGGCGTGTGAAAGGGATAGAACCAGCCGACCGGGGTCACCACGTTCTTGCCGGACTCGAGGATGCGGATGACCTCGTCGAGCTGCGGGAGGAGCGGGCTGTAGAGCACGCAGTCGGCCGGGGTCGCGAGGATGGCGTCCACGTCGTTGGTCGCGCGGACGCCGATCGGAGCGAGGCCGCAGATCTCACCGACGTCGCGGCCGGCCTTGGCCGGTCCGGAGACCCAACAGCCCGCGAGCTCGAGCTCGGGATGGGAGAGGATGCCTTCGACGGCGGCGCGGCCGACGTTGCCGGTCGCCCACTGGATCACGCGATGGGGCATGGGGCGTTCTGTCTCGGCGGCGTGCTCGGTTGCAAGTGCAGAGCGCGCTTGCAAGCGGAGCGCCCGACGCGTCATGGTCGCGCGCGCATGGCGAGCGTGACGGTCGGATATCAGGACGCGTGCGTCGCTCCCCTGTGGCTCTCGCGGCTCAACATGCGGCTCGCCCGCATGATGGGCGCGTCGGCGATCTGGGTGCCCGATCACTTCATGAGCTTCACGCCCGCGGAGGCATGGACGCCGGCGACGACCTCGGCGGCGCGGATCGTGCCGTCGCTCGACGCGATCTTCGACCCTGTCGCCGTGCTCGCGGCCGCCGCGACGCGCCTCCGGCGCGTCGATCTCGGAACGTCCGTCACCGAGGCGATTCGCCGCCATCCGATGTCGCTCGCGCAGTCGTTCGTGACGCTCGACCATCTGTCGCGCGGGCGCGCGATCCTCGGGATCGGCAACGGCATCCGCGAGAACACCGAGCCGTACGGCCTGCCGTACGAGGACAACGTCGCGCGCCTGGAAGAGGCCCTGAGGGTCATTCGACTATTGTGGGACAGCGGCGGCGCGCCGGTGGACTACGAGGGCCGCTTCTGGCGCCTTCGCGATGCCGTCTTCCGGCTGCCGCTCTACCAGGGCCGCGCCCCGCGCCTCTTCGTCGCCGCCCACTTCCCGCGCATGTTGCGGCTCGCCGGCCGGTTCGGAGACGGTTGGCTTCCCGGACAGAAGGTGACCGCGGCGGAGTACCGGAAGCGGCTCACGACGATCGCGACCGCACGCGCCGAGGCGGGGCGGGGGAGTGCGCCGTTCCTCGCCACCCAGACGTTGCTGGTGGCGCTCGGCGACTCGCGCCGCCAGGTGCTCGAGCGGGCGATGCGCAGCCCGATCTGCGCGGCGACGGCGCTCGGTGCGCCGGCGGCGGCGTGGGAGGGGCTCGGCCTCGAGCATCCGCTCGGGAAGGGCCACGTCGGATTCCTCGACCTCGTGCCGACCCGGATCCACCAGCCCGAGATGGATCAGGCGCTCCGGACGATGCGACCCGAGCTGCTCCAGGGTCAGCTCTACATGGGCAGTGTCGACGAGATCGTCGCCGAGGTGACGCCGCTCGTCGGCGCCGGCTGCCGCCATTTCATCGTCGCCAACATCGGCGCGAGCTTCATGGGAGACGGCGCCCGCGGCCTCGCACGCCTCGCCTCGCTCATGCGCCGGTTGCGGAAGCTCTAGTGTCGCGACGGCGGTGCACTAGCTTCCGATCGCCACGTCGCGCAGCTCCTGCTCCGCCGGCACCGCCTGGCCGGCGCGCCATGATCCGTAGAGGCGCTCGACGTAGCGGGTGACGGCCTCGACCGCGTACGCCGAGCGGGTCGAGTGGAAGATGTCGAAGGCGTGCTGGACGCCCGGGAGCTCGGCGTAGACGACGGGCTGGCGCGAGACGGCGCGGAGCGCGGCCACGAAGTGGCGCGTGTCCTCGACGTACGCGAGCGAGTCGTGGGTTCCGTGGATCACGAAGAAGGGCGGGGCGTCGGCATGAACACGGGCGATCGGCGACGCCTTCTCCCAGGCTTCGCGGTCGGTCTCCGGCGAGGACTTCATGACGAGGCGCGACAGGAATGGCGCCATCGCGGCCTTGCCGCGCTCGCCGTGGCGGTCGAGGAAGTCGTAGACGCCGTAGAACGGCACGCAGCCCTGCACCGACGTGTCGACGTCCTCGAAGCCCGGTTGGTACTCGGGATCGTTCGCCGTGAGGCCGACGAGTGCCGCGAGATGGCCGCCGGCCGAGCCGCCGGTCACGACGACGAAGCGCGGATCGGCGCCGTACTCGGCCCCGTGCCGCTTGATCCACGCGAGCGCCCGCTTCACGTCGATCAGATGGTCCGGAAAGGTCGCGCGCGGGGAGAGCCGGTAGTTCGCCGCGACGCAGACCCAGCCGCGCGAAGCCAGGTGGTACATCAGCGGCAGCGCCTGCTCCTCCTTGTTGCCGATCAGCCACCCGCCACCGTGGATCTGGAAGAGGACGGGAGAGGAACCGGTGGCGTCGCGCGGTTTGTAGATGTCCAGCTGGTTGCGCTTGCCGTGCGGCCCGTAGCTCACGTTCCGGATGCGTTCGACCTCCGCTTTGCGGAACTTGAAGGGCCGCGCCACCTGGCGGAACCGAATCGCCGGCGGGGTCCGGACGTCCTCGTCGGCGTCCGCGAGATGCTCCCGCAGCGCGTCCGCGAA
>DAIQBH010000075.1:18657-23592 GCA_036781285.1 Thermodesulfobacteriota bacterium | reverse complement strand
ACCGCTGTCGCGCAGATGGGCGTGCTCTGGACCGACCGCCGGATAGTCGAGGCCCGCGGAGATCGAATGTGCGATTTGCACCTGCCCCGTCTCGCTCTGGAGGAGATACGTCTTGTTGCCGTGCAGCACGCCGACGTGCCCCGCAGTCAGCGAAGCGGCGTGCTGTCCGGTTTCGAGCCCGTGACCTGCCGCCTCGACGCCGATCATTTTCACTTTCTTGTCACCGAGGAACGGGTGGAACAGCCCGATCGCGTTGCTGCCGCCGCCGACGCACGCGATCAGCACGTCGGGAAGTCGGCCGGTAGCGTGGCGGATCTGCCGCCGCGCTTCCTGTCCGATGATCGACTGGAAATCGCGCACCATCATCGGATACGGGTGCGGGCCGGCGACCGACCCGATGATGTAGAACGTATCGCGCACGTTCGTGATCCAGTCGCGCATCGCCTCGTTCAGCGCGTCCTTGAGCGTGCGGCTGCCGGAGTCGACGGGATGCACCGTCGCGCCGAGGAGCTTCATGCGGAAGACGTTCAACGCCTGGCGGCGGACGTCCTCACTGCCCATGTAGACCTCGCAGCGGAGGCCGAAGAGCGCCGCCGCGGTCGCCGTCGCGACGCCGTGCTGCCCGGCGCCGGTCTCCGCGATGATGCGGGTCTTGCCCATCCGCTTGGCGAGGAGGATCTGGCCGAGCGTGTTGTTGATCTTGTGCGCGCCCGTGTGACACAGGTCCTCGCGCTTCAGATACACGCGCGCGCCGCCGAGACTTCGGGTCAAGCGTTCGGCGAAATAGAGCGGCGTCGGCCGGCCGGTGTAGCGCTGGTGTAGCTCGCGCAGGTCGCGACGAAAGCGCGCTTCTTTGCGCAGGCGATGGTAGGCGCGTTCGAGCTCGAGGAGCGCCGGCATGAGCGTCTCGCTCACATAGCGCCCGCCGTACGGGCCGAAATGACCGCGCGAGTCAGGCAGTCTTGGCATGCGTGACGAAATCCTTGAGGAGCGCGTGATCCTTGATGCCGGGCGCGCGCTCCACGCCCGAGCAGACGTCGACGCCGAGAGGACGCAGGCGACGTACGACGTCGGTGACGGAATCGGGATTGAGGCCGCCGGCGACGAATACGCGGCGCGCCAGATCCCGGGGAATCGGCTCGATCGGAAGGGCGCGCCCGGTTCCGCCGTGCCGGTGGGGGTCGGCCGTGTCGGCGAGCAACCAGCCGTCGGGATAAGGCGCCGCGGCCGCTTCGAGGTCGCTGAAGCTCGCGACGCGAAGCGCCTTCATCGCGGGCACGCTGAAGCGCCTGCAATAGTCGGCGGGCTCGTCTCCGTGGAACTGCAGGAGTCCGAGCCTGGCGCGCGCTACGGCCGCCTCGACCTCGTCTGCCGGCGCGTCGACGAAGATACCGACCGCCAGCACGTGTCGCGGCAAGAGCGCGACGATCGGCGCCGCCTCGTCCGGCATGATGAAGCGTGGACTCTGCCGGTAGAAATTGAAGCCCAGCAGATCGGCACCGGCGTCGACCGCCGCAACGGCGTCGGACGCCCGCGTGATGCCGCATACCTTGACACAGAGCGGCCGCTCGGCGGGATCGATCACGCGAGTAGCTCCCGGAGGGCCGCGCCGGGATCGGCTGCACGCATGAGCGTCTCGCCGATCAGGAAGGCATGAGCACCGGCCGCCTCGAAGCGCGCGAGATCGGCGTCGGTCTTGAGGCCGCTCTCGATGACGACCGTGCATCCGGCCGGAACGCGTGCGAGCAGCTCGAGTCCCGTCTCGAGCCGCGTCACGAACGTGTCGAGGTCGCGGTTGTTGATGCCGATCAGGGTCGCGCCGGCGGCGAGGGATCGTTCGAGCTGCTCCGCCGTGTGCACCTCGACGAGCGCCGTCATCTCGAGCTCGCGACCGAGGGCCACGAGCTCCCGGATGATCTCCGTCCGCAGGATCGCAGCGATGAGCAGGAAAGCGTCGGCGCCGTACGCCCGCGCCTCGTAGATTTGATACGGCTCGAAGAGGAAATCCTTCCGCAGGAGCGGCACGTCGACGCGCTCGCGGATGACTGCGAGGTAGTCGAGGCTGCCCTCGAAGAACCGCTCCTCGGTCAGAACGGAAATGCCGGCCGCCCCGGCGGCGGCGTATCCGGACGCGATCACGACCGGATCGAAATCGTCGCGGATACGCCCGAGCGACGGCGACGAGCGCTTCACCTCGGCGATCACGCGCCGGCCGGGCCGCGCGAGCGAAGCCGCGAAATCGCGCCGCGGGAGCGCGAAGTGCGCGGTCTCCGTAAGAGACCGCAGCGGCCGCTCGCGGCGGCGCAAGGCGAGTTCCTCGGCCTTTCGGTCGACGATGGTCTGGAGCGTACTCATCCGCGGGCGGGCTCGTCCCCGTACTCGTTGCTCGTCTCGACGAGACGCGCAAGCGTCCGCGCCGCGGCGCCGCTGTCGATGGATGCCGCGGCGGCCTCGGCACCCGCCCGCCAATCCGCGGAACGACCGGCGACGACGAGCGTCGCGGCAGCGTTCACGACGACGAGGTCCCGCGCCGGTCCGGCCTTCCCGGCGAGCACCTCGCGAATGACCCCGGCGCTCTCACCGGCGTCCGCGACACGCGGCGGGGGCGACGTCCGCTCCGCGAGCCCGAAGGCGGATGGCCGGAGCTCGTACGTCGTCACGCCGTCGCTCCCGACCTCGCTCACACGTGTCGGCCCAGCCGTGCTTATCTCGTCGATGCCCTCGCCTCCATGCACGACGAGCGCCCGCGTCGCGCCGAGGCGGCGGAGCGCCTCGGCCATCGGCTCCGTCCATTTGGCTTCCGAGACGCCGACCAGCTGTACGGTCGCCCCCGCGGGATTCGAGAGCGGGCCGACGAAATTGAAGATCGTTCGGATGCCGATTTCCTTGCGCGGGCCGGCGGCAAAGCGCATCGCCCCGTGGAAACGGGGCGCGAAGCAGAACCCGACGCCGGCTCGTTCGAGACAACGCGCCACGCCGGCCGGCGCGAGGTCGATGCGGACGCCGAGCGCCTCGAGCACGTCGGCACCACCCACCCGCCCCGATTGCGCGCGATTACCGTGCTTCGCGACCGCGACGCCGGCACCCGCGACGACGAGCGCCGCCGCGGTCGAGACGTTGAACAGCTCCGCGCCGTCGCCGCCGGTGCCGCACGTGTCCACGACTGGCCTCGCGAACTCGACGCGCGCCATGCGCGCCCGCATCGCGCGCGCGGTGCCAACGAGCTCGTCGACCGTCTCGCCCTTCATGCGAAGCGCGCTCAAGAGCGCTCCGATCTGCGCCGGCGTGGCGGCGCCGTCCATGATCGCGTCCGCGACGGCATGCATCGTCGTCTCCGAGAGATCCTCGCCGGCGACGACGCGACCGATCGCGACTCGGAGCAGGCTCGCGGTGTCAGCCGCGGGGGCGGGTACGGACGTCACGGCGCGCCTCTCCTCACCGGGCCGGCAGGCTGTCGAGGAAATTGCGAAGAAGCTGTTTGCCTTCGAGCGTCAGGATGGACTCGGGATGGAATTGCACGCCTTCCATCGGAAGGCTTCGATGCCGAACACCCATGATCTCGCCTTCCGTGGTCCAGGCGGACACCTCGAGCTCCCCCGGCAGTGAGCTGCGCTCGATCACGAGTGAATGGTAGCGGGTCGCGTCGAAGGGGTTGCTCAGCCCGCGGAACACGCCGCGGCCATCGTGGTGAATCGGAGACGTTTTTCCGTGCATGATCCGCTCGGCTCGCACGATCGCGCCGCCGAGGGCGGCGCCGATCGCCTGGTGCCCGAGGCAGACGCCGAGGATCGGGATGGCGCCGCGAAACTTCTCGATCGTCGCGACCGAGATACCCGCCTCGTTGGGCGTACAGGGACCGGGCGAAACCACGATCCCGTCCGGGCGAAGTGCCTCGATCTCCTCGAGAGTGATCTCGTCGTTGCGCCGCACGACGACCTCGGCACCGAGCTCACCCAGATACTGAACGAGGTTGTAGGTGAACGAGTCGTAGTTATCGATCATGAGGATTTTCGCCCCCGTGCGCGCGACGGCCTCGCCGTCGTGCTCCGATGGGCGTCGCGCCGCGGAGTCGATCCGCGGCGCTCCGAGATCTCCTGCGGCTCGCTCACTCACGATGTCGCTCCTCCGAGCTGCTCCGCGCGCTTCAGCGCCTGGAGCAGGCCGCGGGCCTTGTTGAGGCACTCGGCGTGCTCACGCTCGGGATCCGAGTCGGCGACGATTCCTGCACCCGCCTGGAGGTAGACCATGCCGTCCTTGATCACCATCGTCCGAATCGCGATGCACGTGTCCATAGCGCCGTCGAATCCAAAGTAGCCGACGGCGCCGCCGTACACGCCCCGCCGCACCGGCTCGAGCTCCTCGATGATCTCCATCGCGCGGATCTTCGGCGCCCCAGAGAGCGTCCCGGCGGGAAACGTGGCGCGAAACGCGTCGAAACAGTCGTACTGGGCGCCGAGGCGGCCCCGCACGTTCGAGACGATGTGCATCACATGCGAGTACCGCTCGATGACGAGGCGCTCCGTCACCTCGACGCTGCCGATCTCCGCGACACGGCCGACGTCGTTCCGGCCGAGATCGAGAAGCATGATGTGCTCCGCAATCTCCTTCGGATCCGCGAGCAGCGCCCGTTCGAGCTCGCGATCCTCCAGCTCCTGCGTGCCGCGCGGCGACGTGCCCGCGATCGGACGGACGGTGACGACGCCGTCCTCGACGCGCGCCATGACCTCCGGGGACGAGCCCACCAGCGTCTGCTCGCCGAGCTTCAGGTAGAACATGTATGGCGACGGGTTGACGGTGCGAAGCGCGCGGTAACAGTCGAACGGGGCCGCCCGAAGTGGCGTCTCCAGCCGCTGTGCCAGCACGACCTGAATGACGTCGCCCGCCCGAATGTACTCCTTCGCCCGCTCGACGAGCGCCCCGAACTCGCGCGCGCTG
>DAIQBH010000075.1:0-18647 GCA_036781285.1 Thermodesulfobacteriota bacterium | reverse complement strand
ACCGGCAGCCCTTCGCCGCTCGTGGGCAGCGCCTCCGGCAGCGTCAACGGCGACGCGAGCCGGGCGACGAGCTCGTCGACGCGCGCAACGGCCGCCGCGTAGGCCGCGCGCGGATCGGTCGCGGGGTCACGCAAGTCGACGTTCACGACCACCTTGATCGACTGCGCGACCGTATCGAAGACGAGCAGGCTCGACGGCACGATGAAGTAGAGCTCGGGAAGCCCGAGGGGATCGGGCAACGTCGATGGCAACCGCTCGAAGAAGCGCACCGCATCGTACGCGACGTAGCCCACGGCGCCGCCGAAGAAGCGCGGCAGGCCTGGGACCCGCACCGCTCGATAGCCCGCGAGAAGCTCGCGCAGCGCCCGGAGCGGGTCTCCCGCCGTGAAGCTGCGCTCCGCTTTGCCCTGCTCGCGTAACGTGACCGTCGTGCCGCGACTCACGAACACCGCCGCCGGTTCGGATCCGAGGAAGCTGTAGCGGCCCCACTTGTCGCCGCCGACGACGCTTTCGAGGAGGAACGCGTGCTCCCCACGCGCCGTCTTCAGGAACGCGGACACCGGAGTCTCCGTGTCCGCGAGGATCTCGCGAAACACCGGCACGAGGTTGCCGCCGCGCGACAGCTCGAGGAAATCAGCGAGACTCGGGGTACACGCGGCCATCCGACTCTCAATCCGAGGCGACGAAGGCCTCCGGCACCCCCGGCTCACGTCGCAAGCGCGTCACCACTTGTTGCGCCTCTTCGAGCGAGGCGTAGTGGCCGACCCGAACGCGATAGAACGTCTCGCCGCGCCGCCGCACCTTGAGCACGAACGCCTCGTACCCCTTGGTCTTCAGTCGCCGGAGGATGGCGTCGGCCGTGCGGGGATCGCGGGTCGCCGACACCTGCACGCTCCAGTCCCCTCGCGCCCCCGTGCGGACGGCCGGCGTCGCGGCCGCGTTCGGCGCGAGCGCCACCGCGACGCGCGCCGTCGACGGCGGAGTCGGCGCGCGCTCGGCCTTCTGCACCGCCGGAGACGGCGCCGCGGCCGGCCGACGGTGATCTTCCTTCGCGACCTTCATAGGCGGCTCGGGCTTCGCGCCCACTTCCGGTTGCGGAACTGCGGCGCGCTCGGACGGTGCGGCCTCGGCGTCCGAATCGTCGTCGGCAAGCGGCTCCGGCTTCTTCTCGGGGGCGAGCGCGGCGGCCGGCGCCTGCGCGACTGCATCCGCCGGTGGCGCCGCAGCCGGTCGCGCCCCGGCGTCACTCCCGGGCTTCGCGACGCCTCCGGGGCGCCCGAGCGTGTCGTAGAAGGTGAGCTCGCCCCCGGGCGCCGGCGTCTGCTCGACGGCCGGCGCCACCGGCACCCGCACGATCCGCTCGCCGTCGTCGGGGCGGCGGTCGCCGAGACCGCGGCCCGCATAGATGCCGAGCAAAAATACGACGAAGAGCCCGGTCACGGCGCTCACGACGACGCCCGCGATCTCGAGACGACTCAGCTCGAAACGGTGACGTGTCCCTTTCCCGGCCATGCGCCCCTCCCCCTCACATCGTGTCGGGCGCGCTCATGCCCAACAGTCGCAATCCCACGCGGATCACCTTCTGGACGTTCGCGGCGAGCAAAAGACGCGCACGCGCCAGCTCGCGGTCTTCGCCCAGGATACGGTTACGGTTGTAGTAGCGGTGAAAATCCCCGGCGAGCTGCATGAGGTAGAACACCACGCGATGGGGCTCGCGGTCGAGCGCCGACTGTTCGACGGTCTCGGGAAACTCGGTGAGCGACCGCACGAGAGCGAGCTCGTCGGGATCGACGAGGCGGCTCGTATCCGCGTCCGCGACGCCGGCGCGGTCGATGCCGAGCGCAGCCGCCTGCCGGAACACGCTCGCCACGCGTGCGTGGGCGTACTGGACGTAGAAGACCGGGTTGTCCGCGGTCCGCTGCTTGGCGAGATCGAGGTCGAAATCGAGCTGCGCGTCGGACTTGCGCATCAAGAGAAAGAAGCGCGTCGCGTCGGCACCGACCTCTTCGACGACCTCGCGGAGCGTCACGAACGAGCCGGAGCGCTTCCCCATGCGCACCGGCACACCCGCCCGCGTGAGGCTCACGACCTGCACCAGCGCGACCTCGAGCTTCGCGGCATCGAGCCCGAGAGCGGTCAGGGCTGCTTTCATGCGCGGGATGTGGCCGTGGTGATCGGCGCCCCAGACGTCGATGATGCGGTCGAACCCGCGCGCGAGCTTGTCACGATGGTAGGCGACGTCGGCGCCGAAATACGTGAACTCGCCTCCCGACTTCACGAGTGGACGATCCTTGTCGTCACCGAAATCAGTCGACCGGAACCAGCGCGCGCCGTCGGCCTCGTACACGACGCCACGCTCGGCGAGGGCGGCAAGCGTGGCATCGACGGCCCCGTCCTCACGCAGTTTTCGCTCGCTCACGTAGGCGTCGAACGTGATGTCGAGCATCGCGAGGTCGTCGCGAATCGCTGCGAGGAGCATCCGACCGGCCTCGTCACGCATGTACGCGCGCGCGGCCGCGGGGTCGATGTCGACGAAACGGTCGCCCTCGTGCTCACGGATCGCGGCGGCGACATCCCGGATGTAGTCGCCGTGGTACCCCTCCTCGGGGAACGTGACCTCACGACCGCAGAGCTCCATGTAGCGGGCGTACGTCGACGCGCCGAGCATCTCCATCTGGTTGCCGGCGTCGTTGACGTAGTACTCGCGCGCGACCGCGTGACCGGTTGCCGCGAGGAGCCGCGCGAACGCGTCGCCGGTGACCGCGCCGCGCGCATGACCCACGTGGAGCGGACCGGTCGGATTGGCGCTCACGAACTCGACCTGGACGCGCGACCCGCCGCCGATGGTCGACCGACCGTACGTCTCGCCCGCGAGGTCGCAATCCGCGAGACAGCGCCACCAGTACGACGGGGCGAACCGGAAATTGATGAACCCAGGGCCCGCGATCGTCACCTCGGCGAGGATGCCGTCGGGGTCCTGGACGTTCCGGACGATGACCTCGGCGACGGCGCGCGGAGGCTTTCCTTCGCCGCGCGCCAACACGAGGGCCACGTTGGTGGCGAGATCCCCGTGCTCCGCTTCCTTCGGAACGCTCAGAAACAAAGAGGGGAGAGTTGTGGTCACCAGCTCTCCCCCCTTGATCGCGCGCTCACAGGCGCCGCGCAGCACGTCTTCGAGAGGCTTCTTCATGCCCCTCCAAGGGCGGAGATCGCGCCGGATCGGCGCCACCACGCGCGTCGCTGCGGTCGATGACGAGGGGCTCGCATTCGTAAAAACCCGAGATCTTCAGCGTGGATACGTGCTTTCGCCCGGGCAGTCAAGTTTGCGGACACGCCGCGCTCGAGATGACGCCGCTCCTGCGCAGGCAGGCCTGGAAACACGAAGGGCGCCGCGTGATCTCGTCACGCGGCGCCCTCCATCGATCGAAGCGGACGACGCTCAGCCGGCGGCGGCGCGCTTCCGCGGAGCCTTCGCGGGGGCATCGCCCTTCTCGGCCTTTGCCCCGGCCTTGCCGGTGCGCGGCGCGCCCCGGCGCTTCTTCTGCTTGTCGCCTTCCTTCGCAGCCTCGAGGTCGGCCTTGCGGGTGACGAGCTCGAGGATCGACACCGGCGCCGCGTCGCCGTGGCGGATGCCGATCTTCACGATGCGGGTGTAGCCGCCATTCCGCTCCTTGAAGCGCGGAGCGATGTCGTCGAACAACTTCTTCACGACGGTGCGGCTCTGGACGAACGTGAGGGCGCGGCGACGCGCTGCGAGCGTGCCTTCCTTGCCGAGCGTGATCATGCGCTCGGCGAGACGGCGCGTCTCCTTCGCCTTCGCGTCGGTCGTTTTGATGCGCTCGCGCTCGAGCAGCGCCGTCACCAGGTTCCGGAACAGAGCCCGACGGTGCGACGCCGATCTATTGAGTTTGCGTCCGGCGTTCAGGTGACGCATCAGGCGCTCTCCTTCTCCTTCTGCAGGCGGCGACGCTCGAGCTCTTCACGATTGGGGAAGGCCTCGAGCCGCATGCCGAACCCGAGACCCATCTCGTGAAGGATCTCGCGGATCTCGTTCAGGCTCTTGCGCCCGAAGTTCTTGGTCTTGAGCATCTCTTGCTCAGAGCGCTGCACCAGCTCGCCGATGAACTTGATGTCGGCGTTCTGGAGACAGTTCGCCGAGCGCACGGAGAGCTCGAGCTCGTCGACTGGGCGGAACAGATTCTCGTTGATCTTGCCCTCGATCGTCTCCTCGAGAGGCTCGGCGATCTCCGCCTCCTCTTCGAAGTTGATGAAAATCGTGAGCTGGTCCTGAAGGATGCGTGCCGCGTACGCCAGCGCGTCCTCGGGCTTGACGCTGCCGTCGGTCCAGATCTCCATGACGAGACGATCGTAGTCGGTGCGCTGACCGACGCGAGCGTTCGTCACGTTGAAATTGACCTTCAGCACAGGCGAGAAGACGGCGTCGAGCGGAATCGTCCCGACGGGATCGCCCTCTTCCTTGTTGTGCTCGGCGGCGACGTAGCCGCGGCCCCGCTTGACCACCATCTCCATCTCGAGCTGCGCGTCCTTGGAGAGGGTCGCGATGTGCTGCTCGGGATTGAGGATCTCCACGCGCGGACCGGTGACGATGTCCGCGGCGGTGATGTTGCGCTCGCCTTTCACGGACAGGCGCACCGTGTCCATCGGCACGTCGAGGAGCTTGACGCGAACTTCCTTCAGATTGAGCACGATGTCCGTGACATCCTCGGTGACGCCCGGCAACGTCGAAAACTCGTGAAGGATGCCGCGAATGCGGACCGCCGTGATCGCCGCGCCATAGAGCGACGAGAGCAGGATGCGCCGCAGCGAGTTGCCGATGGTAGTGCCGTAGCCGCGCTCGAGCGGCTCGCCCACGAACTTGCCGTAGGTGGCGGTGAGCGTCTTCTCGTCCGCCTCGAGCCGCTTCGGTTTGATCATGTCACGCCAATTTCTGTGCATAGGAGCCTCCAGCGCGCCGGTTACTTCGAGTAGAGCTCGACGACCAGTTTTTCGTTGATCGGCATCGTGAGGTCGGTCCGAGCAGGCAACCCCTTGATGCGCCCAGTGAAGTTCGGCCGATCGACCTCGAGCCACTCGGGAACGCCACGGCGTTGCGAGAGCTCGAGCGCCTCTTGGATGCGGACCACCTTGTGGCTGCGCTCGCGAACGGTGACGACGTCCCCGACCTTCAGCAATGCCGAGGGAATGTCGACCTTCCGGCCGTTGACGAGGAAGTGGCCGTGCCGCACGAGTTGCCGGGCCTCGGCGCGCGAGTTCGCGAACCCGAGACGGTAGATCATGTTGTCGAAGCGCCGCTCGAGCAGGATCATCAGGCTCTCGCCCGTGATGCCCTTCGCGCGGTCTGCTTGGTCGAACAAGCGACGGAACTGACTTTCGAGCAAGCGGTACATGCGCTTCAGCTTCTGCTTTTCGCGCAGCTGGAGGCTGTACTCGGAGAACTTCACGCGCCCCTGGCCGTGTTGGCCGGGCGGGTAGTTCCGGCGCTCGATGGCGCACTTGTCGGTGTAGCACCGCTCCCCCTTGAGGAAGAGCTTCAAACCTTCACGCCGGCAAAGCCGACACACTGACGCTCGGTAACGAGCCACGCTGCAGAACCTCCTGGACCGGCGTACCCGGTCCGCTCACTCACTGTGCTTCGTTCAGACTCTTCGCCGCTTCGGGGGACGACAGCCGTTGTGCGGAATCGGGGTCACGTCTTTGATCAAGCTGATGGTGAAGCCGGCCGCCTGGAGCGATCGCAGCGCGGACTCGCGCCCCGCTCCCGGCCCCTTCACGAAGACCTGGACCGTCCGCATACCGGCGTCGATGGCGCGCTTCGCGGCCGCTTCCGCGGCGAGCTGCGCGGCGAAAGGCGTGCCTTTGCGCGAGCCCTTGAAGCCAACGTTACCGGCGCTCGCCCACGACACGACGTTCCCGGTCGGGTCGGTGATCGTGACGATCGTATTGTTGAACGTCGAATGGATGTGCGCGACGCCCTCGGGTACGGCGCGCTTGGCTTTCTTCCGCCGGACCGTTGCACGGTCGGCTGCCGCCGGCTTCGTAGGTGCTTCGGGTCGTGCCATGCGTCTCGGTCCTCTCTAGCCCTTCGAGGGCGCCGACTTCTTGCCGGCGATCGTCTTCCGCGGCCCCTTCCGGGTACGCGCGTTGGTGTGCGTTCGCTGCCCTCGAACCGGCAGATTCTTGCGGTGGCGGAGGCCACGGTAGGCGCCGAGGTCGACGTAGCGCTTGATGTTGAGTGCCACCTCGCGGCGCAGATCACCCTCGACCTTGACGCCGTCGATGATGCGACGAAGCTTCACGAGATCTTCCTCGTGGAGATCGTCGGTCTTCACGTCGAAGCCGACCGCCGCCTCCGTGAGGATCTTGCGCGCGCTGCTCCGGCCGATGCCGTAGATGTAGGTGAGCGCGACTTCCATGCGCTTCGCCTTCGGAAGGTCGACGCCTGCGATACGTGCCATGTCTCGCCTCTAGCCTTGCCGCTGCTTGTGACGCGGGTTCGAGCACAATACTCGCACGACGCCCGCGCGCCGAATGATTTTGCACTTCTTGCAGATCTGTTTGACCGATGCGCGAACTTTCATCTTCCTGCTCCGTCGTTCACTTGGTACGAGTCGTGATCTGACCGCGGCTGAGATCGAACGGGGACAACTCGACCATGACTTTGTCGCCGGGAATGATCTTGATGTAGTGCATCCGGAGCGCCCCCGACGCGTGCGCGATCACCTTGTGGCCGTTGTCCAACGCGACGCGGAACGTGGCGTTGGGCAGCGACTCCTGCACCGTCCCATTGGCGGCGATGACGTCGACTTTCGGCATCGGCATGCTCATAGCAAGCTCAGGACGTAAGGGCCGCCCTCGACAATCGCAACCGAGTGCTCGAAATGGGCAGACAAGCTGCCATCAGACGTGACGGCCGTCCAGCCGTCCTCCTTGACGTGCACCTCCGGCCCGCCGGCATTCAGCATGGGCTCGATCGCAAGGACCATTCCCTCGCGGAGCCGAATGCCTCGATCCGCTTGGCCGAAGTTCGGCACCTGCGGGTCTTCGTGCAAGCGCCGGCCGATGCCATGGCCGACGAAATCGCGGACGATCGCGTACTTGCCACGCTCCGCCCGCGCCTGAATGGCGGCCGACACGTCGCCGATCCGACGTCCCGGGCGCGCTTCTTCGATGCCAGCCTCGAGCGCCTCACGCGTCGCGCGCATGAGCTCGGTCGCCTCGGGGCTCACCGTCCCGACCGGCACCGTGACCGCGGCATCCCCGTAGAAGCCCTTTTACTTGACGCCGAAGTCGAGCCCGACGATGTCGCCGTCGCGGAGGACGCGGCTCGTCGAGGGAATGCCATGCACGACCTCGTCGTTGATCGACACGCAGAGCGAGGCCGGGAAAACCCGGCTGGCGACCTCGTACCCCTTGAACGCCGGTACGGCGCCCTTCTTCCGGGTGAGCTCCTCCGCGACGCGATCGAGATCTTCGGTCGTGATCCCTGGGCGGACCATCGCCTTCAACTCGGCGAGCACCTCGGCCACGATCACGCTCGCGCGCCGCATGATCTCGATTTCTTCGGGGGCCTTGATCTGGATCATGACTTGGACACTCCGACGCGGCTCAGAATGCGGCCGAGCACGTCGTCACGGCCGCCGATCCCGTCGACCTCGACGAGCTGGCGATGATTTCGATAGTAGTCGAGCAGCGGCGAGGTTTCGCGCTCGTACACCTCGAGGCGCGAGCTGATGATGTCCTCGTGGTCGTCGTCACGCTGGTAGAGCTCGCCGTTGCACTTGTTGCACAGCCCCGCGTTGGTCGGCGGGTCGAAGATGATGTGATACATCGCCCCGCATTCGCGGCAGGTGCGGCGCCCGGAGAGGCGCTTCAGGAGCTCGTCGTTCGGTACGGAGAGGCTCACGGCGTGCTCGAGCGAGCCGCCGAGCTGACTCAGCGTCTTGTGGAGCGCATCGGCTTGCGCGACCGTGCGAGGGAAGCCGTCGAGAATGAACCCGCTCGCGCAGTCGGGGCGACGCAAGCGTTCCTCGATGACTCCCACCATGAGCGCGTCCGGAATGAGCTCTCCCTTGTCCATGTGTCGTTTGGCCTGTGATCCCAACGTCGTCTTACGCTTGATCTCGTCCCGCAGGATCTCGCCTGTTGAAATGACCGGCACGCCGAGATGCTCCCCGAGCCGACGCGACTGCGTGCCCTTGCCGGCACCAGGGGGACCCATGATGATCAAGTTCATCAGTGGCTCCGCTCGGACGACGCTCAGCCCCGACGTCCACGGAGCCGACCACGCTTCATGAAACCTTCGTAGTTTCTGGTGAGCAGATGGGTTTCCATCTGCGCCATCGTATCGAGTGCCACGCCGACGACGATCAGGAGTGACGTGCCGCCGAAGAAGAACGTCACGTTGAAGCGCGAGATCAGGATCGTCGGAAGGATGCAGACCACCGCGATGTAGAGCGCGCCGCCGAGCGTGATGCGGGTCAGGATGCGGTCGATGTATTCAGCGGTCTTCTTGCCGGGGCGAATTCCAGGGATATAGCCGCCGAACTTCTTCATGTTGTCCGCGACGTCGACCGGATTGAATGAAACCGCGGTGTAGAAATAGCAAAAGAAAATGATCAACCCGATGTACAGCAGGTTGTAGACGAGCGAATCGGGGGACAGCATCTCCGCGGCGCGAAGCGCGATCGGACTGTCGGGAAAGAAGCTCGCGATCGTGCCCGGAAAGATCAGGATCGACGAGGCGAAGATCGGCGGAATGACGCCCGAAGTGTTGATCTTGAGCGGCAGGTGCGAGCTTTGCCCCCCATACATCTTCCGGCCGACTACCCGCTTCGCGTATTGCACCGGGATGCGCCGTTGCCCACGCTCCATGAAGATGATCGCGGCCACGACCGCCACCATGAAGAAGAGGAGCCCGATGACGACGAAGAGGCTGATCTCGCCTTCGTTCATGAACTGGAGCGTCGTCCCGACCGCCGAGTAGAGCCCGGCGACGATGCCGGCGAAGATGATGAGCGAGATGCCGTTGCCGATCCCGCGCTCGGTGATCTGCTCGCCGAGCCACATGAGGAACGCGGTGCCCGACGTGAGCGTGATCATCGTCATCAGCCGGAAATACCAACCGGGCTGGAGCACCACGGACGCACCGGTCGGCGACTGGATCTGCTCGAGGCCGACGCTGATGAAAAGGCTCTGGACGATCGACAGCACCACGGTGCCGTAGCGCGTGTACTGCGTGATCTTGCGGCGACCCGCCTCGCCCTCTTTCGAAAGCCGCTCGAGGTACGGCACGACGACCGTGAGCAGCTGGAGGATGATCGAAGCGCTGATGTAGGGCATGATGCCGAGCGCGAAGATCGAGAAGCGCTCCAGCGCACCGCCCGAGAACAGGTTCACGAGACCGAAAAAGTTGTTCGCGGCGTCCTCGAAAAAGAGACGGAGTGCCGCGCTGTCGATTCCCGGCGTCGGGATCGCGACCCCGACCCGACAGACCGCCAGCATGCCGAACGTGAACAGCAGTCGGCGCCGGAGCTCGGGAACCCGTGAAGCGTTCTGAAAACCTTCGAGCACGCTCAGCCTTCCTGCGGGGCCGGCGCCTTGACGATCGTCTCGACCGTCCCGCCGGCCTTGGTGACCGCTGCGGACGCCGCTTCGCTCGCCTTGTCGACCTTGACCGTCAGGCTTTTCGTGAGAGTGCCGTTCGCGAGGAGCTTCACGGGGCGCCCCGCCCGCACGAGGCCGGCCGCGACGAGCGTCGACGGGTCGATCACGCTTCCGGCCGCGAACCGCTCGAGTTGGCCGAGCTTGATGACGTCGTAGACCTTGCGCGAACGATTGGTGAACCCGAACTTCGGCAAGCGACGCTGGAGTGGCATCTGCCCGCCCTCGTAGCCCGGAGGGGTGTTACCGCCCGAGCGGGCGCCGCGACCCTTGTGCCCACGTCCGGAGGTCTTACCGGTGCCTGAGCCGATGCCGCGCCCGAGACGCTTCCTGGGCCGACGAGAGCCGGGGGCAGGATGCAGATTCGAAAGGTCGATCAACTCCATGTCACTCTCCGACCTGCACGAGGTGCGCGACCTTGTCGATGAGTCCGCGCACGGCGGGCGTGTCCTGAACGGTCGCGGTGCAGCCGATGCCGCGCAGACCGAGGCCGCGCAGACATTCGCGCTGAGTGCGCGTCCCACCGATCTTGCTTCGGACCTGCTTCAACTTGAGCGTCTTTTGTGTCGCCATCGGCTCCTCAGCGAATCTCGGCCAGAGCTTTGCCACGGAGCGCGGCCACACGCTCAGGCTCACGCAGCTCCAAGAGCGCCTGAATCGTCGCCTTGACCATGTTGTGGGGGTTGTTCGAGCCGAGACACTTGGTCAGGACGTTCTGGATGCCAGCGAGCTCGACGACCGCCCGGACGCCACCGCCCGCGATCACACCGGTTCCGTCGGAGGCCGGACGGAGCAGTACCGAGCCGGCACCGAAGATTCCGGTCACCTGGAACGGGATCGTCCCATTCGCGATCGGCACCGTCATGAGGGTCTTCTTGGCCTTCTCGATGCCCTTGCGAATGGCCTCGGGTACTTCGTTGGCCTTGCCGAGCCCGTAGCCGACGTGCCCCGCGTTGTCGCCGACGACGACCAGCGCGCTGAAGCTGAACCGCCGGCCGCCCTTCACGACCTTCGCGACGCGGTTGATGTGAACGACTTTCTCTTTCAGCTCGAGCCCGTTGGCTTCGATGCGGCGTACCGATCCACGCGCCATAACGCTCCCGTCAGATCTTCAGACCCGCTTCGCGCGCGCCTTCGGCGACGGCGCGAACGCGGCCATGGTAAAGGAAGCCGTTTCGATCGAAGACGGCTGCGGTGATGCCCTTGTCGAGACAGGACTTGCCAATCACCTCGCCAACGACCTTCGCCGCGGCAACGTCCGTGCTCTTCTTGATCCGGCCGCGGACCTCGGGCGTGAGCGTCGAGGTCGTCAGCAACGTCTGACCGGTCTCGTCGGAGATCACTTGAACGTAGATGTGCTTCTCGCTCCGGAAGACCGAGAGACGCGGACGCGCCGACGTGCCGCGGAGGCTCTTCCGCACCCGTCCCTGGCGGAGTTTGCGCGCCTGACGGCGCTGATCGGTGAACATGGGCATGACTGGGTCCTCTAGGAGGCGGCGCCGACGGCCTTGCCGGCCTTCCGACGGATCGTCTCCTCGGCGTACTTGATACCTTTGCCCTTGTACGGCTCGGGCGGACGAAGCTTGCGAATCGCGGCGGCGGTCTCGCCGAGTACCTGGCGATCCGCGCCTTCGAGCGTCACGACGGTCTGCTTGTCGACCTTCGCCTGGACGCCCTGCGGCAGCGGGAACAGGATCGGGTGCGAGTAGCCGAGCGCGAGTTGGATCGCGTTGCCCTTGGCCTCGGCACGGTAGCCGACGCCGTTGATCTCGAGGACACGGCGGAAGCCTTCGCTCACGCCCGTCACCATGTTGGAAACCAGCTTGCGGGTGAGGCCGTGCACGCTCCGCGCCTCGCGCGAATCTTCGCGACGCGTGATGTTCAGGGTCCCGCCCTCGACCTTGAGCTCGACGAGCGGGCTGACGGCCGCGGAGAGCGTTCCCTTGGGACCCTTGACCTGCACCGTCCCTGGCGAGGTCGAAACCGTGACGCCGGAAGGAACCGTGATCGGCTGCTTGCCTACGCGCGACATGGGATCACCACACCGCGCAGAGCAGCTCGCCGCCGATGCCGCGCTGCTTTGCTTCGCGGTCGACGAGAATGCCGGCCGGGGTCGAGAGAACGTTGATGCCGAGGCCACCACGCACCGCGGGAATCTCTTCCTTCCCGACGTACACGCGAAGGCTAGGACGACTGACGCGCTCGATGCCGCTGATGACCGGACGTCGCTGCTCGTCGTACTTGAGCGCGAGGCGGAGCACCTTGGTGTGGCCTTCCCCGACCATCGTCGCATCCTTCAGGAATCCCTCCGCGATGAGCACGCGGGAGATGGCTTCCTTGAGGCGCGACCACGGGACGTCGACCTTTTCCTTCCGGGCCTGGTTGCCGTTGCGAATGCGGGTGAGCAGATCGGCGATCGGATCGGTCATCGACATCGGGTCACCAACTCGCCTTGATCAAACCGGGGATCTGTCCTTTGCGCGCGAGGTCGCGGAGACAGAGCCGGCACATGCGAAACTTGCGGAAGAACGCCCGCGCGCGACCACACAGCGGACAACGATTGTACTGACGGACGCCGAACTTCTGACGCCGAGTCGCTTTCACTCGCAGACAGGTTTTCGCCACCGTGACTCCTCAGTTCCGGAACGGGAAGCCGAGCGCGCGCAGCAGAAGCTTCGCGTCGTTGTCGGTCCGCGCCGTCGTGCAAATCGAGATCGTGAGACCCTTCACCTTGTCGATCTTGTCGAGGTCGATCTCCGGGAAAATGATCTGCTCGCGAATGCCGAGCGAATAGTTACCGCGCCCGTCGAACGAGCGGTCAGAGAGACCCTTGAAGTCCCGGACGCGCGGCAATGCGACGTTCACGAGACGATCGAAGAATTCATACATGCGGTCGCCGCGGAGCGTGACCATGCAACCGATGGGCATGTTCTCGCGGAGCTTGAAGTTCGCGATCGCTTTCCGCGAGCGGGTGACGACCGGCTTTTGTCCCGCGATCGTCGCCATCTCCTCGACGGCCGAGTCGAGCAGCTTGACGTTCTGGATCGCCTCGCCGAGACCCATGTTCAGGACGATCTTCTCGAGCCGTGGCACCTGGAAGACGTTCGCGCAACCGATCTCCTTTTGGAGAGCGGGCAGGACTTCCTGTGCGTAGCGGTCGCGCAGTCGCGCCTTGGTCGCCTGGGTGGTCATTTGTCGATCGCCTCCCCGCAGCGTCGGCACGTGCGAACGCCGGAGCCGTCGTCCAGACGCCGGCTGCCGATGCGTGCCGGCGCGTTGCAGCGCTCGCACATGATCATCACGTTCGAGAGGTCGATCGAGGCTTCCTTCTCGACCACGCCGCCGGGACTTTGCTGGCTACGCGGCTTCTGATGCCGTTTCACCATATGCAACCGCTCGATGATCACGCGATTGTCCTCGCGGATCACGCGCAGAACCTTGCCCGTCTTGCCGCGCTCGCGACCCGTTATGACCATGACGGTGTCGTTCTTCCGAATCCGGCTCGTCTTCGGGCGCGCGACGCGCGATGCTCCCGCACGCATCACAGCACCTCCGGCGCGAGCGAAATGATCTTCATGAACCGCTTGGCGCGCAGCTCGCGCGCCACCGGTCCGAAGATGCGGGTACCGATCGGCTCACGCTGGTTGTCGATCAGAACCGCCGAATTGTTGTCGAAACGTATGTAGGAGCCGTCCGGACGGCCGACTTCCTTCGCCGTCCGCACGATGACCGCCTTCATCACGTCGCCCTTCTTCACCTTGGCGTTGGGAATCGCCTCTTTGACCGAAACGACGATGATGTCGCCGATCGAGGCATAGCGACGCTTCGAGCCGCCCAGCACCTTGATACAAAGGACCTTGCGAGCGCCAGAGTTGTCGGCGACGTCCAGTATGCTTTCCGCCTGCACCATCGCTCGCTCCTAGAGCTTGACCGCTTTCTCCACGATCTTGGAGACGCGCCAACGCTTGTGCCGGCTGAGCGGCCGGCACTCCGTGATGAGCACCGTGTCGCCGACCTCGCACTCGTTCTTCTCGTCGTGTGCCTGATACCGCGTGCGACGGGTCAAGAACTTGCGGTACTTCGGATGCTGAACGCGACGCGACACCGCGACCACCGCGGTATTCTGCATCGAGCTGCTGACGACCGTACCAGTCCGTGTCTTCCGCTGTGCGTGCATGCTGACCTTATTTCCCGCGTTCGCGCTGAACGGTTTTGAGACGCGCGATGTCCCTGCGAACGGCGCGCATCTTCATCGGGTTCTCGAGCTGGCTCGTTGCCCGCTTGAGCTGCAAGCCGAACAGCTCCTCTTCGAGCTCGCGCAGCCGCGCCTCGAGCTCCGTCTCGGAAAGATCTCGCGCCTGACTAGCTCGCACCGTGCGCTCCTGCCCGCTCCTTCACCTGAGTGGCGATCGAGAGCTTGTGCGCCGCCAGGCGGAGAGCCTCGCGACTGATCTCCGGCGCCGCGCCCTCCATCTCGAAGAGCATGCGGCCGGGTTTGATGACCGCGACCCACATCTCCGGCGCGCCCTTGCCCTTACCCATGCGGGTTTCAGCTGGCTTCTTCGTGAGCGGCTTGTCCGGGAAGATTCGGACCCACACGCGCCCGCCGCGCTTGATGTGACGCGTGAGCGCGACGCGGGCAGCCTCGATCTCCCGCGCCGACAACCATCCGCGGCTGGTCGCCTGCAGACCGAAATCGCCGAAGGCGAGCCCAGAGCCGCGCCAGGCGAGGCCGGGGCGTCGGCCCTTCATCATCTTTCTATGTTTGACTTTCTTCGGTGCGAGCATGTCCCTGGCCTACGAAGCGCCGACTGCTTGGCGCTGGTCCTCTTCCTGCCGGGTGATGACCTCGCCGCGGAAGATCCACACCTTGACGCCGATGACGCCGTACGTGGTGTAGGCTTGCGCGAGGCCGTAGCCGATCTCCGCGCGGAGCGTGTGCAGAGGCACGCGACCCTCACGGTACCATTCGCGACGCGCGATCTCCGCACCGCCGAGTCGACCAGACGACTGAATGCGGATGCCGAGCGCGCCCATGCGCATCGCGCGCGCGACCGCCTCCTTCATCGCACGGCGGAAGGCGACGCGACGCTCGAGCTGGAGGGCGACGTTCTCGGCCACGAGCTGCGCGTCGATGTCCGGCCGGCGCACTTCGTGAATGTTGATGAAGCAGTCGCGCTGCGTGAGCTTGTTGAGCTCGCCCTTGAGCTTCTCGATCTCGGCGCCCTTCTTGCCGATCACGATGCCGGGACGCGCGGTGTGCACGTTCACCTTCGCCTTGTTCGCGGCGCGCTCGATCTCCACCTTTGCGATACCCGCATGGTAGAGGCGGCGTTTGATGAACTGACGGATGCGGATGTCCTCGTGGAGTAGCGCGGAATACTCGCGCCCCGCGTACCACTTCGAGTCCCAGCCCTCGATGACGCCGAGCCGAAAGCCCCGCGGATGTACTTTCTGTCCCATCGGCCCCTAGTCCTTCTTCTTCTCGTCGACGACGATCGTGACGTGGCTGGAGCGCTTGATGATGCGCGTCGCGCGCCCGTGCGCGCGCGGCAAGAAGCGCTTCTGGGTCTGCGCGCCGTCCACCCACGCGGCCTTCACGTAGAGCGTGTCGACGTCGACGTTGTGGTTCGACTCGGCGTTCGCGATCGCGGACTTCAGCGTCTTCGCGATCAGTTTCGAAGCGCGGCGCGGATTGAACTCGAGGACGCCGATCGCGTCCTCCACGCGCTTGCCGCGGATCAGATCCACGACGAGGCGCGCCTTCTGCGGGGCGATGCGCGCGTGTCGTGTACTGGCTCGGGATTCCATCACGATGCCTTTCGCTTACTTCGCAGGCTTGGCGCCCGGCTTGACGTCCGCCTTGCGTGCGCCGGAGTGCGCGTGGAACGTGCGCGTCGGAGAGAACTCGCCGAGCTTGTGGCCGACCATGTTCTCGCTGACGAACACCGGGATGAACTTCCTGCCGTTGTGAACGGCGAAGGTGTGCCCGACCATATCGGGAATGACCGTCGAGCGGCGCGACCAGGTCTTGGTGACCTTGCGCTCGCCAGACGCATTCATCGTTTCCACCTTCTTCAGAAGGTGCTGGTCGATGAACGGACCCTTTTTGATAGAACGTGCCACGTCGCTGTGCCCCCGCGCCTACTTCTTGCGGCGCATGACGATGAAGCGGTTGGTCCGCTTGTTGTGCCGGGTCTTGTAGCCGCGCGAGGGCTGGCCCCACGGCGTCTGCGGGTGGTTGCCCTTCGAGCGGCCCTCGCCGCCGCCGTGCGGATGATCCACCGGGTTCATCGCGATACCGCGCACGCTCGAGCGACGACCCCTCCAGCGAGTACGCCCGGCTTTGCCGATCGAGATGTTCTCGTGGTCCAGGTTTCCGACCTGACCAACGGTCGCGCGACACTCGATGCGAACGAGGCGCTGCTCTCCGGACGGCAGCTTCAGCAACGCGTGCTCGCCCTCTTTCGCCATGAGCTGTGCAGCGCCACCTGCGCTCCGAACCATCTGACCGCCCTTACCCACGCGGAGCTCGATGTTGTGAACCATCGTGCCGAGCGGGATGTTCTTGAGCGGCAAGCAGTTGCCAGGGCGAATGTCGGCCTCGACGCCCGACATCACCTTGTCGCCCACACGCAGACCGACGGGCGCCACGATGTAGCTCTTCTCGCCGTCGACGTAGTGGAGCAGCGCGAGGCGCGCCGAGCGATTCGGATCGTACTCGACCGCCGCGACGCGGGCAGGAACGTTGTCCTTCAATCGACGGAAGTCGATGACGCGATACCGGCGCTTGTGGCCACCGCCGCGATGGCGGGTGGTGATGCGCCCGTTGTTGTTGCGCCCGCCCGATTTCCGGAGCGGCGCAAGCAGGCTCGGCTCGGGGGTATCGCGCGTGATCTCGGCGAAATCGTACCCCGACCGGAACCGCTTTCCGGGAGATGTCGGTCTGTAGAGAATCGTCGGCATGGCTCGCTTACACCTGCTCGAAGAAGTCGATGCGCTGGCCCTCACCGAGGGTCACGTACGCCTTCTTCCAATCCGACCTGCTCCCCATGGAGCGGCCCACGCGGCGCGTCTTGCCGAGAAGGTTCGTCGTGCGAACCTTCACGACCTTCACCTTGAAAAGCTTCTCGACGGCGCGCTTGATCTCGATCTTGTTGGCATCCGGTCGCACCTGGAACACGACCTGGTTGCCGATCTCGTTGACGTACGTGCCCTTCTCAGTGATGAGGGGCGCCTCGATCACGGCATATTCCCGTCTCATGCGGCCACCCGTTCCTTGATGCGCTCGAGCGCGGCCTTCGTGACGACGAGGTGGTGATAGCGGAGCAGGTCGTACACGTTGAGTCCCGCGGCGCGGAGCACCTTGGCGTTGGGGACGTTGCGTCCCGCGAGCTCGACGTTGGCATCCGCATCGTCGATCACGACGAGCACGCTATCGTCGATGCCGAGAGCACCCAGCATCGCGACGAAGTGCTTCGTCTTGATCTCGGTGAACTCGATCTTGTCGACGATCGTGAGACGCTCCTCACGAAGCTTCTGGGCCAGCACCGAACGGAGCGCGGTGCGGCGCGCCTGCTTCGGCATCGGATAGGCGTAATCGCGCGGTTGCGGCCCGAAGATGATCGCGCCGCCGGGCCATACGGGAGAACGCGTGCTGCCGGCACGGGCGCGACCGGTGCC
This sequence comes from Thermodesulfobacteriota bacterium, assembly GCA_036781285.1. Classification (GTDB taxonomy): domain Bacteria; phylum Desulfobacterota; class Binatia; order UTPRO1; family UTPRO1; genus UTPRO1. The sequence continues at coordinate 1,283 of DAIQBH010000075.1, read as the reverse complement.
CTTCTGCTTCCAAGGCTTCTTGCCGCCACCTCTCACCTCGCCGCGCGTCTTCGTGGCGGAGGTACCGGCGCGGCGCCCCGCAGTCTGCATGCGGACGACGTCAGCGAGCAGTCCCCGGCGGAGCGGCTCCGCGAAGATCGCTCCAGGGAGGTCGATCGAACCGGCGCTACCCTTGGTCTGAGTCACGACCGGCGCGCTGATCCCTTCGGCTTGCTTCGAGTCGGCCATCATTCAGCTCCCGCAGCTTTCGCCGCCGCCTTGCCGCCCCGATGCTTGCGGATGACGATCGTGCCGCCCTTGGCCCCAGGGATGGCTCCGCGCAGGAAGATGAGATCCTGATCCGCGCGCACCTCGACGACTTGGAGATTGGCGACCGTCACACGCTCGTTGCCCATCCGACCCGACATGCGCTTTCCCTTGAAAACGCGACCAGGGAACGAGCGGTTACCGATCGAGCCGCCGTGGCGGAAGTACTCGTGGGTACCATGGGAACCGGGGAAGCCGCTGAAGTGGTGACGCTTCATCACGCCGGCGGTACCCTTACCCTTGCTGACGCCGGTCACGTCGACGATGTCACCAGCCTGGAACACGTCGGCGACGCGCACGTCCTGGCCGACCTCGAGCGCAGCGTCCTCACCGATGCGGAACTCGCGGAGCACGCGGAACGGGCCCTTCTGCGACTTCGCGACGTGGCCGTTCATCGCCTTCGAAACGCGCTGCTTCTTTTGCGCGCCGAAGCCGAGCTGCACGGCAGCATAACGATCGCGCGCCGGCGTCTTCGCCTGCACCACGGTGCATGGACCCGCCTGCACGACCGTCACGGGCACGAGGCCGCCCTCACCCGTGAAGACCTGAGTCATGCCGACCTTCTTGCCGATGATCCCGGTAACCATAGGAACTTGACCCTGTTACTGCAGCTTGATTTCGACATCGACGCCGGCGGCGAGATCCAGCTTGCCGAGGGCATCGATCGTCTGTTGGGTCGGCTCGAGAATATCGAGAAGACGCTTGTGCGTCCTGAGCTCGAACTGCTCGCGCGACTTCTTGTCGACGTGCGGCGAGCGATTCACCGTGAAGCGCTCGATGTGGGTCGGGAGCGGAATCGGACCGGCGACGCGCCCACCGGTGCGCCGGACCGTATCGACGATCTCGCGCACCGACTGATCGAGCAGCCGATGATCGTAGCCACGCAGGCGTATGCGAATCTTCTCGTTCACGGAATTATTCGAGGATCTTGGTGACGACGCCGGCGCCGACGGTACGGCCCCCCTCGCGAATCGCGA
>DAIQBH010000074.1:7867-23860 GCA_036781285.1 Thermodesulfobacteriota bacterium | reverse complement strand
CAGCGCGCTCGCACTGCGCCACGCGATGACGGGCCAGAGGCCGGTCATGAAAAGCAGCGAGAGCACGAGCGGCGCGTTCACCTTGATGAAGAACGGCGGCCCGACGGTGATCTTGATGCCGCGGACGGCCTCCGAGATCACGGGGAAGATGGTGCCCCAGAACGTCGCGAACGCGATGCCGACCAGGAGCAGATTGTTGAACAGGAACGATGCCTCGCGGGAAAGAAACGAGTCGATCTCGTTCTCACCACGGAGCATCGACCGCCGCGACGCGACCAGCACGGTCACGACCGCGATGATCGCCACCAGGAAGGCGACGAAGAACGGCCCGAGGCCAGACTGCGTGAAAGAGTGAACGGAAGACACGATGCCGCTCCGGGTGAGGAACGTGCCGAAAATCGTGAGGCAGAAGGTGAGGAGCACGAGCACCATGTTCCACATCTTCAGCATGTTCTTCTTTTCCTGGATCATCACGGAGTGCAGGAACGCCGTGCACGAGAGCCACGGCATGAACGCCGCGTTCTCGACCGGGTCCCACGCCCAGTACCCGCCCCAGCCGAGCTCCTCGTACGCCCAGCGCGCGCCGAGGATGTTGCCGACCGTGAGGAAGAACCACGCAAAGAGCGTCCATCGCCGCGTCGTCCGGATCCACACGTCGCCCAGCCGGCCGGTCGCGAGCGCCGCGATCGCGAACGCGAACGGCACCGCGCAGGCGACGTAGCCGAGGTAGAGGGACGGCGGGTGGATCATCATCCAGTAGTTCTGGAGCAGCGGGTTCAGGTCCGCGCCCTCGTTCGCGGGCACCGGCAAACGCTCGAACGGTCCGGTGATGAAGACGAGCAGCCCCAGGAAGAAAGCCGCGATCGTCATCAGCGTCGCCGTGACGTACGGCATCAGCGCGGCGTTGCGCTCGTGGTTCTGCAAATGGACGATCGTGCTCATCGAGGTGAGGATCAGCACCCAGAAGAGCAGCGATCCCGCCTGCCCGCCCCAGAGCGCGGCGATCGTGTACGGGGTGGACAGGGTCGTCGAGGAGTAGGACGCGACGTATTCGAGCGAGAAGTCGCGGGTCAGGAGCGCGCGCCACAGCACGAACGCCGAGATCGCCACCAGTGCGTGCACGGTGTACGCCGCCTGGCGGCTCGACCGGACGAGCGCCGGCCGCCGTGCTTGCGCCCCCCAGATCGCGGCGAGGATCGCGTAGAGCCCGCCGATGAGCGCCAGTCGCAGCGCAAGGACGCCTATCTCGATCATGGGATCTCCGTCATTCCTTCGCGTGTTCCGCTTCGTACTTCGAAGGACACGAGGTCAGGAGCGTCCGCGCGTGGAACGCACCCTCGCGAGTGTAGGTTCCTTCCACGATCACGTCGCGTCCGTCCGCGAACATGTCGGGCAGGACACCGTTGTACGCGACGGGGACGCCATCGGCGTTGTCGGCGTTGACGAGCCTGAACTTCAGGTCGAGCGTCGCCGGGTTCCACTCGACGCTTTTCGCGCCGACCTGCCCCGACACGCGCAGTCCTTCGCCAGCGACGGCCTCCCGCTTGGCGAGCAATTCGTCGATCGTCAGGTAATACACCGAAGTTTCGCGGATGCCGGTGTAGACGAGATAGGCGACGGCGGCGACGATGATGCTCGCGCCGATGATGAAACGGCGATGTCTCTTCATTCCGGGGGAACTCCGACCGAAAATACTCGGCTTCGGCGCGGCATTGCAACCGAGGGGTGCTCAGTCCCCGGGGTCGGAACCGCTCGCCGTGCGCTTGCGCGGGGGCACGCATACTCCACGTTTCGACGCGCGCACGAAGTCGACGAGCTCCCGCACCTCGTCGGTCGTCGCGGCCGCTTCGACGCGCGCGAGCGCGCGGCCGAGATGCGTAGGCCGACCGAATAGCTGCACGACCGCGCGCCGGACGGCCGCGATGGTCGTCGCATCGAACCCCGCGCGGCGAAGGCCGACCGCGTTGATGCCCCGTACGGTGTGCGTGCCGTCGATGAGGCAGAACGGCGGCACGTCCCGACTCGTGCGCGCGAGCCCCCGTAGGAGCGCGAGCCGACCGATCCGCACGTGCTGATGGACGACGCAGTTGCCCGAGACGAACGCGCGATCGGCGAGCTCGACGTGGCCGGCGAGCAATGCCCCGCCGGCGACGATCGTGCGATTCCCGATGCGGCAATTGTGGGCGACGTGGGAGGCCTGCATGAAGTAGTTGCCGTCGCCGATGATCGTGGCGCTGCCGTCGAGCGTGCCGCGATGTACGGTCACGTGCTCGCGGAAGACATTGTCGTCACCGATCCGGAGGAACGTCGCGCCACCCGCATACGCGAGGTCCTGGGGATCGCCGCCGAGCACCGCGCCGCAGTCGACGACGTTGCGCTCGCCGAGCTGGGTCCGCCCCCGCACCACGGCGTGCGCGGCGATCCGCGTACCGGCGCCGACGTGGACGGGTCCCTCGACGACGACGTACGGCCCGACGGTCGCCGTCGGGTGAATGTGAGCGTCGTCGCTGACGACCGCCGTCGGATGGATCACTCGGCCTCGCTTCCGTCGTCAGCCTCGTCAGCCGGCTCGAGATCCCCAGACGCGCCGGGAATGCGGTACTGCTCGGTGACCCAGGCGCCGAGATCGCTCAGACGACAGCGTTCCGAGCAGAACGGCCGGTCGGTATTCCCTTCCCAACGCACGATCGCACGACACGTCGGGCATCGGGGCGTGAACTCCATGGCGTGGAGTGAGCCCGGTGATACCGGGCCGCGATCAGTAGCCGCCGAGGCTGCGCTTACGCGCGCGGAGCCCGCGCCGGCTGCCCTTGTTCTTGTTGGGCCGACCGCCGCCGCCGAATCCCCCCGCCTCGGATGCGAACGGGTCGCCGGCCGCGAACATGTTCTGCGGCGGCGCGAACGACGGACGCGAGGGAGGCGGGCTCGGACGGAAACCACCCGGGCTTCCACCGGCCGGACGGGCCGGACGATCCTCGGCGCTGTTCACCCGCAAACGGCGGCCGCCGAGATCGTAGCCGTCGAACTTGCGGATCGCGTCGGCAGCTTCCGTGTCGGATCCGAACTCCGCGAACGCGAAGCCGCGGGAGCGCCCTGTTTCGCGATCGGTTCCGATGTGCACCCGTGAAACCTTTCCGGCTTGGGACAGCAGCGCGGAAAGCTCTTCTTGAGTCGTGTCGAAGCTCAAATTCCCGACGAAGATTTTGTTCGAAATGATTTGACTCCTTCTGGTTGGATTGTGCGGTGAGGGCGCGGGGGTTCTTTTCGGCCCGTATAGCGGATGGTTCTTTCCTATGCCAAGCGGCTTTTAGGAGTCGGCGGGGGGTTCCACTGGGGCGGACACAGCGGCGGAGGTGCTCTCGCCGGTGTCACCAGACCTGCCCCCCTCGTGCGGCGCGCGCCGGCGCCCGCTCCCCCCGCGGCGGCGCCGCCGCCGGGCGGACGGACGTCCAGCCTCGCTCGTGGCGCCGTCGGCCGCGGCAGCGATCGGCTCGGCGGAGAGTGTCCCTTCGGGCACCGGCGCAAGGCTGTCCTCGCCGCGCTCCGGCGCGGCGGCTCCCGTTGGGCGCCGGCCTCGGCCGCCTCGGCGTCCGCCGCGGCGGCGACGCCGACGCGCCTGGTCGAGGTCGCGTGCTCCGATTGCGCCGCTTTCCGCGGGCAGGAACGGCGCGATCGCCTCGATCCAGTGGCCGTTGGTCGCGGCGATCACCGCGACGTCGATCTCCGGCTCGGCGGCTCGGGGAGTCTCCGGAGTGGCCTCGGCAGCCTCCCCGAGCGCCGTCGGCACGTCGGAGGAGTCCGCCGCATGCTCTGATACCGCGATTTCCGAAGTCGTCGGGGCCGGAATCACCGATTCCGGCTCGCTCACGGCAACCGTCGGCCGGACGCCTTCCGGCGCGTCGGAACGAGCCACCTCCGACCCTTCCCCACGTCGACCCCGTCCACCGCGGCGGCCGCGGCGCCGCCCGGCGTCGGCGTCCTCGCCGTCGCGCGCAGCCACGCTCGGACGTCCGCCCGACACGATGCCACCGAGCCGCCGCGTGCCCCGCGCACCCTCGTTCGCGGCGAGACGCTCGGCCGCGGCGACCTCGCCGGGCCGCACGACGGCAACGGGCGCCACCACCTCGCGGGTCCGCGTCTCGATCTCGCTCTGATGCGGCATCAGCTTGTCGCTGATGACGATCTGGATGCGCGTCGAGTACCGGCGCTCGAGGACCGCGAGATCGTCGCGCTTCTGATTGAGGAGGTACATGGCGACGTCGCGCGGCAAGGTGACGGTCATCTGGGCGATGTCACCTTCGGACACCCGGTGATGGATCTTACGGAGTGTCCCGAGCGCGGCGGACTCCGCGGTGCGGATCGAGCCATGGCCCTCGCACATCGGACACGCGGCATACGAGCTCGCGACCGCGGCGGGACGCAGACGCTGGCGCGAGATTTCGAGCAAGCCGAGCCGCGAGATGCGCCCGACGTCGTGCCGAGCCTTCTCGGGGCGCATCGCCTCCTTGAGTGCCCGCTCGACGTCGGTGATGTGGCTCTGCACGCGCATGTCGATGAAGTCGACGACGATGATGCCGCCGAGGTCGCGGAGGCGCAGCTGGCGCGCCACCTCGCGCGCGGCTTCGAGGTTCGTCTTGTGCGCGGTTTCTTCCTGGCTCGTGCCGCGCATCGAGCCGCCCGAGTTGACGTCGATCGCGGTCAGCGCCTCGGTGCCGTCGATCACGATCGAGCCACCCGACTTAAGCGCGACCCGGCGCTTGTAGATCGACTCGATCTGCGTCTCGAGGCCGAAGCGAGAGAAGATCGGTTGATCGCCCTGGTACAGGTGCAGCAGGTGCTCCTTCCCGGGCATGATGTTGTGGAGGAATTCTTTCGCGCGCTCGTACACCTCTTCGTTGTCGATGAAGACTTCGTCGATGTCGGGCGTGAAGTAGTCACGGATGTTGCGGAGCACGAGGTCGTGCTCGCGGTAGATGAGCGCGGGGCCGCGCTTCGTTTCCGCGTTCTGTTTGATGTTGCCCCAGAGGCGCGCCAGGTAGGCGAGGTCGCGTTCGAGCTCGCCGCTGTTCTCGTCGAATCCGGCGGCGGTGCGTACGATGATGCCGCAGCCGGCCGGCGGCTTGAGCCGCTCGATCATCTCGCGGACCCGCACCCGCTCCTCGCCCTCGATCTTGCGGGAGATTCCCGCGTCTTCCGACCCGGGGAGCAGCACCAGGTAACGACCCGGCAACGAATAAAACGTCGAGAGAGTCGGCGGCTTGTTGGTGAACTGCTCTTTGATGATCTGGACGAGGATCTCGTCGCCCGATTTCAATACTTCCTTGATACGGCGGCGGCCTTTTTCGCCCTTCTCGGCCTTCTCCGCCCCGTTACCGTTCCCCGCGTTGCGGCCGCCCGGAAGGTTGCGGAAGCAGATCTCGTCGAGGGGAAGGAACGCATCGCGGTCGGCGCCGATGTCGACGAACGCGGCCTCGATCGCCGGATGGATCCGGCGGACGACTCCTTTGTAGATGTTCCCCTTCAGGTGCTCCCGGCTGAAGGATTCGATCTCGAAGGACTCGAGCTGACCGTCGTCAACGATCCCGACGCGGGATTCCTCCGCGTGGGTGACGTTGATGAGCATGACCTTGGACATACTGGGCTGGAACCCCCCTCCCCACCGCTACCCGCGCCGTCCTATCACGCGCTGGTATCGGGCCGCCAACAACGGGCGGCGGAAACATTTCTGGCATTCCTGCACGACCGCGAGCGGAGCAGGCGTGCACGAACCGGGTGTGTATCCGAACGCCGAGCTATTCGGCCAGCGCTTGCGCGACGAATTCCAGGCGGTCGTTTCCCCAGAACATCTCGTCGCCCACGAAGAACGTGGGCGCCCCGAACACCCCGCGAGCGACGGCCTCGTCGGTGTTCTTCTTGAGGGCCGCCTTGACGGCGTCCGTCTCGCAGCGGGCGCCGAGCGCGGCGCCGTCGAGGCCGGCGGCCGTTGCGATGCCGGCGAGGATCTCCGCGTCGCCGATGTCCTGGTCCTCCGCCCAGTACGCCTTCATCACCGCGTGGTGGTACGCCGGGAAGGTCCCGTCCTCGAGCGCCGCGCACGCGCCGCGGAGCGCCCGAATCGTGTTCACCGGGAAGACGCTCGGCATGTGGAACGGGAGCCCGGTGCGCCGCACCCAGCGGCGCACGTCGTGCACCATGTACGCGGCCTTCGCGGGCACCGCGGCCGGCATGCTGTTCCCCGTCGCCTTGAAGACGAACCCCAGCACCATGGGGCGAAACACGAGCTCGGCGTCGGTCCGCGCCGCGATCTCTTCGATCTCGCGGTGCGCGAGATAACTGTAGGTGCTCGCATAGTCGTAGAAAAATTCGACACGTTTCATTCGTTGGTTCCCTTCACGTACCCCGAGTGTCACCCCAGAGGTCGATGTGGAGGCGCGGCGTATAGCGCCAGCCGCGTTCCTTGCACAGCTCCGCGATCCATCGTCCGCGCGCCTGCACGTCGGCGGACCGCACGCCGAGAGGCATGAGGACGACGGCTTCCGGCGCGATCCGCGGAAGCCGCGCCAGGAGCGCGTCGATCTCCTCGAGATCGCCGGGCTCCGCGACGACGAACTTGAGCTGACAATCGTAACGCCCGAGCAACTCGGCCAGCACGCCAGGGGCGCGGCGGCGCGCGGCATGGTCCTCGCGAACCGACGTCGGGCGGTGTCGTCCGGGGTCCGAGTTCGCGAGCTTCGGCGATATCGACATGAGGTCGCAGTCCAGGGACTGGAACACCGTTCCCGCGGTTTCGATCGTGACGTGTCGCCCGCTCGCTCGGAGCGCGGCCGTGAGGCGCGGGAGGTTCGCCCACAGCATCGGCTCGCCGCCGGTCACCACGACGTGGCGCGCGGGCCCCGGGACCGACGCCACGATCTCATCGATGGTTCGCCAGTCGCCCTCCGGCTCCCAGGAAGTGTATGGCGTGTCGCACCATTCGCACCGCAGGTTGCAGCCCGTCGTTCGGATGAAGAACGACGGCATCCCGACGAGACCTCCCTCGCCCTGTATCGAGTGAAAGACCTCGGCGATCCGGAGCCGATCGTCGCGCACATCGGGCATCGAGCGACGGTACCAAAGGGTCCTCGGCTCCGCACGCCGAACCCCGGTTGCCTGTAGTAAGTTGGTTTGGTAACCAAACTATCTATGGGACGTCCGAGTCTCGCGGGACCGCGCCGCCGCCAGATCATCGAGGGCCTGCGGGCGGCCATCCTGAAGCACGGAATCGCGGATGCGTCGGTCCAGCGCATCGCCGCCGAAGCGAATCTCCCGGCCGGGCTCGTGCACCACTATTTCGTCTCGAAGGAAGACCTTCTGATCGCGACGGTCGATCACGTCGTCGAGGAGGCCCGCACCCCGCTCCGTGCCGAGCTCGACGTGCTCGACCCCGAGCGCGCGCTCGCCCGCGGGCTCGACTTCCTCTTCATCGAGTACCCCGCCGACCGCGACCGCAGCGTGCTGCTGTCCGAGATCGGCGTCGCGGCCTTCCGCCGCCCTCAGTTGCGCAAGCGTTTGGCAGCACTCAACGAGGAGATCGTCGCGGAGCTCACCGCGCTCTTCGACCATCTACCGGAATGCCGCGACCGTCACGCCGAAAACGCCGATCTCGCCCGAATGGTCATTTGTTTGCTGTTCGGTGCGGACGCCACCTGGCAGCTTGATCCCGCAGCGATCAACCCGCGCCGGCTCCGCCGTCAAGTCGAGGAGCTCGTCGCCCGTCATCGAGGAGTCGACCATGGAAAGACTGATGCCCGAGCAACGCCGCATGATCGAGGACTTCGAAGTCATCGAGCACGTCGACGAAACGCAGATCGCAAACCTTCGCAAGCGCGTTGACGTCGACGTCCCGCTGTCGCTCCACTGGACCTGGGAGTACGGCAGCGAGGTCGAAGAGCTGCGTCAGCTCTACGAGCGCGGCAAGAAGGGCCAGTGGAACGCGGAGACCGACATAGACTGGTCGATTCCCTTCCCGAGCGATCAGTGGTTCCTCCCGAAGGAGAACTCCTCGCTTCTCGCCGGCGTGCTCCACAGCATGGGCGCCGACGACGCCACCTGTCGTGACGCCGCCCGCGACGAGTTCGCGCACACGATGTCGCAGCTCCTCCACGGCGAGCAGGCGGCGCTCCAGCTCTGCGGTCAGCTCACGAACGCGTGCCCGACGATGGACCAGAAATGGTACGCCGGCTCGCAGGTGATCGACGAGGTTCGCCACGTCGAGGTGATCTCGAAGTTCCTGTCGCGCAAGATGGGCGTGCTCTATCCGGTGTCGCCCACCATCAAGATCCTGCTCGACAAGCTGCTCGCCGCGCCGACGTGGAAGCTGAAGACGCTCGGCATGCAGTGCCTCTTCGAAGGCGTCGCCGTCGGCATCTTCGACATCATCAAGACGATGACCACGAACCCGCTCCTGAAGGACATCCTTCGGCGCGTCGAGCTCGACGAGTCTCGCCACGCGGCGTTCGGCATCCTCACGATGCGTCGCCTCGTCGCGGACGCCACCCCCGAGGAGATGGAGCAATTCGAGGACTTCACCTTCGAGATCCTCGAAGCGCTGAACGCGAACCAGCAGCTCGACATGCTGCACGACCTCGGCCCGAAATACGGGCTCGATCCGGAAGCCTGCGTCCGCGTGATGTTCAGCCTGCCGAACTGGGCCGCGATCAACAGCGAGGTCTACATGCACACGGTGGTGCCGAACCTGATCCGGCTCGGCCTCATCACGGAGCGCACGGAATCGAAGTACCGGAAGCTCGGCATCCTCTCCGACACGCGCACGGCACCGCGGAGCGAGCTGCCGCTCTCCGCCTGAGCTCAACGAGATGGAAGCGAGGAGCGCGAGTTGACCTCGCGCTCCTCGGCCCATCGGAGGATCGAGCGCGCAGCGCTCGACCGCACGGGGGCGAAATCTACTAGAACTCGACCACCACGTCGGGCGTGCCGTCGAGACGGACGCTGTCCACGAAGCGGATCATCCGATCGCTGAGCGACATGATGAGCGAGCTCGTCCGCGCACCGTGGCCGAAGAAGCGAACGCCGCGCATGAAGTTGCCGTCCGTGACGCCGCACGCCGCGAAGATGATCTCCGGTCCGGGGGCCAGGTCGCGCTCCGTGAAGATGCGTTTGGGGTCGGTGATGCCCATCGCCTTCATGCGCTCTTCCTGCCCGTCCTTGGTCGGCACGAGCCTTCCCTGCATGCCGCCGTTCAGGCAGCGGATCGCCGCCGCCGCGAGCACGCCTTCCGGCGCGCCGCCGATTCCCATGACCGCGTGCACGTTGGTACCGCGCACCGCCGCCGAGATACCGGCGGAGAGATCGCCGTCCGAGATGAGACGGATGCGGGCGCCCGCGCTCCGGATCTCCTCGATCAGCTGCTCGTGGCGAGGCCGGTCGAGCACGATCACCACGAGATCCTTCACCTGCCGGCCGAGGCGCTTGGCGATGACCTGAAGATTCTCCTTCGGCGTCGCATCGAGGTGCACCGCGCCCTTGGCAGCCGGCCCGACGATGATCTTGTCCATGTAACAGTCGGGCGCGTGGAGCAGGCCGCCCTTGTTCGCGGCCGCGAGGACGGCGATCGAGTTGGGCTCGCCGGTGGCACAGAGGTTCGTGCCTTCGAGCGGATCGACGGCGATGTCGACCTCGGGCTCGTCGGGCATCTGCTTGCCGACCTTCTCGCCGATGAACAGCATCGGCGCCTCGTCGCGCTCGCCCTCGCCGATCACGATGGTGCCGCGCATCGGCAGCGTATCCATCGCCTTCCGCATCGCCTCGACGGCGACCTGGTCGGAGTAGCGGCGTTGGCCTTGTCCCATCGTCCGCGAAGCGGCGATCGCCGCCTCCTCCACGACTCGCAGAAACTCGCGCGACAGATGTTGCTCCAGCGTCATGTCCAAACCTCCGGCAAGGATCGTGTCAGGGTGTCGCGGCGAGGGCTCGAGGCCGCGGCCGCGCAAGAAACGTCAGTGTGTCACAGAAGGCTAGGGGCGCGGAAGCCGCGATCCCGGCCTTTCAGCGCCCCCGGAACGTCGGAGGCCGCTTCTCCATGAAGGCCATCACGGCCTCTTGGAGGTCCTCGCTCGCGACGAACGCGGCGTTCCAGACCGCGACGTAGTCGAGCCCGTCCTCGATGCTCTTGTCGGCGCAGTACTCGAGGACGCGCTTGGTGCCGGTGACGGCGAGCGGCGAGTTCGCCGCGATGCGGGCCGCGAGCGCCCGAGCCGCCGCCAGCGCGGACGCCTGGTCCGGGTGGACCGAGTTCACGAACCCGAGGGCGAGAGCGCGCTCGGCGCCGAAATCGTCGCCGCTGAAGGCCAGCTCGGCGACCTGCCCCTTCCCGATGATGCCGGGCAGGCGTTGCAGCGTCCCGACGTCGGCCACCATCGCCATCTTCGTCTCGCGAATGCCGAACGTGACGTCCGCCGCGGCGATCCGGATGTCGCACGCGGTGAGCAGGTCGATGCCGCCGCCCAGGCACCAGCCGTGAGCCACGGCGATGACGGGCTTCTCGCAGCGCGCGACCGTCGTCACCGTGCTCTGGATCTTCAGGATGAAGTCGAGCAGCTTCTTCCGCGCGCCCGCGCCGTTGCCGCTCTCGATGATGCCGCCGCTCATCGCCTTCAGGTCGAGTCCGACGGTGAAGTGCGCGCCGCGCGCGGCGATCACGATCGCCCGGACGCCCTCGTCGGCACCGACCTCCTCCATCACGCGGGGCAGCTCGTCCCAGAAAGACGGGCCCATGGCGTTCCGCCGCTCGGGATTGGCGAGCCAGACCGTCGCGACGTGACCGCTGCGCTCGATCTCGAAGACTTGATACGCCATGCAAAACCTCCGTGGGGTGGGCGGTGGTTGATACGACGCACCTTCCGGCGGAGCAAGGCGCGGCCTCGGTGGACAGTGGATCGAGCGAACGCTAGGCACAGCCGCGCATGGTGATCGAAGGCATCGACACCGATCGTGTCGAAGCGGCGGTGTTCGACCTCGGCGGCGTGTTTCTCGCGGGCGGCGTCGAGTCCGTCCAGGCGTTCGGCGAGCGCCACGGCCTGACCACCGATGCGTGGCGTGCGATCCGCCGCGATCTGTTCCACGACGACTCGGGCATCTGGTCCGCGGTCGAACGGGGCCAGGCAACGTTCGCCGACTTCGTCACGCGGCTCCGGAAGCTCGCGCTCGAGCACGGCTGCGAGGTCTCCGAGGCCGACGCGCGGAACTTCATGGGAAACTCGGGAGCGAGCCAGACCCAGCGGCTGCGCACCGAGATCGTCGACGCCGCCAGCCGCCTCCATGCCCGCATGCCGACCGCGCTCCTCACCAACAACATTCCCGAATGGCGAACGAGCTGGCGGGCGCTCATCGACGTCGAGGCCCTCTTCGACGTCGTCGTCGACTCGTGCGAGGTCGGCACGCGGAAACCCGAATCGACGATCTACGAGATCATGCGCGCCAAGCTCGGCCTCCCGCACGAGTCGCTGTTCTTCCTCGACGACCTCGGAGTCAATCTGAAAGCGGCGCGCAGCCTCGGATGGCAGACGCTCCGCTACGATGACACGTCGCGCGTCCTGTCCGTGCTCGACGCCCTCGCGGCCGGCAGACCCGAGCGCCGGGTTCAGTAGCCCGCGGCCGCGAGCGCCAGCTCGAGCTGCGCCTCGGTCGATCCGTAGTGCTGCTCGAGGGTCTTCATGCGCTTGAAGAAAAGATGCAGGTCGAGCTCCCAGGTGAAGCCGATCCCGCCGTGCATCTGGATCGCCTCGCCACACACGAGACGGGCGGCGTCACCGGCGTAGGCCTTCGCGGTCGCGCACGCGAGCGGCGCCTCCGCATCGTCGGTATCGAGACACCACGCGGCGCGGTACACCGCCGAGCGCGTCGACTCCGCCTTGAGGAGCATGTCGGCCATGCGGTGCTGGAGCGCCTGGAACGCGCCGATCGGACGCGCGAAGGCCTGCCGCGTCTGCACGTACTCGAGCGTGAGCTCGAGCGACCGTCCCATGAGCCCGAGGAGCATCGCCGCGGCCGCCACCGCCCCGAGCCGGTCGACGCGATCGAGGAGCGCGAGCGACCCGATCCGGGTGCCGTCGTGGTCGAGCGCAACGTCACCGAAGCGCTGCGCGAGGTCGATCGTCGCGAGCGGCGTCACGTCGAAGGGACCGTCGACGAGCACGAGCCCGTCCGCGGTCGCGACGATCAGCGCGTCGGCCGACGCCACGAAGGGCACGAAGTACTTGCGCCCGCGGACGCGGGTGCCGCTGGCCGCGAGCGGCGCCGCGCTGCCCGCGTAGGCAGCGTCGTGGCGCGCGATGACGACGATCTTCTTGCCGGCGACGACGTCGCGCACGAGCGCATCGTGACCGCCCGCCGCCGCGAGCACCGCCGCCGCCAGCACGACGTCGAGGAAGGGCCCGGGAACGCACATTCGGCCCATCTCCTCCTGCACGATCGCGAGCTCGATCGCGCCGAGCTCCTGTCCGCCGGCGCGCGCCGGCAGCGCGAGCCCGAGGTAGCCCATCTCGGCGAGGCGGCGCCATTCCACGGCGTCGAAGCCCTCTTTCGAGTGCTCCATCACGTTGCGGCTCTTCTCGAGCGGGAATTCGCTCGAGAGAAAGTCGCGCGTCGAAGAACGCAGCAGCGCCTGGTCGTCGGAGAGATCGAATTTCATCGCCCGTCCTGCGGCAGGTTCAGCACCCGCTTCGAGATGATGTTGCGTTGGATCTCCGACGACCCGGAGTAGATGGTGCCGGCCCGCGACCAGAGGAACTCGCGCGCCCAGTCGACGTCGTCGCGCGCGTTGGCGCTGGCGCGGAGGAGCTGTCCACCGGGTCCGAGGAGATCGAGCGCCGTATCGCGGAAGCGCTTGTCGAACTCGCTCCAGTAGATCTTCTCGATCGAGGACTCCGGGCCCGGCGCCTTGCCGTCGGCGAAGTTCGCGAGCGTCCGGATGCCGTTCGCACGCATGACCTCGTTCTCGACGAGCAGCCGCGCGAGCTTCTCGCGCACCGACGCGCTCGTCCTCCCATGCTCCTTGCACGCGGCCGCGAGCGCTTCGAGGTCGCGGCCGAACCGCACGGACGCGGCGAGCGACATGGCGCCGCGCTCGTATGCGAGGACCGTCATCGCGATCCGCCAACCGCCGCCGATCTCGCCGACGAGATTCGCGCGCGGCACGCGCGCGTCCTCGAAGAACACCTCGCCGAACTCGCTCTCGCCCGTTATCTGGCGGAGCGGCCGCACGGTGACGCCCGGCGTGTCGAGCTTGCAGAGGATGAAGGAGATCCCGCCGTAGCGGTCCTTCGAGTCGGTGCGCGCGAGGACGAAGATCCAATCGGCCCAGGGACCGAAGGTCGTCCAGATCTTCTGGCCGTTCAGCACGAACACGTCGCCGTCGAGGCGCGCGCTCGTGCGGAGCGAGGCAAGGTCGCTGCCGGCCCCCGGCTCGCTGAAGCCCTGGCACCAGATCTCGTCACCCGAGAGCATCGGCGGAATGAAGCGGCGGCGCTGCTCCTCGCTGCCGTGATGGACGAGCGCGGGGCCGAGGAGCCCGATGCCGAGCGTGTTCAGGATCGGCGGCGCGTCGGCGCGCGCCATCTCCTCCTCGAAGATGGCCTTCTCGACCTCGCCGGCGCCACGGCCGCCCCATTCGCGCGGCCAGTCCATCCCGAGATAGCCGCCCTCGTAGAGCTTCTTCTGCCAGGCACGGCGGAACTCCATGAGGCCGTTCTCGGTCGCGGTGGGGTCGCGGAGCTCCTCGCGCCACGGCCGTCGCATGTTGGCGGCGAGCCAGGCGCGGAGCTGGTCGCGAAACTCGAGGTGTTTCGGCGTGAGCTGGAGATCCATTGACGGCTCCTCGTGCGGCGTGAAATCGGGGAAAACGGCGGGCGCGACGGTCCTACGCAACGCCCTCCGCCGACGCAAGACGACCGCTCAAGCAAGCTCCGCCGAGAAGCGGATCGTCTTCTTCTTCATGCCGTCGAGCACGATGTCCGTCCCGCCGGAGCGCAGCATCCAGTCGAGGCGGTGGTCACGATACTCGCGCACGAACATCCCCGACTCGATGAGCTGCGGCATCATCTCGAACCCGGTCATGGAGGCGAGCGCTTCTTCACTCACCCGCTGCACGCTCGGGCGCTCCCGCATGCGGTCGAGCCAGCGCGCGAGCCCGGAGCCCGCGGGCGGCGGAAAGCCGTTCACGGCAGCGGCCGCGTTCACGTGCGGAACGACCGACAGATCGGC
The DNA here is from genome assembly GCA_036781285.1 of Thermodesulfobacteriota bacterium. Taxonomy (GTDB): domain Bacteria; phylum Desulfobacterota; class Binatia; order UTPRO1; family UTPRO1; genus UTPRO1. The sequence goes on along the minus strand of DAIQBH010000074.1, from coordinate 9,601 downwards.
CCAGCCGAACGACGCCCCGTTGAACCACTCGCGACCGGCGAGCGCCCGATCGAGGTGCGCGTTCAGCCCCGCGATCTGCTCGCCGGCACGCGCGATCATCGCGTCGGCGAGCGCACCCTTCGCGCGGCCGAAGACGCGGATCTCGAAGAGACCCCAATTCACCGCCTCGTACTGCGTGTCGCAGATCTCCTCGAGCGTGCGCGCGCGGGCGCGTTCGATCGGGGACGCCGGCAGCATGGGCGGCTTCGGCCACTTGTCCTCGATGTACTCGAGGATGATCGTCGAGTCGTAGACGGTCACGTCGCCGTCGACGAGTGCCGGCACCTCGAGCCGGGGGTTCGCGGCGCGGAAGGCCGGATCGCCGGCGGCTGCCAAGAGATTCGGCATCTCGGTCTCGAACGGAATGCCCTTCTCGATGAGGGCGATCTTCACCTTCTGCGCGTACGGCGAGAGCGGGTGCTCGAAAAGTTTGATCACGTGCGGTCCTCCTGTTACTGACGATCCAAGCGATTTGGGCGAACGACCTACTCGGGTTTCCAGCCGATCACGACGATCGGAGGAAGCGAGTTAGCGCGGCTGCCCAGGTCATGGCCAGCGGCGCACGGGGGGAAGGGAGGCGGATCATGGGGGCTGTGCCGAGGTTTGGCGTCGAACCGGAAGCCGTGCAGCGGCACCGGAGTGGAACGGCGGTGCTCGCGAAGGGGCGTGATCGCATCGAGAAGATCCTCGACGCGGCGACCCGCCTCCTGATCGACGAGGGCTACGCGCAGCTCTCCACCCGGAAGATCGCCGCCCGCGCCGGCATCCGGCCCGGACATTTGCAGTACTACTTCCCGACCAAGCAGGCGGTCGTGCGGGGATTGCTCGAACGCTACCTCGACCGCGCGACGCGGAGCTTCGACGGCCGTACCGGCGACCTCGACGCCGTGCTCGACGGCATCCTCGCGGAGCAGGCGACCGGCGAGGGCGCGCGCTTCTTCTGGGAGCTCTGGGCGCTCGCGGCACGCGACCCCGCGGTCGCGGAGGCCATGCGCGTCTTCTACCGCGGCTACTGGCTGAACCTGGTGACGGCGCTCCTCGCGACCGACCCCGCGCTCGGGCGGCCGCGCGCGGAGCGCCGCGCCGCGCTGCTGGTCGCGATGCTCGAAGGCCTCACGCTCTTCCGCTCGCGCACCGATCGAACGTTGCCGCTGCCGTTGCTAGAGCGCGAGCTCCGGGGACTCGCCCGCAAGCTCGCGCACGATCCGGACTGAGGAACACTTCAGCCGCGCGCGAGCTTCGCGAGGAACTCGCGCGTCCGCGGGATCGCCTCGCCGTCACCCTCGACCGGACACGGCGCCCAGAGGAAGTCCGTCGTTCCGGCGCTCTCGAGATCGGCGAGCGCCGCCCCGACCGTCGCTTCGTCGCCGGCGATCGCGACGTCCGCCGGCCCCTCCGCGCCCTCGCGATCGAGCATCGCCCGGTATGACGGCAGCGTCCCGTAGATCGCGAACTGCTGCGCTGCCGCGCGCCGCGCCGCCGCGGGATCCTTCGTGATGGCGACCGGCAGTCCGACGACGATGCGCGGTGCGGGGCGTCCCGCGGCCGCCGCGGCCTCGGCGATCCGCGGCACGGTGTGCTCACGGATCGTCTTCGGACCGGTCATCCAGGTGATCGTCCCGTCGGCCTCTGCGCCGGTGAGCGCGTAGGACTGCGCGCCGATGAGGAGCAGCTGCCCGGCCAGGGTGACCGCCG
>DAIQBH010000074.1:0-7857 GCA_036781285.1 Thermodesulfobacteriota bacterium | reverse complement strand
TCGGTGCGAGCGCCGCCACGAGAATCTGGCAGGGCTGTCCCCCCGGAACGTTGAGACTGGCCGCGACCCGATACTCGCTCCCCTGGTGCATCGCGCTACCGGTCCGCATGAGGGGAGCGAGCACCGCGAGATACTCCTTCATGTGGCTGTAGGGCTTCGCGAACGAGAGGCCGAGCATGGTCTCGATGACGACCTGGTGCGAGAGGCCGATCCCGAGCGTGAAGCGCCCGCCGGCGATCGCCTGCGCGGTCATCGCGTGCTGCGCCATCGCGGTCGGGTGGCGCGGGAACGTCGGCACGACGGCCGTCCCGACCTCGATGCGCGTCGTCTCCCGCGCGCAGAGCGCCGCCATCGTGATGGCATCGAAGCCGAAGATGTTCGCGAGCCACGCGCTCGCGAACCCGTCGGCCTCGGCCCGCTTCGCCTGCCCGAGCATGCCGTTCACGTCGGCGGGCGCGCCGCCGATGTCCCCGATGCCGATCCCGATCTTCATGCGCATGGTCGTCCTCCTGGAGTCTCGATCCGGCGCTTCCTAGCCGAAGCACCGACTCGATGGGAACGGCCTCGCCACCGATGGGCCGATGGGAACGGCCAGCCGCTGACGGTTGCCGTTGACGGGCCACGGGGCACGATGAGACAGTCGCCGCGGTCATGGATGCGGTGATGAACGCACCGCTCGCGGCGCTCGTGGCGGCGGGGTTGGTGGGGCTGGTGGCCGGCATGGTGCTGACGGCGCTCGTCATGCGCGTCCGCGAAATGCGCCGTCTCGCCGAAGCCGACGCCCGCGCGTCCGATCTCGCCGCTCGGCTCGAAGAACGTTCGACGCGACTCGACGCCCTCGACGCCGAGCTCGCGACGGCCTCGAACGAACGCGCTGACGCACGCGCGGCGGCCGCCGGCCTCGAGGCCGCGCTCGCCACCGAGCGCACCGCCAACGCCGAGAAGCTCGCCGCCATGAACGCAGCCGAAACGGCGCTTCGGGAGGCATTCCAAGCGCTCTCGGCGCAAGCGCTCCACGACAACAACCAGGCGTTCCTGGCGCTCGCCAAGAGCACGCTCGGAGAGTTCCAGGAGCGGGCGTCCGGCGATCTCGAGCACCGCCGCCTCGCGATCGATCAGCTCGTGGCGCCGATCCGCGAGTCGCTCGACCGCGTCGGCACCCAGATCCACACGGTCGAGAAGGACCGCACGGGCGCCTACGCTGCGTTGCTCGAGCAGGTGCAGGCGCTCGCCGTCAGTCAGCAGCAGCTCCAGAGCGAAACCGAGAATCTCGTGCGCGCGCTTCGCACTCCGAGCGTGCGTGGCCGCTGGGGCGAGATGCAGCTCCGGCGGGTCGTCGAGCTCGCCGGCATGCTGCCGCATTGCGATTTCCACGAGCAACAGACGGTGACGACCGACGAAGGCCGCCGGCGTCCGGACATGATCGTCCAGCTGCCGGGCGGACGGCACCTGGCAGTCGATGCCAAGGCACCCCTGCTCGCGTACCTCGACGCCCTCGAAGCCACCGAGGACGGCCTCCGCGAGGCCAACATGAAGGAGCACGCGCGCCAGGTGCGCGAGCACGTGAGCGCCCTCGGCGCGAAGACGTACTGGGCGCAGTTCCAGCCCGCACCGGCGCTCGTCGTGATGTTCCTCCCGGCGGAGACCTTTCTGAACGCCGCCCTCCAGCACGACCCGACCATCATCGAGTTCGCGGCCGTGCGCCGCGTGGTACTGGCAAGCCCGACGAGCCTGATCGCGCTCCTCTACGCGGTGGCGCACGGCTGGCAACAGCAGTCAGTCGCGGACGGCGTCGTGGAGCTCAGCCGCCTCGGACGCGAGCTCTACGACCGTCTTCGCACCATGGTCGGCCATTTCGAGCAGGTACGACGCGGCCTGAACACGGCAACGACGTCGTTCAACGACGCCATGGGATCGCTCGAGAAGCGCGTGCTGGTCTCGGCCCGCCGCTTCAAGGAGATCGATCCCGGCGCGAACGAGATTCCCGCGATTCCGCCCCTCGAGCAGGCGGCGCGCACGGTCGACGTGCAGGGTCGGTTCGAGCTCGAAGCCCCGCGCGCAGCCGACGAGCTCGACGGCTAGTCAGCGCGCGTCAGATCACTCCGGCCGCGGCAAGTCGCGCGAGGCCTTCGTCGTCGATCCCGATCTCGGCAAGGACGTCGCGCGTGTCGGCACCGAGCTCGGGCGCCAGCGGTCGTGCGCGCGGATCGGCGTCGGAGAACCGCAGGGGGTTTCCGTGCAGCACGATCTCGCCGAGCACGGGATGCGGGTGGCGCTCGATCATGCCGCGGGCGCGAAGCTGCGGGTCGTCGATGAGCTCGTCGGGGCGCGCGACCTTCGCGCACGGAACGTCGGCGCCGTCGGGACCGAGCGCGCGCAACACCTCGTCGCATGTGCGCTCCGCGACCCATGCGCCCACGAACCCGTTCACCGCCTCGCGATTCAGAGCGCGCCCGCGGTGGTGCTTGTAGCGCTCGTCGGACGCGAGCTCCGGCCGGCCGATCGCGGCGCAGAGCCGGCGGAAGAGCTTGTTGCTCGCCGTGCCGACGACGACCCACCCGTCGCGCGCCTTCAGCGCATCGTACGGCGCGCTGAACGAATGCTGATTGCCGACGCGCTCGGCCCGTACGCCGAGCCCGGCGGCGATCGTCGCCCACGAGTCGGTGATCGCGAAGACGGCATCTTGATTGGAGAGGTCGAGGCTCCGCGCCGTGCCCATGCGATCGCGGTCGAGAATGCCGGCGACCACGCCGAGCGCGAGATAGAGCCCGCCGACGAAGTCGGCGAGCGCTCCGCCGCCACGCACCGGCGGACCGTCGGCGAACCCCGTCATCGCGAGGAGACCACCGCTTGCCTGCGCGACGATGTCGTACGACGCCTGACCGGCGCGCGGACCGGTCGCGCCGAAGCCCGAGAGCGCCGCGACGACCACCCGCGGATTGCGCGCGCGAAGCACGTCCGGTCCGAGCCCGTGAGCTTCCATCCAGCCCGATCGGAAGTTCTCCACGACCGCGTCCGCGCGCTCAACGAGTCGCAGGAAGACCTCGCGTCCGTCCGGCGTCCCGACGTCGAGCGTGATCGACCGCTTGCCGCGATTGACGTTTTCGAAGGCGAGCGACGTCTGCCCCTCGAGCGCGGGCCCGTGCCGATAGTCGTCACCCGTACGGGGCCGCTCGATCTTGACCACCTCCGCCCCGAGGTCGGCGAGAATCGCCGTCGCGAACGGACCGGCGACGACGCGCGACAGATCCAGCACCCGGATGCCTTCGAGAACGCGGCCGCTCACGGCGGCGGATGCTAGCAGCGAAGATCCGGCGCGGCGACTTGACTGTCCGAACGATTGGGTCACATGCTGGTTCGCATCGCTGGGGGAGCCGCCGCACGCGGCTGAGAGGGCAGCATCGGGCTGCCGACCCCTCGAACCTGATCCGGCTCGCACCGGCGGAGGGAAGCGCAATGACGAAGACACAGACGCAACTCGAAGCGGCGCGCGCAGGCGTGATCACCCCGGAGATGCGCCGCGTGGCGGAACGCGAGTGCGTCACCGCGGAAACGATTCGCGCGGAGGTCGCGCGGGGCCGTCTCGTCATTCCGGCGAATCGCCGGCACCTCGACGGGAGCGCCGGCGAAGAGCCGGGTCAGCGCGACCACCACGGCGAGCGCGGCCCAGGGGCCGTCGGCCATCCCGGCGCGGGCGAGGCCGCCGCGTACTGGGTGAACCAGACGGTCGCCCAGCGTCGGCGCGTCATCACCGACCCCGCGATGCTCCGCGGCTCACGCGCGCCGAAGCGCCTCGACCCGACCGGCATCGGGCGCATGATCACGACCAAGATCAACGCCAACATCGGGGCCTCGCCGGTGGCGAGCGGAACGCGCGCCGAGGTCGAGAAGCTCGAGTGGGCGCAACAGTTCGGTGCCGACACCCTCATGGATCTCTCGACGGGTGGCAATCTCTCCGAGTGTCGTCAGGCGATCATCGACCACGCGACGATCCCGATCGGCACGGTACCCATCTACTCGATGATCGTCGGCCGCCGGATCGAGGATCTCACGTACGACGTCATCCTGAAGGAAATCGAACGCCAGGCGCGGCAAGGTGTGGACTACTTCACGATCCACGCGGGGGTGCTCCGCGAACATCTGCCCCTCATCGCCAAGCGGACCACGGGGATCGTGTCGCGCGGAGGATCCCTGCTCGCCAAATGGATGTTGCACCACGGACGGCAGAACCCGATGTACGAGCTCTTCGACGAGATCAGCGCGATCATGCGCGAGTACGACGTGACGTACTCGCTCGGTGACGGTCTCCGTCCGGGATGTCTCGCCGATGCCTCCGATGCCGCGCAGCTCGCCGAGCTGCACACCCTCGGCGAGCTCGTGCAGCGCGCGCGCGAGGCCGGCGTGCAGGCGATGGTCGAAGGACCGGGGCACGTCCCGCTCGATCAGATCGGTTTCAACATGCAGCTCGAGCAACGCGTCTGTGACGACGCGCCCTTCTACGTGCTCGGCCCGCTCGTGACCGACGTCTTTCCGGGCTACGACCACATCACGAGCGCGATCGGCGCGACCGAAGCCGCCCGGCACGGCGCCGCGATGCTGTGCTACGTGACCCCGAAGGAACACGTGGGCCTGCCGCGCGCCGAGGACGTGAAGGCCGGCTGCATCGCCTACAAGATCGCGGCGCACGCGGGCGACATCGCGCGCGGCATCGCGGCCGCCCGCACGTGGGATGACGATCTTTCACGGGCGCGGGCCGCCCTGAATTGGCCGAAGCAGTTCGAGCTGGCCTTCGACGGCGAGACGGCGCGCGCGCTCCACGACGAGGATCTCGAGGTCGACACCGAGTTCTGCGCCATGTGTGGCCACGATTGGTGCAGCCTGCGGATCTCGAAGGAGATCACCGAGTTCGCGAGCGGCAAGGAGGCCGGGTTTCAACCCGCCCGACCCGCAATGCGGAGTCCGGGGATCAGCGAAGAGGGTCAGGCCCTTCTGCGCCAGCGGGGCTCGCTGCCGATCGTCGAGGGAAAGCACGCCTGTCACAGCGACCTCGTGGGCGAGGCGGACGCCGCGGCGCGGCTTCAAGCGGAGCTCGCCGAGCGCTCCACGCACTGACGGAACGACGAGCAACCAGTTCTTCCGAAGAGTTAGGTGATCGAGATGGCTCTGGCACAGCCGTGTGTCAGTGGCGACCACCGCCGGGGCAGAACCGGGGCCACGAGCCGGTCAGCGCATCTCGCCCAGTCAACTCAACGTTTTCGCTCGCGAGGCCGATGTAGCTGTCTAGATGGCGGCTGCGCTCGTGAAGGCCACGTATCTCTCCATAGGCTTTGCAAAAGGCTTCTGGCAGCCCCGCAAGCAGGCTCCACTTGTGCACGATTCCACACAGGTGGACATGCAAGCAATTTCAACCACTTGAAATGTTGGCGCTTTGCGGCACACTGGCCCGTTTCTTGATCCATCGAGGAGGGAGAATGCCCTCGCAACGGACATATTGCGTTCAACCCTCCTGGTGGCTTTCGATCTGTTCTAATGCGCCACGAAAAAGCCTATCGCTGACGCACGGCGTGCCGCAGGCGCCACAGTCCACGGAATGTCACTCGGGCAAACTCTCGAAAAGCATTGCTTTCGCATCAGCAGCGCGATGGCGCGGGCATTGCTGCGGAGGAGGGGTCGTGAGCGGAACCAAGACGCGTTTGGAGAGGATCGGTCGTGAGGAAACCGTCGGAATTTCCGATGGTGGGTGGCGCGCGTGAGCGGGCGTCCGCTGTGGACGATCGTCGTGCTGGCGCTGGTTGCGAGCGTGGCGGGGTGCGCTGGCGCTCCGGCGGCGCAGCCAAGGGTCGCAGATGCCCCAGGTAGCGAAGGAGCCAGACTTTATTCAACCTTGCAGGAGAATCCGCTCCCGCAACCCGATCCGTACGTGCTCCAGGTCGGCGACGAGCTGGCGATCAAGTTCTACACCAACCCCGAGCTCAACGAAGACGTGAAGGTTCGGCCCGACGGCATGATCTCGCTCCAGCTCATCGACGATGTCCCAGCGGCCGGCCGAAGCCCCGCGGACCTCGATGCCGAGCTCACCCGCCGTTACACCGGCGAGCTCGCCGACCCGCAGATCAGCGTGATCGTTCGCACGGCCGCGGGCCATCGCATGTACGTCGACGGCGAGGTCACGAAGCCCGGCCTCGTCGAGGTCGTGGGCGGCATGACACTCTACCAGGCGATCCAGAGCGCGGGCGGCATGCTCGAGACCGCGCATCGGAAGCAGGTCATCCTGATCCGCAAGGGCCCCGATGGGCAGCCGGTCGGGCGGTCCATCGACGTCCGCGGCATCCAGCGTGGCTCCCGTCCGGGTGACGACATCCCGGTGCGGCCCCTCGACATCGTGTACGTGCCGAAGTCGAAGATCGCGACCGTGAACCTCTTCGTGAAGCAGTACATCCGCGACACGCTGCCGATCCAGGCGTTCCCCATCCCCGCTTTTTGAGGACCCATGAACGAAACCCAATTCCCATGGCGTGAGCTCGTCGCCGTCCTCCACCGGCGGAGGAGATTCATCCTCCAGGTCTTCGTGGCGGGGTTCATCACGTCGGCGATCGGCGTGTGGACCCAGCAGCCGACCTACCGCGCGTCGGCGACCCTGATGGTGACGGCCGATCGGGCCCAGCTCGTCGTCTCTCCAGACGCCAACACGCGCCCGAACGTCGAACGCGTGACCGAGCAGGACATGTTCAGCGAGCTCGCGCTCATCAAGAGCGAAGCCCTGATTCGCGAAGTGCTCGAGCCCTACTACGACGAGACCAAGAAGCACCCGTCGAGTATCGTCGGAACCATCATATCGGCGCTCACGTTTCCGATGCGCTTGCCGTCGATCCTCTACCGGAAACTGCACGGCATCGCGCCCGCGACGGGCCTCGACGTGTGGGTGCTCAACACGCTCGCCAATCTGAGCGTGAATCTCGTCGACAACTCGAAGCTGATCGAGGTCTCGTACTACGCTGCGGATCCGGAATGGGCCGCCGAGATCGTGAACCAGGTGGTCGCCAAGCACCTCGAGCGGCGGTCCCGCCTGAGTCAGCAATCCGAAGCGCGCCGCTTCTACGAAACGCAGCGCGACATCCTCGCGCAGCAGTCGCGCGATGCCGAGGACGCGCTCGATGCTTTCAACAAGCGCGAGGGCATGGACGCGATGTCGCCCGTGCAACGTCAGGCGTTGCGCGACCGGCTCGCGGAGCTCCAGACGGCGCTCGCGAACTCGGAGACGGAGCTCACCGAGGGGACGGCACGAGTCACGTTCCTCACGGAGGAGATCAAGAACTACCCGAAGAACATCGCGACGGAGTCGAAGATCGCGCAGAACCAACAGTTCATCAAGCCGAAGATCCTCGAGCTCGAGCTGCTGCGCAGCGAGCTCCTCGCGAAGTACGCACCGACGAGCGTCAGGGTTCGCGACCTCGACCGTCAGATCGCCGAAGCGAAGCGCTTGATGAACAAGAATCCCGAGACCCTCGCCGAGACGACGAACGCGATCAATCCCGCGTATCAGAACCTCGAGGTCGACCTCGCGCAGACCAAAGCGCAGATGGCGGCGGTGACTGCCCGCGTGGAGACGCTCCGGACGCAGGTCGCCGAGCACAAGGCCCGCGTCATGCATCTCGACGGGGTCGGGTCCGAACAGGAACGTCTCGAGCAGGCCGTCTCGGCAGCGAAGGAGTCGTTCCTCACCTACTCGAAGAAGGTGGAAGAGGCGCGGTTTTCGACCGCGCTCGACGAGTCGAGCTTCTTCGACCTCGCGATCGCGGAGCGCGCCGAAGTGCCGAAGGCGCCGCTCAAGTCGAAGCAGGCGTTCATGCTGACGCT
>DAIQBH010000073.1:0-23903 GCA_036781285.1 Thermodesulfobacteriota bacterium | reverse complement strand
GGCGCGCGGCGCCGGACGAAGTCGATCGCCCGCTGCGGCACTGCGCGCATCGCGACCGTCGCCAAGCGATTGAAGATACCGGGGACGCACTCGGCGCGGCCGGCGAAGAGCGCGGCGAGGCCGGCGTCGGCGACCTTGCCGGGGTCCATCATGACGCCGAAGCGGCGAGCGCGTTCCATGTCGACGACGGTCGGATCGTAGAGGCCGGTGTCGGTGGCGCCGGGGGCGAGGCACGTGACGGTCACACCGTACGGCGCGAGCTCACAGCGGAGGGCCTGCGCGAACCCGCGGAGGTACATCTTGCTGCCGCCGTAGTACGCGATCCCGGGAAACGCGCGCCACGCCGAGATGCTCGCCATCAGAAGGATGCGGCCGCGCCGCCGCGCGCGCATGTCGCGGGCGAAGTGGGTGCACAGAAGCGACGGCGTCACGACGTGGAGCTGAAGCATCGCGTTCGCCTTCGCCGGGTCGGCGTCGGCGACCTCACCGAAAAAGAACATGCCGGCATTGACGATCAGCACGTCGACCGCGAGATCCAGGGCCGCGACCGCCGCGTGCAATTCGCCGGCGGCTTCCGGGCGCGCGAGGTCGCAGACGATCGGATGGACGAGCGTGCCGTGCGCCGCGAAGATCTCGTCCGCAATGGCCGCGAGTCGCTCGCGGTTCTCGCTGACGAGGATCAGCGTGTAGCCGCGCGCTCCGAGGCGTCGCGCGATCTCACGGCCGATACCGGAGCAGGCTCCGGTGACGACCGCGCAGGGATCGGCGGTCGCATGCGAGGCCGCGACCTTACTCGTAGAGCTTCACGACCTTCACCTTGCCGGGGAAGGCCTGGAGGCAGAGCTCGCAGAGCGTGCACTCGTCGAGGTTCTCGTCGACGATGATCAGCGACCCGTCGTCCTTCTGCGCGAAGATGTTGACGGGGCAGACTTCGGTCAGCTTTTTGGCTGCCTCTGCAGCTTTGGAAACTGCTGAGTCGACCTCGATTCGAATGAACATTCCGTTCGCCATCTCTAGTGTCCCGCCTTCGCGAGCCGTTCTTTGACGAGGGCCGGAATGTCCTCGATGCGCTCCGCGACCGAGATGCCGGCGGCGTTCATGCGCTCGATCTTGTCGGCGGTCGTGTCGGCTTTGCCCTCGACGATCGTGCCGGCGTGGCCGAAGCGCATGCCGGGCATCTCGTCCATGAAGCGGCCGGCCATGAACGCGATGATCGGGAGGCGCGACTTGTTCTCGCGCACCCAATCCGCGAGCTCGGCTTCCATGCGGCCGCCGGGCTCGGAGTAGATGGCGATCGCCTTGGTCTCGGCGTCCGCCTCGAAGAGCGGCATGAGCTCGGCGTACGTCGAGCCGATGATGGCGTCGCCGCCGATCGACACGCAGGTCGACTGGCCGAGGCCGGCCGCGGACAGCGTGTTGGCGATCTCGGTCGTCATGCCGCCCGAGCGCGACATGATGCCGATCGGGCCCTTCTTGAACGCCCGCCGGACGTTGACCGCCGGGCCGCCGAGGCCGCCCATCTTGGCCTCGTCCGGCGACAACACGCCGAGACAGTTCGGGCCGATGATCCGGGCACCGCGGAGCTTCGCGAGCTCGACCATCTGCGCCACATCGGCGCGGGGAATCCGCTCGGTGACGATGACGATGAGCTTCACCCCCGCCTCGATCGCCTCGAAGACGGCGTCCTTCGTGAACTTCGGCGGCACCGTCACGATCGAGCCGTCGACGTGCTGCTTCGACGTGATGTCGCGCACGCAGTCGTAGACCGGCACGCCGTAGACGTCGCGCCCGGCGCGGCCCGGTGTCACGCCGCCGACGATCTTGGTGCCGTAGTCGAGGCCTTCGCGGGTCAGGTTCACGGCCTCGCGGCCGGTGATGCCCTGGATGATGACGGTCGTGTCTTTGTTGATCAGAATCGACATGTTGAGAACGCGTTCCCCTACACGCGACCTCGCGAGGGGTCAAGTCGCTCGGGCGGTTCCGGGCAGCGATCGGAGCACGACGACGGGGAACCGCCGGCGTGTCTGTTGCTGGTAGCGATCGAGGCCGTCGTACATCGTCGCGAAGCGTCGCCAGAGGTCTTCGCGTCGTGCGCCGTCGGCGGCTTCACCGACGACGGCGCGGCGCTCGTTGCCGATCTGCACGAATGCGTGCGGATCGGCGTCGAGGTTCAGCCAGCAGACCGGATGCTCGGGGTGTCCGGCGTTCGCCGCGACCACGACGAGGTCCTCATCGTCCCGGAGGAAGATCAGCGGCGTCTTCCGCCACGCACCGCTGCGCCGACCCCTCGTCTCGAGCAGCAAGACCGGCGGGCGTGGAGCGGCTGCGACGCGGATGGCACCTCCGATCCGACCGCCCGTCAGGGCGTAGAGAAACGCATGCAGTCGCGCATAGAGGTGCGCCAACACGGAGCCGCGTAGGCGCATCCGCACGCTGGGAGGGACATGGAGCATGACCTCGCATGCGATGTACGCCAAACCGTCGCAAGACCGCGAAAAACGCTTGACGCCGCGCAACTCAGCATGCGATCACGCGCTGACTTCGCCGTCTCCGCGACCGCCAACCCCAACCAGAAGAGAGGATCCGCCGATGAAGCTCACCCCCATGGTAGCCGTCGCGCTCGCAGCGCTGATCACCGTCCCGGTCTACGCCGCCGACCAAACCATCCTGGGCTCCTCGTTCCAGGTGAAGAACCCGAGCACCGAGTACAAGAAGAAGGTTCAGGTAAAGGCGCGCGAGAAGGCCAGCCCCAACACCATCGTCGGCAATCCCACCGTGAGCGGAGCGACGCTCAGCGTTCGCGCGGACGGCGCGGCGCCCGACTCGGATTCGCAGCAGATCATCACGCTGCCCGCGTCGAACTGGAGCGGCGACGCCGTGAAGGGCTTCAAGTACAAGGACTCGAAGCGCGCGCTGAGCCCGGTGAAGAGCGCGCGTCTCAAGAAGTCCGCGAGCGGCATGGTTTCGTTCCAGGCGCTGCTCGACGCGCGCGTCGCGACGACGGACTTCCCGGTCGCGCAGCCCGTCACCGTGCTTCCGCCGAATCCGGGCACCGACGCGTGCGTGCTGCTCACGATCGGCGGCGGCGACTCGTACAGCGTGAAGTTCGCGGCGGGGAACGGCGTGGCCATCAACAAGGGCGCCCAGGAGTACACGCACAAGAAGGTGACGCTCGAAGGCACCTGCGTGCCGTCGTGCAGCGACGGTGACCGCAACGGCGACGAGACGGACATCGACTGCGGCGGCTCGTGCAGCGGCTGCGGCACCGGCCTCGAGTGCGACACCGCCAGCGACTGCGCGAGCGGCGTCTGCACGAGCGGCACGTGTCAGGGTGCGCTCTGCGACGACGGCGTGCTGAACGGCGACGAGACCGACGTCGACTGCGGCGGCTCGTGCCCGAGCGATTGCGGGATCGATCAGGGCTGCATCGGGAACGGCGACTGCGAGAGCAATCATTGCAGCGGCAATCTCTGCAAGTGCCCCAACAACCTCTACACCTTCACGGTGGCGAGCAACGTCGGCGGCGCGTTCGACTCGGCCGAGTGGCCGGGCGGCCAGACGGCGCAGACGGCGGTCGCCGGCTGCAACGTGACCATCAACCGTCCGAACGAGAACATCGATCAGGTGTGCTCGATCGCCGATCCGTTCTCGGTTGCCGGCTTCACCGGCTACTCGAACTGCTTCGGCACCGGCGGTGAGGACGGCGACGGCTGCGCGCCGCTCAGCTGCCCGCCGTTCGGCATCGGCTCGTGCTGCGACGGCCGTCCGTCGTGCTCCGCCGCGCTCAACGGCTCCGGCTCGGCGAACTACTTCGTGCAGTGCCTCGAGTAGGCCGAGCACCTCGCTTCTGATCTCGGCTGTGCATTCCGGCCCGCCCCGCATCCTCGGGGCGGGCCGTTTTGCTTCCGGGCTCGAACGACTCGGCGCCGGTGATGCGGCCCTCCGTTCCGCGCAGGTCGTCGCGTTCGAGCGCATCGTCGTGCTCGTGATCGGCGTCGAGTACTGGTGCCGCGGGCTGGCACGCTGGAACGATCTTTCGACCGCGTACCTCGCGAGTCTCGGCGCGGCGACTGCCCTGTGTCTGACGGCGCTGCTGACATCGTGGCGGAGTTTTTCCCGCGCGGCGCCCGGGCGCCGCGCGGCGCTCGCGGCGCTCGCGGCGATCCACCTGTTCGTCCTTTGGAACGAGTTTCCCGCCGCCGGCAACCACGCGTACCTCGAGGTGATGTTGCTTGCGCTCACGGCGTTCCTCGATCCGCGCGTGGCAACCGACCGCGTGCTGTACGTCGCCGCCGGGCGCTGGCTCGCGATCGTGATCCTCTTCTACTCGGGGCTCCAAAAGCTCGCGCACGGCTACTACTTCCACGCCGAGTACTTCGCGTTCTCGCTCTGGATCGAGTCGTTCCGCACGGTCTTCCAATGGCTGCTTCCCGCCGAGGAATACGCGCGTCTCACCGCGTTCACCGGCCAACCGGGCGACGGACCCTACGCCGTCCGGGGGCCGCTCGTCGTCGCGATCGCGAACCTCACGTGGATCGCGGAGATGGCGCTCGCGCCGGCGCTCCTCTGGCGCCGGACCCGGCCGTTCGCGGTCGCGGCGGCCGTCGCGCTGATCGTCGCGATCGAGCTCGCTGCGCGCGAAGCGTTCTTTGGGCTCCTCTACGTGAACCTGATCCTGCTCTTTCTCGAGCGCCCCTGGCATTCGAAGCTCGTGGCGCCGGTCGCGGCGCTGCTCGCGCTGATGCTGTTCGTGCGCATCGGGTGGCTGCCGGCCGTGGTGTTCTATTGAGCGCGCGAGCGAAAACCACCGTCGTCGCGACCGCGCTCGCCGCGCTGACGCTCTGGCCGCTCGTCCACCTCTGGCTGGTCGCGCGCTACGACGTCAGTCCGTGGAAGCTCGCGGGCTGGGGCATGTACTCGGCGCCGCGCTCCCGCTCGCTCGGCATGGAGGTGTTCGGCCGCGCGCCCGGCGGCGGTCCGCTCGAGCACCTCTCCCAGCCATCGCCGGACGTGCGCGCCGTCGCGGGCGTCTACCTCGAACGCCACCGCTGGCTCCGGAAGCTCGTGCGGCCGACCGCGCTCGCCGAGGCGGTCGCCGCGGCGCGGCCGGATTGGGACGAGGTGAAGATCGTCGTCTTCGAGCCCGATCTCGACCGCGCGAGCGCGATGATCGTGATGCGCGCCCTCGTGCACCGCTACGTGCGCGAAGGCGAGGGCGTCCGCTACGCGGGGGAGCAAGACCCGCGCACCGCTGGTCTACCGCCTGGCCTTCTCCCGCCGTGAGTGCGCCGTTCGGGATCACCAGAAAATGGGCGGCGCCGGCCGATTTCCGTTGACTGGCGGCTCGATAACGGGCGAACACCATCGAGTCTTCCACGCCGTCTCCGAGCCAAGGAGGTCCCCCCATGCGTCCCGCTCTACTCGCCTGTGCCGTGTCGATCGCCATCGCGCTGCTCGCGCCGAGGCCCGCGAACGCCGGCGGGCTGACGTTCGTCGAGCTCGACAACGCGCCGATGCCGGGCGTGAACGGGCTCACGCGCGCCACCGCCGTCGCCCTCAGTCCGAACGGGCTCAACGTCTACACCGTCGGCAGCAGCGACAACGCGATCACCGTCTGGGATCGCGATCCGATCACCAACGCCGTCACGTTCCTCGAGGTCGAGGAGGACGACGTCGGCGGCGGCGACGGCATGCGCGACCCGCAAGGCGTCGCCGTGAGCCCCGACGGCGCCTGCGTCTACGTCGCGACGCGCGGCAACGAGCCCGGTCCGGACGGCCCCGGGACCGTCGCCTCGTTCAGCCGCAACCTCGGGACCGGCGCGCTCACGTTCGTCGCGTTCCTCGAAGACGACGCGCCCGGCATCGACGGGATCGGCTTCGCGATCGACGTCGCGGTGAGTCCGGACAGCCTGCATGTGTACGTCGTCGGCGAGGGCGACGACGCGATCGCGGCCTTCAGCCAGACGGGCTGCGCCCTCACGCCGATCGACCTCGAGATCAACGGCATCGGCGGCGTCGACGGCATGCGCAGGCCGCAGAACGTCGCGATCAGTCCGGACGGCCTCCACGCCTACGTCGCGGCGCAGAGGACCGTCAGCGGGACCGAGTACGGGAGCATCGCCGTCTTCAGCCGCGCGCTCTCGGGAGCGCTCACGTTCGTCGAGCTCCAACAGGACGGCGTCGGCGGCGTCGAGCGACTCTTCCCGCGCGTCGAAGGCCTCGCGGTGAGCCCCGACGGCGCCTCCGTCTATGCGGGAAGCGCCGGCGGCGACGCCGTCGTGGTCTTCGATCGCGACGGCGGGACCGGAGCCCTCACGTGGGTCGAAACCGAGCGGCGCACCGGGCTCGCCAAGGGCTTCGCAGGTGCGAGCGGTGTCGCCGTGAGCCCCGACAACGCGTACGTCTACGTCGTCGGGCGCTTCGACGACGCGCTCGCCGTCTTCGCGCGCGACCCCGCGACCGGCCTCCTCGATTTCCTCGAGATGCACGACGACCCCGTTCCCGGCACCAACGTCCTCGGCGCCGCCGAAGACGTCGCCGTGAGCCCCGACGGCCACGGCGTGTACGTCGTCGCCGCCGGCCCCGACACGCTCTCGACATGGACCGCCGATCGCTGCGGGAACCTCGCCGTCGGCATCGACGAGCAATGCGACGACGGCTGCGGCGCCGGCACCCCCGGCGTCTGCGAACCCGCCGACGACGGCGACGGCTGCTCCGCGAGCTGCGAGCTCGAGCTCTGCGGCCCGACACCCACGGGCACCTGTCACGCGGCGACCCCGTTCGGCGGCGCCTCGCTCCAGGTGAAGAACCAGGCCGAGGACCGCAAGGACCAGCTCAAGTTCGGCTGGAAGGGCGAGGCGACGACGCTCGCCGAATTCGGGAACCCCGTTTCGACGGCGAGCTACGTGATCTGCGTGTACGACGGCTCGGGGAACCCCCAGCCGCTCCTCAGCCAGGCCGCACCCGCGGGCGGCGTCTGCAACGAAAAGCCCTGCTGGCAGGCGAAGCCGACGGGCTACCAGTACGGCGACAAGCTCCTCACGCCGGACGGTCTCAAGAAGGTGCAGCTCAAGGAGGGACTGATCGACGGCAAGCCGAAGGTCCAGGTGCAAGGCGCCGGGATCTTCCTCGACGTCCCCGCGCTGCCGCTCACGCTCCCGGTCACGGTGCAGGTGAAGAACACGCAGAACAGCGAGTGCTGGGAAGCGGTCTACGGCACGGCCACCAAGAACGACCCCGCGCAGTTCAAAGCCAAGAGCGACTGAGGTCCCGCGCGATCGCGCGATCACGGCGACCGCGAGCGGGCGGCCCGGCCACCGGGAGAACGGGGCCGGGCTGCTCGCTCCCGGGGCAGGCCTCTGCCCACCCACTGTGCAGATCCCGCGGGCGGCCGGCCTCATGCCTCCATCTTATGCGAGCCATTCGCGGCACACGGCTTGCTGATTCCCGTGGACCGACCCGTCCACGGGCCCCAGCGAGGCGGATTTCTTGGTGACGCGAAACACGGCTTCCGAACTCTCCAGCGACGATCCCTTCGCTCGGTACGACGTCGAAGGATTCTTCGATGAGATCTTCACCGCCGATGGTGAGGCCCGAGCCCCGTATCGAGCTCTCATCGCGCGCTTGCGCGCGATCTCGATAGAAGAGCTCGGGCGGCGCGAGCGGCTCCGCGACGCGATCTTCCGCTCGCTCGGCATCACCTTCAACGTCTACGGCGAGGCGGCGGGCGTCGAGCGGGTGTGGCCGATGGACCTCGTCCCCCGGATCATCCCGGCCGACGAATGGGCGCCGGTCGAGAAGGGGCTCATCCAGCGCGTGACCGCGCTCAACAAGTTCCTCGACGACCTCTACGTCGGCGAGGCGGCGGCGATCGCCGACGGCATCGTGCCGCGCTCGCTCGTCATGTCGGCCGACGGGTTCGAGCGCGAGGCGTTCGGCATCGCGGTGCCGCACGCGGCGCGCTGCATGGTCTCGGGCGTCGACCTCGTGCGCGACGGAAACGGCGTCTACCGCGTGCTCGAGGACAACCTCCGGACGCCGAGCGGCATCTCGTACGTGCTCGAGAACCGCGCGACGCTGACCCGCGTGTTGCCGCTCGCGTTCGCGCAGCATCGCGTGCGGCCGGTGTCGCACTATCCGGCCTCGCTGCTCACGGCGCTCCGGAGCGTGGCACCGGCGGCCGCCGGCAACCCGCGCGTCGTGGTGCTGACGCCGGGCGCGTACAACTCGGCCTACTTCGAGCACGCGTTCCTCGCGCGCCAGATGGGCGTCGAGCTCGTCGAAGGCCGCGATCTCGTGGTCGACGAGCACGTCGTCTATCTCCGGACGACGCGCGGCCTCGAGCGCGTCGACGTCGTCTATCGCCGGATCGACGATTCCTTCCTCGATCCGGCCGTCTTTCGCAGCGATTCGACGCTCGGCGTACCGGGCATCGTGAACGCGGCGCGCGCCGGCAACGTCACGATCGCGAACGCGATCGGGAACGGCGTCGCCGACGACAAGGCGATCTACGCCTACGTACCGGCGCTCATCCGCTATTACCTGAACGAGGAGCCGATCCTGCCGAACGTCGAAACCTATCTCCTCTGGCATCCCGAGCAGCGCGAGGCCGCCCTCGCCCGTCTCGATCAGCTCGTCATCAAGCCGGTCGCGGCCTCGGGCGGGTACGGCATCGTGATCGGCCCGCGCGCGAGCGACGAGGAGCTCGCGAAGTGCCGCCGCCAAATCGAGGAGAACCCCCGCGGCTTCATCGCCCAGGAGGTGATCTCGCTCTCGCGCCATCCCACCTTCCTCGACGGCGGGTTCCACGGACGGCACATCGACCTCCGGCCGTTCGTGCTCTCCGGCGAGCGCGTCGAGGTGATCCCGGGCGGGCTCACGCGCGTCGCGCTGCCCAAAGGCTCCCTCGTCGTGAACTCGTCGCAGGGCGGCGGCTCGAAGGACACCTGGGTCCTCGCCGGCGACGGCGCGGAGGACTGACCCGATGCTCGCCCGCCACGCCGAGGATCTGTTCTGGATCGGACGCTATCTCGAGCGCGCCGAGGACACCGCGCGCATGCTCGACGTCACGTACCATGGACTCCTGGAATCGTCGGTAGACGACTCCAGCGTCGTATGGCGCGAGCTCGTGAAGGTGTTGCACCTGGAGCAACCGTTCGAGGAGCAATCGATCGAATGCTCGGAGGGGCCGGTCAGCGAATTTCTCGTGCTCGACGCCCAGAACCACGGCTCGATCGTCTCGTCGATCGCGTGCGCCCGCGACAACGCGCGCACCGTGCGCGAGCGGATTTCCACCGAGCTCTGGGAAGCGATCAACACCCTGCACTTGGAGCTTGCGGCCCGCGACCTCCGCGCCGACCTCCAGCGCCAGCCCTACGAGCTGTACCGCATCGTGAAGGCGCGCTGTCAGATGATCACGGGCGTCGCAGCCGAGACGATGCCGCGCGACGACGGCTGGCGCTTCCTCGTGCTCGGCCGCATGCTCGAGCGCGCCGAGATGACGTGCCGGTTGCTGTCGGTGCGATGGGTGCAGCGCGGCTCGCCCGACCCCCAGGCGACGTACCAGCACTGGGGCGCCGTGCTGAAGTCGGTGTCGGCCTTCGAGGCCTACGTGCGCGTGCATCACGACGTGATGGGCGTCGCCGAAGTGCTGGAGTTCCTCCTGCTCTCGCGCGAGTTCCCGCGCGGCGTCCTCTTCTGCCTGCGCTCCGCCGAGGATCAGCTGGCGCGGCTCGGCACCGGCGACCGTCCGATCCCGCCGCATCGCCTGCTCGGCCGGATGCGCGCGACGCTCGAGTATCTCGACGTGCCGGAGCTCGTGAACGAGGGGTTGCAACGCTTCCTCGATCAGCTCCAGGAGGGCATCTGGCAGGTCGCCGACTCGGTGAGCCTGCACTTCTTTCAACGCGGAGCGGAGCACGAGCTCCACACGCTGGGGTCCATCTAGATGCGCTTCGACATCAAGTATCTGACATCTTTCTCTTACCCCGAGGCGGTGCGCTCGTCGCACAACGTACTCCGCGCCTGTCCCATGAGCGACGCGCGCCAGGAGCTCCTCTCGTACCGGGTCGCGACGACGCCCGCGTCGCGCGTCTTCTCGTACGTCGACTACTGGGGCACCCGGGTCGACGTCTTCGGGATCGCCGTGCAGCACACGCGCCTCGAAGTGCTGGTCGAAGCGACGGTGCAGACGCGAGAGACCGGGCCGCTCACCGCGTGCCCGCGGCTCGCGAGCCTCCGCGACCCGGACTTCGTCGCCGAGCACCAGGAATATCTGGAGCCGTCGCCCCATACCGACTGGCGCGAGCCGCTCCGGCGCGACGCCGAGATCCGCGCCGCGAACGCCGGCGACGACGTCGTCGGAGCCGTGCTGGCGTTGCACCGCACCGCCGCGACCGTGCTGACGTATGCGCCCGGCAGCACGTACGTCGGCATGGACGTGAACGAGGTCTTCGCGCGGAAAACCGGCGTCTGTCAGGACTACGCGCACCTGATGGTCGCGATGTGCCGGAGCGTCGGCATTCCGGCGCGCTACGTGTCGGGCTACCTGCCGACCGCGTTCGGGCCGCGCGCGAAGTCGAACGTGAACCCGTCGGAGGTGACGACGCACGCCTGGGTCGAGGTCGCGATCCCCGGCGCCGGCTGGTGGGGGCTCGACCCGACCAATCAGCAGGAAGTCGGGGCCTCGCACGTGAAGATCGCGCACGGACGCGACTACGACGACGTGGCGCCGCTGCGCGGCATCTATCATGGGCCGGCGGCGCACCGGCTCGAGGTATCCGTCAGGATCGCGCCGCACGATGGAGCGCTCCAGCAGCAACAGAATGGACGGCACGTTCCTGCTGTTCGCAAGGCGTCGTCGGAGCGGGCCGCGGCAATGCAGCGGCAGGCGCAGCAGAGTCAGCAGTAGGCCGCTCGGCGAGGAACCGAGCGACCGGTCTACAAACTGGCCGTAGGTTCTACAGCGCGCCTTCTATTGCCGCGTGGTGCGGTCGCCCTGTGAGCCGCGCTTGTACTTGAGCTTGTCGACCTCGTCGGTCGTCTCGCCCTCAGGCTTTGCGGCGGCTTGTCGGGTCGCCACCGCTGCGCGCATGCGCTTCCGCTTCTTCTTCGTGTCCTGACCGGCCTTCTTCTTCGCTTCGTGCTGGTTCGCCATGCCGAGGAGGCAGCAAGCGATGTGCCGCCAGGACGGCGACAAGAGCCTCGGCCAGAAATTCGCCGAGGCGTTCTGATCCGCGCGTTCACACCAGCAGGTGCTCGATCTTCACCGGGAGCTCACGCACGCGGACGCCCGTCGCATGGTGAACGGCGTCCGTGATCGCCGCCGCCACCCCCGCGAGTCCGATCTCGCCGATGCCGCGCGCGCCGAGCGCGTTGATCTCCATGTCGGGGTAGTCGAGGAACGTCACGTCCAGCGACGGGACGTCGGCGTTCACCGCCATGACGTAATCGGCGAGGCTGCTGTTGATGGGCGCGCCGTTCCGCGGGTCGTAGTAGGTCTCCTCGAAGAGCGCCATGCCGATGCCCATGACGACGGCGCCCTCGATCTGATTGCGGCCGGCCAGCGTGTTGATGATGCGGCCGGCGTCGATCACGGTGACGACGCGGCCGACGCGGAGGCGCGCGGTCGACGGCTGCCAGGTGACCTCGACGAAGTGCGCCCCGTAGGAATGCGTCGACACTTTCGACTTGTCCATCTCGTCGAAGGTCCCCTTTGCGCTCCCCTTCCCTGCGACCCGGCGCACCTGAGCCTGGGTCAGCAGCTCGGGAAACGCCATCGCCGCTTTGCCGTCCTGCGTCCGCACGCTGCCGCCTTCGAACACGAGCTCGTCGGGCTTCTTCCCGGCGAACGGTGATCCTTGGGTCTTCGTCGCGGTCTCGAGTAGCGACGCGACCGCCTGCTCCGCTGCCTCGAAGACGGCCGGCACGAGCGAGCCCGTCGCCATCGAGCCTCCGGAGATCGGCCCTTCCGGGAGGGTCGTGTCGCCGAGCACGACCTCGATCTTCTCGAGCGGCACGCCCGTCTTCTCGGCGACGAGCTGGGCGAGGATCGTGTACGTGCCGGTGCCGATGTCCTGGGTCCCGCACGCGACCCGCGCCGTGCCGTCGTCGTTCAGCTCGACGGTCGCCGCCGCGGGAAAACGCGCGGCGATCCACGACGCGCCCGCCATGCCCCAGCCGAGCGTGAGCCCGTCGCGCCGCATGGCGCCGACCTTCGGATCGCGCTTCGCCCACCCGAAGCGCTCGGCGCCGACCGTGAAGCACTCGACGAGATGGCGCGACGAGAACGGCCGTTTCTTGCCCTCGTCGATCGCCGGCTCGTTCTTGATCCGCAGCGCAAGCGGGTCGACGCCGGCCGCGAAGGCGAGCTCGTTCAACGCCGACTCGGTCGCGTAGAGGCCGGGAACCCTGCCCGGCCCGCGCATCGACGTCGGCGAGCCGACGTGCCGGCGCGCGAGCCCGGACGTGACGCGGAGGTTCGGCACGCGGTACTGCATCGGCGTCGACTCGCCGCAGTCCTCTTTGTAGTCGTCGAGCATCGACGTGTGGTTCACGACGTCGTGCCGCAGCGACACCAGCTTGCCGTCGCGATCGGCGGCGACCCGCACGCGCTGCACCGTGCGCGGCCGGTGCCCGACGGCCTGGAACATCATTTTCCGGCTGAGCACGAGCTTCACCGGCTTCCCGAGCTCGCGCGCCGCCGCGGCGGCGATCAGCGTGTGCGACCACGGCCAGAGCTTCCCTCCGAACCCGGAGCCGAGGAAGCGGGAAACGACCCGGACGTTCTCGCGCGGCACGCCGAGCATCTGCGCGACGACCGTGCGTGCGTTGTGCACCGCCTGCGTCGCTTCGTAGACGGTGAGCCGGTCGCCCTCCCAGACCGCGGTCGTCGCGTGCAGCTCGATCGGATTGTGGGTCTCGACCGGCGTGACGTACGTCGCGTCGATCTTCACCGCGGCGGTGTCGAACGCGCGGTCCGGATCGCCCCGCTCGCTCTCGACGTCCGGCTCGCCCTGGACCGCGAGCTCGAGCGTAACGTCGAGCGCGTCCTTCGCGTAGCGCACCCGCACGGCGTCGGCCGCGGCCTTGGCGGTTTCGAACGTGTCGGCGATCGCGACCGCGACGTACTGGCCGTAGTAGCGGATGACGTCGTCCGCGAACGGCGGCCGGCGCTCGTCGGTGATGCCGTCGAAACCCTTGGGCTTCGCCGCGCGGTAGAGCTTGCCGATGTTCTGCCGGTGCAGCACGGCGCGGACGTTCGGCATCGCCTCGGCGGCCGACGTATCGAGCTCGGCGATCCGGCCCGAGGCGATCGTCGCCTCGACCGGGACGGCGTAGAGCTGACCGGGGAAGTGGAAGTCCGACGTGTACTGCGCTCCGCCGGTGACCTTCAGGCGGCCGTCGATCCGCGGCGTGTCGCGGCCGATCGGCGATTTCGTCTCGGGAGCCGTCGTCGTCGCCATGGCCCTACACCGCCACGCCGGTCGCGGTCGCGAGCGTGTGGACGATGCACCGCTTCGCGAGCTCGATCTTGAAGCCGTTCTGGCTCTGCGGCTTCGCCCCCTTCAGCGCGGCCTCGGCGGCCTTCCGGAAGAGCACCCCGTCCGCCTGCTGCCCGACGAGCACGGCCTCCGCTTCCGGCGCGCGCCACGGCTTCGTGCCGACGCCGCCGAGCGCCAACCGGGCACGGCCGATCTTCTCACCGTCGAGCTCGATCACGACCGCGGCCGACGCGAGCGCGAACTCGTACGACGCGCGGTCGCGGAGCTTGAGGTAGTGCTGCTTGCTGCCCTGCCGCGGCGGCGGCAGCGTGACGGAGGTCACGAGGTCGCCCGCCCCGACGACGGTTTCTCGATGCGGCGTGTCGCCCGGCAGCAGATGGAAGTCGGCGAACGCGACGTCGCGCTCTTCGTTCGGGCCGCGCACGTGCACCGTCGCCTCGAGCGCCGCGAGCGCCACGCACATGTCGGAGGGGTTCGTCGCGATGCAGGACGGGCTCGTGCCGAGGATCGCGAGCGAGCGATTGGCGCCGTCGATCGCGTCGCATCCGGAGCCGGGCACGCGCTTGTTGCAGCGCATCGCCGTGTCCCGAAAGTACATGCAGCGGGTGCGCTGGAGCAGGTTGCCGGCGGTCGTCGCCATGTTGCGGAGCTGCGCCGAGGCGCCGGCGAGGATCGCCTGCGCGAGCACGGGATAGTCGCGGAGGACCGTCGGGTGGTTCGCGAGGTCGGAGTTGCGGGCGGTGGCCCCGATGCGAAGCCCACCGTCGGACGTCGCCTCGATCGCCGCGAGCGGAAGCCGGTTCACGTCGACGAGGCGCGTCGGCTTCTCGACGCCGAGCTTCATGAGATCGACGAGCGTGGTGCCGCCGGCGATGAAGCGCACGTCGACGCCCTGGAAATCGGCCTTGGCGGTCGCGGCGGCGGCGACGGCCGCACCCGGATCGGCCGGACGAACGAGGTCGAAGGAGTTCACGCCTGGCCTCCCTTCCCGCGCCCGCGGACACGTTGGATCGCGGTCACGATGTTCGGGTACGCCCCGCAGCGACAGATGTTGCCGCTCATGAGCTCCTTCACGTCGGCGTCGGCGGGACCGCAGGGCTCCTTCAAGAGCGCCACGGCCGACATGATCTGGCCCGACGTGCAGTATCCGCACTGGTAGCCGTCGCACGCGACGAACGCTTCCTGCATCGGGTGCAGGGTCTCGCCGCTCGCGAGGCCTTCGATCGTCGTGACCTCGCTGCCCTCGTGCAGGATCGCGAAGGTGAGGCACGCGTTCACCCGGCGGCCGTCGACGTGCACGGTGCAGGCGCCGCACTGGCCGTGGTCGCAGCCCTTCTTCGTCCCGGTCAGGTGCAGCTCTTCGCGCAGGCAATCGAGGAGCGTCGTCCGCGGGTCGACCTCGAGGCGGTGCTCCGTGCCGTTCACCTTCAACGTCAGCGGCATGGCGCCGGGGATGCGCGAAGCGCCTCCGGCCGGCGTCGGCGCCGGCGTCTCGGCCGCGCCTCCGGTTGCTTCGGCCGCACGGCCCGTCCCATAGAACGGCCCGACGATCGCCGCGGTCATGCTCCCCGTGACCGCCGTCGAAAGAAACGCCCGACGGCTGACTCCCGATCCCTGATCCGACATCGTGTCACCTCCGAAGCCCGCGACGGCCTCGCCATGTTGCCCGCACGACCCGTCGTACGCGAGCCCGGCCGCCCCCGGCGACACCAGTCCGCGTCCGTGGCATCTAGGAACCATGCCCCGAACGGCAGCACGACTCGTGTCGATCCTGCTCGCGCTCGCCACCCCGGCGATCGCGGCCGAGCCCGCCGACAAAGGATGGAGCGCCATGGACTACAAGAAGCCCGACGACGCCGAGCTCAAGAAGAAGCTCACGCCCCAGCAATACGAGGTGACGCAGCACGAGGGCACCGAACGGCCGTTCTCGAACGAGTACTGGGACAACCACGCGCCCGGAATCTACGTCGACGTGGTCTCCGGCGAGCCGCTTTTCAGCTCGCTCGACAAATTCGACTCCGGCACCGGCTGGCCGAGCTTCACCAAACCCCTCGAGCCCGCCAACGTCACCGAGAAGACCGACACCAAGCTCTTCATGCGCCGGACCGAGGTGCGGTCGAAGCACGCCGACTCCCACCTCGGGCACGTCTTCGACGACGGTCCGCGGGAGGCCGGCGGCCTCCGCTACTGCATGAACTCGGCGTCGCTCCGCTTCATCCCCGTCGAGCGCCTGGAGGCCGAGGGATACGGGCAGTACAAGAAGCTCTTCGAGACACCCCCGAAGTAGGACCCCCGCAGGACTTGACCCGAACGCGGCGCGAGCCGACGATCGGGGTCCCCCGAAAGGAGACGCCATGAAGACCGTTCGCGATCTGCTGGCAGG
This sequence comes from Thermodesulfobacteriota bacterium, assembly GCA_036781285.1. Classification (GTDB taxonomy): domain Bacteria; phylum Desulfobacterota; class Binatia; order UTPRO1; family UTPRO1; genus UTPRO1. The sequence continues at coordinate 8,018 of DAIQBH010000073.1, read as the reverse complement.
GAAGTCCTCGGAGGTGTGGTCGATCGGTCCCGACGCGACCGTCTACGACGCCATCGCGCTCATGAGCGAGCGCGGCATCGGCGCCGTCCTCGTGCTCGAGGGCGGAAAGCTCGTCGGCATCCTCTCCGAGCGCGACTATGCCCGCCGCGTCATCCTGAAGGGCAAGGCGTCGCGTGAGACGCCCGTCCGCGAGATCATGACGACACAGCTGATCCACGTGACGCACGAGCGGACGATCGAGGACTGTATGGCGATCATGACCACGTCGCGGATCCGCCACCTGCCCGTGCTGCGAGAGGGGCAGCTCGCCGGCATCCTCTCGATCGGCGACATCGTGAAGGCGATGATCTCCGACAAGCAGGCGCAGATCGAGCAGCTCGAGGACTACATCAAGACCGGCGGCTGACGCCGCTACGCGTACATCCCCGGAAAGTTCGCGGTTTTCGGGGCAAAGTTCGGAAACACCGGACCCATCGCCGTGATGCTCATGCCGAGGTGCGCGTACAGCGCTTCGGCGAAGACGTCGCGGAAGTCCGTCGTCACCTGGAGATCCTCGCCGACGTAGAGGTTCGCCGGGGTCAGCCCCGGCCACGTGTCGTTCTTCAGGATCAGCCGGCCGCCCGCGATGCCACCGCCGAGCGCGAACATGACGCCGCCGTGCCCGTGATCCGTGCCGGCGCCGCCGTTCTGCGCGACGCGCCGTCCGAACTCGGTCATGCAGAGCGTGAGAGTGGAATCGAGGTAATTCGTGCTGCCGCCGCCGTAGTACAGGTCATCGCGGAACGCCTTCAACGAGCGGTCGAGCTCGTAGACCTTGCCGTCGCCGTCCTCGCCGCCGACCTGCCCGAGCTGCGTGTTCAGGTTCGTGTGATGATCCCAGCCGCCGAGATCGACGGCGACGACCTTCACGCCGACCTCCGCCTTGATGATCGCCGCGATGTCCTTGAGCGCCCGGCCGAGCTTGTTGTTCGGGTACACGACGCTCGTCGCCGTGTTGACCGATTGGACGACGTCGATCGCCGAGAACGCCTGCTCCACGCCGGTGCCGAGCGTGTCGGTCGAGCCCGCGTAGTGGCTCTCGAGCGCGGCACGGCGGGCCGCGGCGAAGTTCCCCTGGATCAGGAACGTGTTGATCGCCGAGAACGCGACGCTCGGCGCACCGCCACGCATGGCGAGCTGCGGCGCGTCCGCCGAGATCGACAGCCCGCACATGGGATCGCTCGAGCCGATCGCGGCGAGGTAGCGGTTCAGCCAGCCGTCGGTGATCGCCTTGTTGCCAGGGGCGGCCTTCTCCATGAAGTCCTGGGCGTCGAAGTGCGACCGGCTCGGATCCGTGCTTCCCGCGAGATGGATCGCGAGCAGCTCGTCGGCGTCGTACATCGCCTTCATCTCGGTGCAGAGCGGAAAGAACCCGAAGCCGTGGCTGTCCCCGCTGCCGAGCTGGATCTCCGTGCCCGCGGCGACGGCGATGTCGGGACGCACCGTGTAGTAGGTCGGGTCGAACGCCGGCACCACGAGGTTGAGCGGATCGGCGCCGCCGCGCAGGAAGATGGCGACCAGCACGGGCTCTCCCGCCGCCAGCGCTACCCGCCGCGCGCCCGTGGGAAGGAAGAACGCCGTCGCCAGGACACCGCCGCTCTTGATCAATTGTCGTCGCGTGAGGTTCATGGCTCGCCCTCTCAGTAGGTGAGAAAATCGCGGGTCGCGAGCAGGAAGGCGCCCGCCTGTTGCACCCGTTGCGCATCGGTCGCGGCGATGGCGTCCAGGTACGCGACCGCCGTCGCCTGCGTGGCCGGCGCGACGCCGTCGACCGGGAACAGTACGCCGATCACGTCGGCGACCACGTCGGCGCTCGGCTGACCGCCCGCAACGCCCCAGCCGGCGGCGGCCGGAATCGCGAAGTCTTCCGCGATGTTGAAGTTCTGGACGATGCCGCCGGGGCTCGCCCACGCCACCGACACGTCGGGATACCCCGTCGGCGGATCGGCGTTCCGGATCCGCTCGCCGAGATCGACGAGCAACACGCGCATGTCGCGGTAGTCGGTGACGCTGGGATCCGGATCGGCGCCGATCGCGCGCAGCAAGCTCGGAATCAGCACGACGGGCTTCTTCACGCGGCTCTTCCGGTACTCGGGGAAGATCTGGAACTCGCGCGACTTGAGGATGACCTCCATGACGTCCCGGAGCTGATCCGCCTCGTTCTGGTGCGCGACGAACGCCGCCGCGCACTCGTCGATCAGGCGGTACGGCGGATCGTCGTGCACGAAGCGGCGCACGAGCTTCCCGCAGATGAACCCCGCGACGTCGGAATGGCGCGAGGCCAGCTCGATCGCCTGGAAGCCCTCCTGCTGGCCGTTCGGCGAGGTCGAGTTGATGACCTGGCCGAGCACCAGCTTCGACCCGAGGTAGTCGTGGCGGTTGTCCTGGTAGCGGAAGCCCGGGTAGGCGGGATCGTCGTTGTTCTCGTTGTTCCACTCCTCGCGCCACCCGGTGAGCGCGCGCGCGACCTCCTTCACGTCGGTCTCGGTGTACGCGCCGGTGACGCCCATCGTGTGGAGCTCGAGGAGCTCGCGGGGGAAGTTCTCGTTGTAGCCGGTGCCGGGCGGCACCCCGACCTGGTTTTGCCGCTGGTCGAGGTAGTCGAGCATCGCGGGGCCGCGCGTCATCCGCAGCACGCTCTCCTCGAAGTTGTCGAGCACCCACGGCCGGATCGAATCGCGGAGGTAGGACGGCGTGTTCCACTTCTGCGCGCCGACGCTGCCCGTGACGTTGAAGTGATTGAACCAGAAGTCGACGAGCACGGCCTCGAGCTGCCGCCGCGATGCCACCGCGCGGTAGATCTCGGACTCCTCCATCTCCTTCCAGACGTCGTTCTTGACGCCGCCTTCGTGTCCCGGACACGTGCCGGGGACGTTGGCGGGATAGCAGTCGCGCACCGCCACCACGCTGAGCGACAAGCTCGGCCACTCGTTCGCGATGACGGTCTCGGCGGCGCTGTCGTCGATCGCGTCCGGAGCGAGCTGCTCGTCGATGTAGCCGTTCACGCCGAGTGCCGTGATGCGGCCGATCGTCCAGGCATCGGGACCGTACCCGAGCCGGTCGAGCACGTGCCGGCGCTCCGCCGCGCCGAAGCAGCTGCCGTCGTGCACGCCGTCGTCGGTCAGGTCGCACGCGATGGCCGTCGCGTACGTGCCGCCGACGCTCTCGTAGTAGCTGCCGCGCGCGGCGTCCGCGACGCACGCGGCGAGCGCCGGAACCGTCGCGCTCGCGCAGCCGGGGAAGAGCGCGGCGAGCGGGGTGACGGCGATCGGGCAGCGCGAGAGCGCCTTGCTCTCGAGCCGGGCGACCTCTTTCTGGATCTTGGCCTGGAGGTCCTCCATCGACTGCGCGAGCACCTCGCCGACGAGGTTGCCACCGGAGTGGGCGGGGAGATCGGACGCTGCGCCGGCGCGCCGGCTCTTGCCCTTGAGGCCGTTCTGCACGCCGGTGCGCGCGATGCGCCACATCGTGTCGAGGATGCGGTTCGCGCCGCGCAGGATCTCCTGCTGGCACTTCGCCCCGTTGCCGTCGGCGTCGGCGTCGACGAGCGCGGCATCGAGATTCGCGCCGAAGACGGCGGCGACGACGTCGCGCGGCGCGGCGCTCGCCGCTGCGTTGATGGCCGCCGAACCGGCGTACGCGAAGTCCGGCGCTCCTTCGGCTTGACAGTGATCCGCGTCACGGTCGGTCGTGCGCGCTTGCTTCTGCGCGACCTTGCCGCCGACGTCATTGGTCAAGCACGCTTGCGCCGTGAGCGTCTCGCCCGGGTCGCCGAGCTTCTCGACCTTGCCGTAGGCGGCGTCGCGGAGACACGACCAGGCGGTCTTGCCTTGCTGTTTGACGACGTCGGCACCGGCCTTGGTCAGCTGGTTCAAGCACCCCTGCTGGTCGCTCGACTGCGGTGCGGCGAAAGCCGGGGGCATCCAGGCCAACAGCACCGCCGCCGCGGCAGCGACCACACTCGCGGCGCGGGGGCGGACATCCGCGCAGGTCTCGGAGCTCTTCATCTGCATACCTCCCGGGGGCCGGTCGAGGGGCCGTGCTTATCGTGCCTTGAACGTCGTCGAGTCTTGCGTCTGGATTTCGTCGAGATCCAGCGACAGGCAGAGCCCGTCGCTGCTCCGGAGCTGCACGGTCACCGAGCTCGCGGCCGCGAGCGCCGCCGGAATGCCGGGGGGGAGCGACGCGCCCTTGCCGTTGACGACCACCTGCGACCGCCCCGCGTCGCCACCACGGTAGACGAGGCTCAGCACGCCGTCGGCCGAGAGCTCCCTGTCGCGATAGCGATAGCCTTTGCCCGGTCCGCGCGGGTCGTTCGGCGCGTGGCCGATGGGCCGCCAGCACGGCTTGCCCGCGCACAGGTCGCCGGCCCGCGCGACGGCGAGCTCGACGGCGAGCGCGCTCGCGTCGTCGTACACGCAGACGGCGTACGCGGTGCCGGTCCCGCCCTGGCTCGCATCGAGCGGGTTACCGAGGTCGGTCTGCGCGAGCGCCGGCCCTTGCAGCATGCGAACGACGAACCGCTCACGACCCGGGTTGCCGCTCTTGGCGAGGAGCGAGCCCTTCGCGAAGCCCGTCGCGCAGCCGGGATCACGCACCGCCGGACATGTTTCGACGGCGGCCGTCGGAGTCGGCGACGGCGTCGGGCCGCCGGGCGTCGCGGTCGGCGTCGGCACGTTTTCCCCCACCGTCACGTCGAGCGTGACGCGCGTCGCCGCATCGCCCGCCGTGCTGCCGTCTCCATCGACGGCGTTGCCCCACGCGCCGAGCGTCGCGACGACGTCCATCGCGGGAGCGGTCCAGAGGAAGCTGAACTGGGTCATGCCACCGGCCGCCGGTTTCGGAAACGTGTGCGTGACCTCCGCGCGGCCGCCAGTGCCCGTGATCGTGGTGGTGCCAGCCGCGAAGCCGCCGCCGGTCGCGAGCGTGCCGAGCTCCGCCGACGCGTTGAGCCCGGCGTTGTCCTGCATGCCGACCTCGAAGACCGTGAGCTTGAACTCGTGCGTCGAGAGCGGCTCCACGATCGGAAAGCCGCCGGCGCAGTCGACGCATTCGAGCGTCGCGGCCGGGGCCGAGCCTCCGCCATGGCAGAAGTTGCACCCCTGCATGGGCACGGGGAAGCTCGTCGTCGCGATACCGCCGGAGAACGCGGCCGCGACGGACGTCCACGTCACCACGGCCGCAAGGGCGCACGAGATCGAGAGCGTTCGGAGCATCGGCTCGGAGGGGCTGCCCTTCTCGCTTTGCACGCCCGCGAGAATCGGGGCAAGGGGTCACGCCGTAAATTCGTGGGGGCCGCGCGTCGACCGGCGGCACCACGACGCCGACGTCCGACGACGCCCGAAGCGGATCGGGCGGATTCGCGCCGCGCAGCGCCCGACCTGGCGCTCGCGATCGGGCTCGCGCCGAGATGCGACCTCTCATGTCGGGTCGCACTTCCGGTCGAGCGCGAGGCTGCCGATAATCCCCGAGGTGGAAGGGTCGACGGCACGACCGCGCATCGAGGAAGAGGCCCGCGCGAGCTTCGCGACGGTCCTGCCGTGGATCGGCGCCATCTACGGCATGCTGGGCGTCCTCTACTGTCTCTCGCCGCCGCTCCAACCCGGATGGCTCTACGCAACGACGTCGTTCAGCGCCGCGACCGCGCAGATGCTGCTCGCGCTGTGGATGCGCGTGGCGCCCCGCCGCGCGATCCACCCGCTCGGGCTCGCGGGCGCACTCATCGCAACCACCTACGCGCTCTCGTTCGTGTATTTCACCGGCGACCCGGCCCAGACCGTCGTCGTCGTCATGGTGATGCTCGGCGCCGCGTTCGCGATGCTGACGTACTGGACGACGCTCACGACGGTCGCGGTCACGCTCGCGGCATGGAGCGCCATCGCGCGCGATTTCCCCGTGCACGATCTCGTCCACTGGGGCGTCAACCTCGCCGGCACCGCCGCGCTCGCGCTCGTCATCTCCGTCGCGCGCATCCGAGCGCTGCGGCATCAGCTCACGGTCGAGCAGGCGCTGCGCGAGAGCGAAGAAGGCTTGCGGCGCGCCAAGGACGCCGCCGAGGTGGGCGGGCGCGTGAAGGCGGACTTCCTCGCGACGATGAGCCACGAGATCCGCACGCCATTGAACGGCATCTTCGGCATGACCGAGCTCGCGCTCGACACCGAGGACGACGACGACCGCCGCGAGTTCCTGCTACGTGCCCGCGCGTGCGCCGACAGCTTGATGAGCATCCTGAACGACGTGCTCGATTTCTCGCGCATCGACGCCGGGCGACTGGATCTCGAGCGGATCGCGTTCGACCCGCGCGACGTCGTGGACGGCGTGCTCGACACGCTCGCGATCGAAGCGGAGCGAAAGGGCCTCGAGCTGATCGGGTGCGTCGACGCCGCCGTACCGGCACGCGTCGCCGGCGATCCGGGCCGCATGCGCCAGATCCTCATGAATCTCGGCGGTAACGCGATCAAGTTCACCGAGCACGGCGAGGTGGTGATCCGGATCGAGCGGGAGCCCTCCGCGGACGCGGCCGGCGGCGCCGACATGGTCCTGCGCGGCAGCGTGCGCGACACCGGCATCGGCATCGATCCCGAGAGCCAGCGTGCGATCTTCGACGCCTTCACCCAGGCCGACTCGTCCATGACCCGCCGCTTCGGCGGTACCGGGCTCGGGCTCGCGATCTGCCGGCGCCTGGTCGACTTGATGGGCGGCCGCATCGGCGTGACGAGCGCACCCGGCGTGGGCAGCGAGTTCTGGTTCACGACCCGCCAGCAGTGTGACGCCGGCGACGCGAGCCTCCCGCCGCCCGCCCCGCTCGCGGGCCGGCGCCTCCTGGTCGCGAGCGCCCATGCCGCGAGCGCCCGGCATCTCGTACGGGTACTCGCGGAGGCCGGCGCGACCATCGAAACGGCCGCGGCCGGGGCACACGGGGCCGCGACGGTCTACGACGCCGTGGTCGTCGACGTCCTCGTGCGCGCCTCGGCGGACGACCTTCGCACGTGGGCGGCACCCGAAGCGCCCCTCGTCGTGCTGGCGTCGAACGCCACCCGGGCCGCACTGCTCCGGAGCACCATCGTCCGCGGCACCGTGGTGTCGAAGCCGGTCAAAGCGCGTGCGCTCGTCGCGACGCTCGCCGAGCTGCTCGCGGCCGGCGACGCGGAGGCCGAAGCCCGCCGCGTCGCCGGCGCGCACGGCGCTTAGCCCGGGCGAGGAAGAGATCCCTCGAACGGGCTAGCCCCGTCACCGCCGCCTCACTGACAGAATGCGTTGACGCAGCTCTGCATCCCAGGACAGACGTTGCCGCAGGAGCCGCAATTGTTCGAGTCGACGTCCATGTTGACCTCGCAGCCGGTGACCGCCAGGCCGTCACAATCGGCGTAGCTGGGGACGCAGCTGTCGATCTGACATTGCGAGCTGGCGCACGTCGGGCTCGCGTTCGCGAGCGAGCAGACGAGGTTGCAGCTGCCGCAATTCGAGACGTCGTTCGAGGTGTTGGTCTCGCACCCGTCCCCCGGCGATCCGTTGCAGTCGGACAGTCCAAGCGCGCACACGCACGTGCCGCCCGAGCACGCCGTCGTCGCGGCACAGTCGTCGTTGGTGTTGCAACCACCGCCGAGCTGGCACGGCGAGCAATCCGAACCGCCGCAATCGATGCCGGTCTCGGTGCCATCCTGGAAGCCGTTCGCGCAACTCGGTGCGCACGTGCCGCTCGCGCAGTTCGTCGAGCAGCATTGGGCGGCATTCGAGCACACCGCCCCGTTCGGAAAGCAACCGGCCGGCGTCGGGCTCGGCGACGGCGTCGGCACGACCGGGCACGTGCCGGCGGCGGGGTCGAGCGCGCAGATGACGGCGTCGACGAACTCGTCGACCTGGGTCTCGAGCGCCGCGACGTCGCCGCTCGTGAGACAGCCGCCGACGCCGTACTTCGCCTCGAGCTTCGCGAAGCAGCCTTTCGCCGGATTGGCGCCGCCGTCGAACTTGTCATTCGC
>DAIQBH010000072.1:0-24113 GCA_036781285.1 Thermodesulfobacteriota bacterium | reverse complement strand
GGTGTCGCCGTCGCCGACGCGCTTGTGATCCTGTGACGACGCGAGCGGCACGACCGCCTTCCCGTCGGTGAGCGCCATGAACGAGAGCTCCTCGCCCGGTAGGAACTCTTCGATCACCACCTGCGCGCCGGCGGCGCCGAACGCGCGGCGCACCATGATCTCGTCGATGCCGGCGTGCGCGGTCGCGAGGTCCTCGCAGACGAGCACGCCCTTCCCGGCCGCGAGCCCATCGGCTTTCAGCACGACGGGCGCCCCGACCTCGTCGAGGTGGCGTAATGCCGCCGCGGCGTCGTCGAAGGTGCGATGACGGGCGGTCGGCACTCCGAGGCGCGCGAGCAGCGCCTTCATGAACGCCTTGCTGCCTTCGAGCTCGGCCCCGCGCTTGGTCGGACCAAAGATGCGGAGCCCCTCAGCGTCGAACGCGTCGACGATCCCGGAGGTGAGCGGCAGCTCGGGCCCGACGATCGTCAGATCCATGTCGAGACGTCGCGCAAGCGCGACCAGCCCGCCGATGTCGTCTGCCGCGACCGCGTGGTTCTCGGCGAGCTCCGCCGTGCCGGCGTTCCCCGGCGCGCAGAACAGCTCCGGCCGGCGCGCGCTCTGCGCCAGCTTCCAGAGGAGCGCGTGCTCGCGCCCGCCGCCGCCGATCACCAACACCCGCATCCGTTGCAACTCCTAGTGCCGGAAGTGCCTCTGCCCCGTGAGGATCATCGTGATCCCGTGCTCGTTCGCGGCCGCCACGACCTCGGCGTCGCGGACGCTGCCGCCCGGTTGGATCACCGCGCGGACACCCGCCGCGGCGAGCACGTCGAGCCCGTCGCGGAACGGGAAGAACGCGTCGGACGCGGCGACGGTGTCGGACGTCGCGAGCCCGGCCTGGCCCGCCCGCATGATCGCCAGGCGGGCGGAGTCGACGCGGCTCATCTGGCCGGCGCCGACGCCGATCACCTGGTTGCGGCTCGTCACGACGATGGCGTTCGACTTGACGTGCTTGCAGACGCGCCACGCGAAATCGAGCGCGGCGAGATCGTCGGCCGACGGCGTGCGGACGGTCGCGACCTCGCACTTGGTGACGTCGACCTCGGCGAGATCCCGGTCCTGCACGAGGAACCCGCCGACGACGCGCTTCACGTCGCGGCTCCGGCCCGCGGGTCCGCGCCACGCCTCGCGGGCGGCGTCGAAGAGGTCGACCTCTTCGTGCATGTCGAGCGACAGCAACCGCACGTTCGCGAGCTTCTTGGACGTCGCGAACACCTCGAGAGCGGCGGGTGCGACGCGCGGCGCGATCACCACCTCGAGAAAGAGGTCCTGCATGGCCTCCGCGGTCGCCTTGTCGAGGATGCGGTTGACGGCGACGATGCCGCCGAAGATCGACACCGGGTCGGACGCGCGCGCCTTCGTGAACGCGTCGACGAGCTCGGGCGCGATCGCCACGCCGCACGGGTTCATGTGCTTGATCGCGACCGCCGCCGGCACCCGGAACTCTTTCACCAGCTCGAGCGCCGCGTTGGCGTCGACGAGGTTGTTGAACGAGAGCTCTTTCCCCTGGAGCTGGCGCGCGCTCGTGACCGACGGCTCGTCGACTGCCGTCGCGTCGCGATAGAACGCGGCCTTCTGGTGCGGGTTCTCGCCGTAGCGGAGGTCCTGCACCTTGACGCCGACGAGGCGCGCGGCTGGGCCGAAGCCGCGGTCGTGCTCGACGGCCGCGAAGTAGTCGGCGATGGCGCCGTCATAGCGGGCCGTGAGCGCGAACGCCTTGAGCGCGAGCCGGCGATTGGTCGCGGCCGACACCGCGCCGTCGCGCGCGAGCTCGGCGATCACGCCCCCGTAGTCCTCGGGGTCGGTGAGCACCGTCACGTCGGCGTGATTCTTTGCCGCCGAACGCACCATCGACGGCCCGCCGATGTCGATGTTCTCGATCGCCTCCGCGAACTTCGTCTTCGGCCGAGCGACGACCTGCTCGAACGGGTAGAGATTCACGACCACCATGTCGATCGGGCCGATGCCGTGACGCTCCATCTGCTCGCGATGGCTCGCGTCGCCGCGGATGCCGAGGATGCCGCCGTGAATCTTCGGGTGCAGCGTCTTCACGCGGCCGTCGAGGATCTCGGGCTGGCCGGTGTAGTCGCTGACGGCGGTAACGGGGATGCCCCAGTCGGCGAGCGCCTTCGCGGTGCCGCCGGTCGAGAGGATCTCGACGCCGGCGTCGACGAGCGCGCGCGCCAATCCTTCCAGACCCGTCTTGTCGCTGACGCTCACGAGGGCACGACCGATCCGTGGCATGCGTCTCTCCTTATTCCGCGGCGACGCGCGGGACGCGCGCGCCGACGCGGGTCAGCAACTCGTAGGGAATCGTGTCGGCGAGCGCCGCGACTTCCTCGACCGGAAGATCGCGCCCCCAGAGCTCGACCTCGTCGCCGATCGCCACGCCAGGCACGTCGGTGACGTCGATCATGATCTGGTCCATGCAGACGCGGCCCGCGATCGGCACGCGGCCGCCGCGGAGACTCACCTGGGCGCGGTTCGAGAGCGCGCGCGGGTAGCCGTCGGCGTAGCCGACCGGCAGCGTCGCGATCACGCTCGGACGACCGGCGGCGAACGTCGCGCCATAGCCGACCGTCTCGCCGACGGCGATCTGGCGAAGCGCGATGATGCGGGTGACGAACCGCATCACCGGCCGCAAACGCGCGCGGTCACGGAGCGCCGGCGACGGGTGGATCCCGTAGAGCGCGAGCCCGGGCCGTACGAGGTCGAAGTGCGCGGGCGGCGCGACCAGGGTCGCGGCGCTGTTCGCCGCGTGCACGAACTTCGGGCGGAGCCGCGCCGCGCCGAGCGCCCGCACGAGCTCGTCGAAACGGGCGAGCTGACGCGACGTTTCCGCGCCTTCCACGCTCTCGGCGTTGCAGAAATGGGTCATCAGGCCCTCGACGGTGACGCCGTCGATGTCGCCGAGCGTCCGGAGGAGCGCCGCCGCGTCGGCCGGCGCCACCCCGAGGCGGCTCATGCCGGTATCGACCTTCACATGGAGCGAGACCACACGACCGGCGGCGCGGGCGACCGCCGCGATCCCGCGGGCGGTTTCGACCTCCCACACCACGGGTGCGAGCCGCGACTCCACGACAGTCGTGTAGTCCGCCCGATAGACGCCGCCGAGCACCACGATCGTCCCCTGCACACCGGCCGCGCGCAGGTCCCGACCTTCGGCGGCCGTCGCCACCGCGAAGCGTTCCGCTCCCGCATCGCGCAGGAGGCGTCCGACCAGCGTCAGCCCATGGCCGTACGCGTCGGACTTCACCACCGGCAGCACGCCGGCTGGCCCGGCGATGCGCCCGAGCTCCGAAAAATTTTCGGCGAGCGCCTGCCCGTCGATCTCGGCGACGGTCGGCCTCGCCTGCGGCTCGGATTCCATCTGCAGTGTCGTCGCGACGTCCGGGAAGTAGAGAGCGGACCTCGTAGCCCAGCATCTCAGGGTTGTAAAGTTCCGCACCGCGCCGGCAGCGCGCGACGCCGACACAGTACCCTGCCGCGGGTCGAGCGGATTTTGCGCGCCGCGCTCGGGCGTGGCACGCTCGAACGATGCAGCTGACCGTGAACGGCGAGCCGTACGATCTCGTCGCGGTGCCGACCGTCGGCTCGCTGCTCGCGGCACTCGGCGTCGCCGCGGGACGCGTCGCCGTCGAAGTCAACGAGGATGTCGTGCCGCGCGGCACCTGGGACTCGCATCCGCTCGCCCCGGGCGACCGCGTCGAGATCGTCCAGTTCGTCGGCGGCGGCTGAACCCGCATCGCAAAGGAGCATCACCGTGCACGACCCCTTCGTTCTCGCCGGGAAGAGCTACACGTCGCGTCTCATCGTCGGCACCGGCAAGTATCGCGATTTCGAGGAGACCAAGCAGGCCGTCGAGATCTCGGGCGCCGAGATCGTCACCGTCGCGGTCCGGCGCGTGAACATCACCGATCCGAACGCACCGAACCTCCTCGACTTCCTCGACCCGAAGCGGTTCACGATCCTACCGAATACGGCGGGCTGCTACACCGCCGAGGACGCCGTTCGCACGTGCCGCCTCGCGCGCGACGCCGGCGTCGGCAACCTCGTGAAGCTCGAAGTGATCGGCGACGAGCGCACGCTCTTCCCGGACGTCCCCGCGACCCTCGAGGCCGCGAAGAAGCTGATCGCCGACGTCTTCCAGGTCCTGCCCTACGTCACCGACGACCCCGTCACCTGCAAGCGCCTCGAGGAGATGGGCTGCGCGGCCGTCATGCCGCTCGCCGCGCCGATCGGCTCGGGGCTCGGCATCCGCAATCCCTACAACCTCCGCATCATCCTCGAGCACGCCAAGGTCCCCGTGATCGTCGACGCCGGCGTCGGTACGGCGTCGGACGCGGCGGCCGCCCTCGAGCTCGGCTGCGACGCCGTCCTCATGAACACCGCCATCGCCGGCGCAACCGATCCGCTGCTGATGGCCGAGGCCATGCGGCTCGGCGTAGAAGCGGGTCGGAAGGCCTTCAAAGCCGGGCGCATCGCCCGGAAGCTCTACGCGACGGCGTCGAGCCCGCTCTCCGGCCTGATCGAATGAGCGGAGTCGCGGCGCCGAGCTTTCGAGCGCGCGCGCCGCGCCTGATGTTGATCGTCGACGTCGCCGACGTGACCGGGCGCGCGGCCGTCGTCGACGCGGTCCTCGCCGGCGGCGTCGACGCGGTCCAGCTCCGCGACAAGCGCGCCGACGGCGGCGCGCTCCTCGCCGCGGCGCGGACGCTCCGCGAGTCGACCCGACGCCACGGCGCGACGCTCCTCGTGAACGATCGGATCGACGTGGCTCTCGCCGCCGACGCCGACGGCGTGCATTTGCCGGCGGCGTCGTTCCCGATCGCCGTCGCACGCCGCCTGCTCGGCCCCGCCGCCTGGATCGGTCGCTCCACGCACGCGCCTGCCGAGGCCGCAACGGCGGCGATCGACGGCGCCGACTACGTCGTGCTGGGTCCGATCTACGCGACCCCGTCGAAGGCCACGTACGGCGCACCGCTGGGTGTCGGCGCGCTCGTCGCGACGCGCGTGTCCTGCCCCGTGATTGCAATCGGCGGCATTGGATCGGAGACCGTGGCCCCGCTCCGCGCCGCGGGCGCGCACGGCGTCGCGGTCATTCGGAGCGTGCTCGCCGCGGCGGACCCCGCCACGGCCGCGCGCGCGCTCCGCACGGCGCTCGACGCCCCGGCGCGCTAGTCCTGAGCGGGGAACGTCGCGTCGACGAGCGTCGAGCCGATCGACATCGCCGCGTCGCCGAGGCAATTCTCGGTGCCACCTTCGTAGAGGCAGCCGAGGAGGCCGGTCGAATCGGTGCAGCGGTCCCGCGCCTCGTCGACCTGATTCCGGATCTTCGTGAGCGCCGACGCGTTCGCCGCGGTGCAGTCGACGGGCGCGCCCGTGATGTTGGCGATCTCGCAGCGTCCGAGGATCTTCTGGACGCTCGCAATGCCCTTGGCGATGCGCGACGCGATCTGCTGCTGGCACTTGTTTGCGTCCTTCGAGCCGGCGAGGTTCGGCGGCGAGTCGGGCGGCACCGTGCCGATCGCCTCCCGCAGCATGGCGTCGCGCGCTTCGTGTTCGCGACAGATCAGGCAGCTCGCGTACGACGCGATCGTGGTGACGGCGATGTCGCAGTCGCCGCCGCACACGGTTGGAACGCCCAACAAGGAAGGCACGAGGTTCTCGCCGAGGCAGCGCTTGTCCTTCGCGCCACCGATGGCGGCGCGGAAGCTCGTCTCGGCTTGCTGGATCTCGAGGTCGCGCGAGCCGGCGTCGCACGTCAGCCCTTTCACCTCGTCGAGGAAACAGCGGTTCCACTCGCGGCGGTGCCGATCAGCGTACCGGCGGAATTCCTTGTCCACGCTCTTCATGCACCGGGCACGCGCCTCGGGAGCCGCGAGCACCTGCACGAACCCGACGCCCTCGACGGCCACGTCGAGGGTCGGCTCGTCGGGATCGTTCGACTCGATGCGGACGATCCGGGTCGCGATGATGGCGTCCTCGGGCGAGAAGGTGACGTCGAGCGCCACGACTCCGCCGACCGGAACGTCGAACGGCACGGCGGGCCCGCTGATCTGCAACGCCGCGTGCGGCGAGGTGAGCCCGAACGCGGTGACCGTGACGGGATCGGAGCTGCCGTTGTTGATGACGAGGATCTGCTGCGTATCGGACGTCCCGGCCTTGGTGACGTAGGCCAGCGACGACGGGTCTACGCGGATGTCCATCGGCTCGAGGCACGACGGCACGAGCGGCGTGATGAAGGTGTGGTATCCGACGGGGGCGCCGTCGGCGAGGAAGAAGTTGTCGCAGGAGTATCCCGGCAGCGTCCGATAGGTCGCGAGCTCGTCGAGGTTCGTGAAGCCGTCGCCGTCCGCGTCCATCGGCTCGAGGTCGGCGAGCGCCTCCGTGATGGATTTCCCGACGTAGAGCTGTTGCGCGACCGCGGCGCCGAAGTCGTTGCGCGCGCCGGTTCCCGTCCACTCGATGTGACAATTTCCACACGCGTAGGTGCGATCCTCGGGGCCGATGTCGTACCGGGTCGTGAGGACGTCGAAGTAGGTCGGCCGCGCCTCCGCATGACGAATGACCAGACTCAGCGCCGCGGCCACGAACCACGCGAAACCGATCATCCGATGCGACAAGCTCATGGGTATGCCACCCAGTGTACGGTGCTGCCGTCGTTCCGAAGGCGCGCTCGCAACACACCGTCGCGCCGGCGGCGGAGCCGCTGGTCGCGCGGCGGGATGTCGATCCCGCCCGCGTTCGCGTCGTCGCGGCTCGCGAGCGCGCACACCCGAGCCGCGTTCAGGTCAGTCGTCCCGACGGCTCACGGGCCGTTGGCCTTGAATGCGGTCGCGTCGGCCTTCTTGACGTCCGTCACGCCGAGGCTGAAACAGGCGCCGTTGCTCGAAAGGACCTGGACCGTGGCGCCGGTCGGGTTGTTCAGCAGACCCGCGACGACCCCCGTCGGCAGATTGCCGCTCGAGTTCTTGCCCTGGACCTTGACCTGGCCCTTGCCGGCGTCGCCACCCTTCAGCTTCACCTGCGTGATGCCGTCCGCAGCAGCGTCCTTGTCCTTGTACTGGTAGCCCTTGTCGGACACTGCCTTCCAGCACGGCTTGTCGCCGCACATCGCCCCAGCCTGCGCGACCAAGTACTCGCCCCGGAGCACGTCGGCGGCGTCGTAGACGCAGACGGCGTAGACGGTGCTGCCGCCCACTGGGTCACCGAACTGTCCCTGGGTCACGGCCGTTTGCAACTTGCCGAGCGTGACTTTGACCTTCTCCTTCCCGACCGTTTTCTCGTCGACCTGGAGGCTGCCCTTACCAGACGCGATGCAACCCATGGCGGGACCCGCGCCGCAGGACACTGCGGGGGTCGGCGTGGGCGTCGGGGTGGCGGGCACCGGGCAATCGCTGTCGGCCGGATAGTCGGCCGCGCCGTCGCCGTCGTTGTCGAGGCCGTTGCCGTCGAGATCGAAAGGAAGATCCTCTTGCGAGCTCGAACAGGGGTCGGTCAACCCGCTGAACATGGGCTGAAAGTACGGCGGCAGGACGTTCTCGCCGAAGAGTGTCGGGAACGGATCCGGAGCGCCGAGCGCACCGGGCGCGTGACAGCCTCCTGTTCCGCACGACGTCACTCCGTTGGCGACGTGGTGCGCGCGTAGGCCATACGAGGTGGCTTTGGGCAGGCCGCTGTTCGGGGAGATCTCACCGTAGTCCTGCCCGTGACAACCGGCACAACCGTAGCCGCCGCCGGGGCCGCTCGAGTACGTGAGGACGGGGGTGCTGCCGCCGCCGCTCGGATGGCAGAGGTTGCAGCTCGTGACGCCGAACTGGGTGCGGTGCTGGGTGTGGAGCGGGCCGTTGCCGCCCACGAAACCCGTGTGGCATGACACGCAGCCGTTGCCGGCGCCATCGTCGTACCACGGAACCGCGTGCACGGCCGGCGCCCACAACGTCACCGCCAGGAGGGCGAGCGCGCCGCCGGCATACCGTGCGATCGTCTTCACGGACGTCGCCGCCCTCGATTCGAGTCGGATCATGAGCACCCTCTGTACGAACGCAAATTTGATTTGGACCGGCACACCACGGACAGCGGCGTAGGCGATCCTTCCCCACTCGTTTCGTTTGAGTCAAGCAAATATCGCCGGCGGCGATCGTGATCCTGGTCAGGGCACGAGCCGGTGGAGATCGGGGGTGCCGCGGCTCGGCCGCCCGGCCAGCCCGTCCTACCGCGCAAACTGTAGGGCTTTGGCCTTGCTGAACTGCAGCTCCGCCTCGTCCTCTCGGCCGAGCTGGCGCAGGACGCCGCCGAGAGCATTGTGAACCGACGGGTTCGGCCGCTCCGCCAGCGAGCGCCGATAAAAGTCGGCCGCGTCCTCGAGCTTGCCCTGACGGGCCAGCGCCTCCGCCAGGTTGTTGTACGCGGGCACGAACTTCGGGTCGGCCGTGATCGCCTTCCGGAACTCGGCAACGGCCTCGTCCGTCCGGCTTTGGCGAGCGAGCACGAACCCGAGCCCATTGTGGGTTTCCGCGGTCGGCCGTCCGGGCAATGCCTCACGGTAGTGGGACTCGGCCCCTGCCAGGTCGCCGGCCTGCACGGCGGCAACCGCCATGTTGAGATGTGCCGACGCGCAATTGGGATCGAGCGCGAGCGCCTGGCGGTACTGCGTATTCGCTTCGTCGGTGCGGCCGAGGCGCGCGAGCACGAATCCCAGATCGCTGTGGATCTCGGCCTTGGGCTCGATTGCCAGGGAGGCCGAGAAGTGCGTGGCGGCCTCGTCGAGCTCGCCGAGCTCGACGAGCGCCAGCGCCAAGTTGTTGTGTGCCTTCGCGTGCTTCGGGTCCGTAGCGAGCGCTCGCTCGTACTCGACGACTGCGTCCGCGCTCCGCCCGTCCTGGAAGAGCACCCAGCCGAGCGCGTTCCGCAGCTCGACGTTGTCGGGATTGACCTCCAGCCCACGCCGGTAGGCGCGCTCCGCCCCCTTGCGGTCGCCGGTGTTCTGGTTGGCCAGACCGGCGCGTAGGAACGAGTAGGCGTCCAGGAACTCTTCGCGGATGTCGGCGATGGCATTGCCGGGCAGATGGGTGAACTCCGGGATGTTCGCCGCGCGCTCCGGCGAGGTGAACCGCTCGAGCAGCACCGGCGGACTGTCGTTGCCGTCGTCGTCGATGTGGGTGAGGAAGAGCTGGGTGTACGGCCCGTTCACTTTCGAGGAGAAGACCAGCCAGCGGCTGTTGGACGACCAGCTGTGCCAGGAATTCATGCGCGGTGTGTTGTACCGCAGGCGCCTCGCCGCGCCGCCCGCGGTGGGGATGATCCACAGCTCGCTGTCGGGCTGGAGCAGCATGTAGCTCTTCGACTTGGTGAACACGATCCACTTGCCGTCGGGCGAGTACTTCGGGAAGTAGTTGCTCATCCCGTTGTTCGACGCCCCCTCGATCGGCACCGCGGTGCCGCCCTTCCCGCCGTTGAACGGGATCCGATAGAGGTCGTAGAGGAACGGCTTCTTGTCGACGGTGAACTCGGGCACGTCCTTCTCGTCGATCAGCGCGCTGTTGTTCTGCTCGAGACGCTCCGCGCGGTAGGCGGCGGCGCGGGCGAACGCGATCTCGCTACCGTCCGGGTTCCACACCGCGTTGGTCTGGACGTACTGCGGATCGTCGGCGCCCGGCAGGGCGGCGAACGTCTTTGCCTCCCGATCGTAGACGACGAGGATGCCTTTGATGGGGAAGAAGAGCTGCGAGATCATCAGATCCGGGATCGCGACGAACACCGAGCGGTCCTTGACCGTGCTGATGACGTACCGCCCGGTCGGCGACATGCGCGACAGCAGGCCGAACGTGAGCTCGCCGTCGTCGCGCTTGTAGTCGGCCCAGGTGATGATCTTCTCATCGTCCATCACCATGTGCGACGACACCGGCAGAATGCCGTATCCGCCCTTGTCGTTGCCGTAGTCGACGTCGAGCCCGAGCGCGCTGCCGTTGTCGGCGAAGGAGTGGCAGTTGCCGCACACCGGCAAATTCTGGAGCACGATCGGCGGCCCGTCCTCCTGATCGATGCTGCCGAAGCGCCAGCGGATCTTGGAGGGATCCTGGACGGCGGTGAGGAACGGGAGCGGCACCTCGCGATAGAAGAGCGAGTCGTCGACCGGGTCCCGGGAGGTTCGGATGCGGACGCGCGCCGCGGACAGCACGGTTCCGGGATCGGCCTTGTCGACGCCGGCGACGAGGACTTCGGCGTCGCGCTCCGCGCTCCGCTGCTTGATCTCGCGCCAGCGGTCCTCGGCCGGGCGCCAGCGCTGAAAATCGACCTCCTCGCGCAGCACCTCGCCGCCGGCGTCGTCGCGCACCACCACGTACCAGCGGTCGACGCCCGCGGTCTCGTCCCTCCAGACGACGGTCGGGGCGACGATCTCGGGCGGGAACAACGTGCCCTCCTGCGGATACGTGATCTTCAGCTTCGTCGTGGCCGCGTCGGCTGCGGCAGCGATCGCTCGCGTGCCGGGCTCGCGATTGCAGCCGGCGAGGAAAGGGAAGGCCACGAGCGCAGCCCCGAGAATGGCCCCGATCACGGCGGGGGAACCACTTCTACTCATGCAGCGAATCTACGCCGATGCGCGATCAAAAGGGAGCATGGCAATTGCTTCCGCCTCGCAGAGCAGCTCGGGCCGGCAGAGCGGCGCCTCGACGATCGCGCAGGGGAAGCCGTCGAAGCCGCGCTGGCGCAAGAGCGCGCCCAGCACCGGCCCGTCCTCGAGGTGCTTCAGGTACAGCACTCCGGACACCAGGTCGGCGAAGGTGGCCCCCTGGCCGGCGAGCAGGGTCGCGATGTTGTGCAGCATGCGCTCACCCTGGGCCGCGACGTCACCGAGGTGGACGCTCCGCCCGGCCTCGTCGATGCTCGCGGTCCCCGAGATGTGGAGGGCCACCTTGTTCGCGTCGGCGACCCGCAAGCCGCGCGAGAAGTCCGCGCCGTAGCTCCACGCCTCGTTCAGCGTCGGGGTGGAGATCGTCGCGACGCCGAGCGGACGCGCGGACCGCACCGCCTGCACGCGGAGGGAGAAGTCGTGCTCGGCGGGAAACGGCACGCCCTGAACGCCGGTGCTGGCCGGCCGCGGATCGAGGCCGTGGCGCTGGAAGAACTCGCGTCGTGCGCGGTTCAGCGCGTCATAGTCGCGATCGATGTCTCGCAGGTAGATCCAGGTGCGGATGACGTCGCGAAACCCCATGCCGCAGCTGGCGAGCAGCCGCTCGGCGGCGGCGAACATGTCGAGCGCCTGCGCGAAGGCGTCGCCGCCCGTGCCGTGAATGGTGGTGCTGTAGAGCGACGTTTGGTCGTCGAGGCGGACCAGCCGAGCGGCGGAACGCGCGCAACCCGCGCACGCGCACGACGGCGCCGCCGTGACGTCGCGCACCGACCACGCGTCGCGCCGGCGCGGAATCAGCGCCGCCGCGGCGAGCTCGACCGCTCCGCCCGCGAGCGGCGCGTGCTGGATGAATGCCGGCGGTGGAGCGCCGGAGCCATGGTCGACCGCCGCCAGGACGCGCGCCCGAGCGTCGAGCACCGACGGCAGGTCGCGACGGATGTCGCGCAAGAAGAGCGTCTCGGCAACGACATCCTGGAACGACGCCCGCTCGCCTGCGAGCTGGACGGCCAGCGACCGGTACGCCGCCTCGGCCTCCGCAGCTGGACTGTTCGACGATGCCTCGGAGCGACAGAGGATCGTCAGCTCATCCGCCTCCGGACCGGCAAAGCGCCGGAGGAGGGTCGAGCTGCCGCGCAGGGAATCGTTCACCCCCGCGCGGCACTGCGGGCGCGCGCCGAACGCGCGCCCGCCGACCTAAGCCGCTCTAGTCGCACTCGCTGCCGGTCGCCCCGATCTTGTTGAACGTAACGGCGAGCTGCGGCGGCACCGGCTCGTTGTCCTGGAAGCAGTTGAAATGTCCCCCGATCGGCGCGTACGGGGGAAAGGGGAACGCCACCAACGCGAGATCCCCGGCGAGACTGCCGAAAATGCCGCCAGGCGGGTTGGTGCCGTTGTTCCCCAGCTCGTTCTTCCTGATCAGGTTGAGGTCCGGCGCCGACTGGACGATGGGTGGATTGGTGTCGCAGTCGAAATCCGTTCCGTCCAACGCGATACACCAGTCGAGCACCGCGACCCCGACGAACTCGTTGCCCGTGATCTCGTTCTTCTCGATGGTGACCTTGTCCACGCCCACGAGCAGGATGCCGAGGCCCGGCGGCAACCCGGACACCAACGATCCCGGCGGCGCCGTGTTCGGCTTGTTGTTGTTGTAGATCTTGTTGCCCTTGAGCACCCAATCGCCGTCGCCGCCGAGCGGCGGGAGCGATGCCCCGTTGGGGTGGTACAGGCCGACGCCGACGACGTTGTCGTGGATGTCGTTCTTGGTCGCCTTGACGTTCTTGGAAACCGTGATCTCGAGACCCGTCGGGCTGTCGTACAGCTCGTTCTGCATGACGCGAACGTCCTCGGACGCCTCGACCCACAGCGCGGCGTCCAGCGCGCCATACGCGACGTTCTTCTTCACGTTGCCCTTAGCCGACAGGGTCGGGAAGATGCCGTTCTCGAGGTTGTTGATCGACTCGTTGCCCTGGATGGTGAACTTCTGGACGTGCTTCAACCAGATGCCCATCTTCGGGAAACCCTCGACGGTGAAGCCCTGGATCTTGACGCCGACGACGTCGGGATCGCCCGGATTCGCGGGCTCGACGACGATGCCGTCCGTCTGCCCCGGACCCGCCAGGATGCGCACCTTCACGCCGTCTTTGAGCTTGCTCTTGGCGAGCAACTTGAGCGACTTGGTGATGCGCACCGCCGGGCCCGACAGCGCGGGCTCGATGTAATCGCCGGGCATGACCTTGACCGTATCGCCGGGTGACGCAGCGTCGACCGCAGCTTGGATCGAGTCGCCGGGGTTGACCGTGATCGTGGCCGCCTGCGTGGCGTCGGGTACCCACAACGCGGACAGACCCGCCGCAATACCCAATAGGGTGACCAAGTTGACTCGTTTCATCATTCCTCCAAGGGGGCGGCTCCGACACCGCGTGGGGTAGTGTACCGCCAAAACCTAGACAGTAGCCGACAAGCGAGTCAAGGGAATTTTCGTGCGAAGGAGCATGTCCCTTCGCATGCCAGGCTCGCCCCGTGGCGAGGCGCGGTGCTCTCGACGCCGCGATCCGGCGGCCAGATCGCCTTGACAAGGGTGGAGCGCGCTTCGATAGACCATCGCAACCGATGCAGCGTGGGCCATCGCATCGGAGATCGGGGAGACGCATGCGGAAAACACGGGGACGCCTCGCAACGGCGTGGACGGTCGGCATCGTCACGGGTCTTGTGGCGCTCGCCGGGGGGCACGCCATGGCGATCGACAGCGAGTCGCTCCGGCTGCTGCTCCTCGGCGCACAGGACAACAATACGCCGCAGACGACGATGCGAGCGGACATCGCAATCGCCTTGGAGACCTACAAGGGCCCACGCGCGACCCAGGCCGTCGCGTTCTTCGCCCCCGGCAAGGAGGCGCGCTGGTACATCCAAATGAAGGAGCCGGCGGTCGCCGCCCTCGTGCGCGGGTCGGAGCGCAAGGTGATGGTGCGGACCGACGGCAGCATCAAGACGACGGCGATCGGCGAGCCCATCGCGGACCTCGGCATCAGCTACGAGGACTTGAGCCGCTTCATCGTCGAGGACTTCAAGCTCTGGCAAATCGCCGACGACACGGGAGACGCCGTGCTCGCCGGCGGCCATCCGCAGGTCGAGTCGGCGTACGTCTACCGCGCCTACACCTTCGACAAAGCGCGCTCGATCCCATTGAAGGTGCAGTTCTATCAAAAGACGCTGAACAACCTCGTGAAGCTCCGCACCGACTCGGACCACGTGCTCGTCGGCAAGAAGTGGTTCCCGCAGACGATCGAGATCCAGAATTTCCCCGAGAGCTCGAAAGCGAAGCTCGCGATCAAGTGGGCGCAGGCCGCGACCGTCCCACCCGAGCTGCTGGCGCCCGAGAGCTTCCCATCCGCGGCACCCGTGCCGTGGACCGCTCCCGCCGCGGCCGCAACGCCCTGACAGGAGCCGCGAGCGAGCGATTCGCTTGGCTGGTCGTTCCGGCCCGGTGTAGGGCGGTTGCTACGGTCCTGTCGGGCCGGTGCCGCCAACCCAGACTGAGCTGCGGTCCTGCGAATGGACCGCCCGCAGCGCGCCGGCGTTCGCGTCGAGCACGACTCGGCCCGTCAGATGCGTCGACGATCGTCCTCCGGGTACGGGTACTCCATGTGACGCGCGGTTTCACGCGCGATGGTTTCGCCGTGGAGCCGCGCGACCACGCGGAGCGACATGTCGATGCCGGCGGAGATGCCGGCCGACGTGACGACGTGACCGTCCTCGACGACGTGCAGCGCGTCCTCGACGGTCGCGCGCGGCGCCACTTCGCGTAGCAGGTCCAGCGCGCGCCAGTGCGTCGTCGCGCGCCGACCGTCGAGAAGGCCGGTGCGCCCCAGCAGCAACGCGCCGGTGCAGACGGACGTGAGCGTCGGGACGGTCGCGCCGCGCTCGGCGATCCAGTCGAGCATCGGTCTGTGCTCGAGCAGGGAGCGTGTCCCCCAGCCGCCGGGAATGATCAGCACGTCGAGCGGTGGGCATTCGGCGAGCGTGCAGTCGGGCGTCACCTTGAGCCCACCGCTCGCGACCACGACGTCGGGCGTCTCGGCCACCAGCCGCACCTCGAAAGGGGACTCGGTCTCGCGCCGGCGCGTGTCGTCGAGGCGCGTCACCGAGAACACCTCGAAAGGCCCGCAGAAGTCGAGGACCTCGACGTCCGCAAAGATCACGATGCCGACCTGTCGGCGCGCTGCGATGTCGTGCGTCGACGGCGCACGACCCGCGTCGGCCTGTCGGCGCGCTGCCGTCATGTCACGCGTCCGGCGCGGGCCGCGCGCGCGGCACGCCCGAAGGCCCGCACCATCTCCACCGTTTCCGGCGGGTGCTTCGCGGGCGACCCGGCGTCGAACGGCGGGTCGGGGTCGTACTCGATGCCGAGCTGGATGGCGCGCGCGAAGTCGTCGCCGGCGATCCGTTGCGCGAGGCGGAGCGCCATGTCGATGCCCGCCGACACGCCGGCCGCGGTCACGATCTTGCCGCTCTCGACCACACGCGCATGCACTGGCTCGGCGCCGAGTGCCGCGAGCTCCTCGAAGAAGGCCCAGTGCGTCGTCGCGCGCACACCGCGGAGCAGACCGGCAGCGCCGAGAATGAGCGCGCCGGTACAAACGGACGTCGTCCAACGTGTGGCCTCGTGTGCGCGGCGCAACCATGCGAGCGTCGGCGCGTGGGCGCGGACGGCCTCGTCACCCGGGCCGCCGGGCACGAGCACGAGGTCGGCGGCAGGCACGTCGTCGATCGACGCGGTCGCCGTGAGCCGCAAGAACCCCGTGTCGCTCGTCACGACGCCGGTGCGCGCGGCGACGAACGCGAGCTCGGCGCCGGGGAGGCGCGAGAGCACTTCGTAGGGCCCGATGGCGTCGAGCGCCGTGAAGCCGTCGTACAGCAGGATGGCGATCTTCATCGGATGACTCCTTCCTAGTGCAGCGTGGCGGCGCGGAAGCGATGGCGATAGGCGGCGGGCGGCACGTGGACGATGCGACGGAACGCACGCCGCATCGACTCCGCGGTTCCGAAGCCGCACGCCGCGGCGACGCTGTCGACGCCGGACGCCGATTCCTCGAGCCGGCGGCGCGCCGCCTCGACCCGGACCGACTCGACGAAGCGCGCCGGCGTCATGCCGACCTCGCGCGTAAACACGCGCGCGAAGTTCCGCGGGCTCATCGCGACCCGGCGCGCGAGCGTGGGCACCGAGAGATCCGCCTCGGGATGCTCGCCGATCCACGTCTGGAGATCGCGGAGCGGCTCGCGGTCGGCCGTCTGCGCCGCGAGCTGCGCGCTGAACTGCGACTGGCCGCCGGGACGGCGGAGGAACATCACGAGCTGGCGCGCGACCTCGAGCGCGAGCTCGCGGCCGTAATCCTCTTCGACGAGCGCCAGGGCGAGATCCATACCGGCGGTGACGCCCGCCGAGGTGTAGATCTTCCCGTCGCGGACGAAGATCGGGTCGGCCGCGACGGTGACGTTCGGGTAGCGCTCGGCGAGCGTCGCACACCACTCCCAGTGCGTAGTGGCGCGCCGGCCGTCGAGGAGCCCGGCCTCCGCGAGCACGAAGCTGCCGGTGCATACCGACCCGAGTCGGCGGACCCGCGAGGCCATGCCGCGCACCCAGCGCACGAGCTCGGCGTCGCGGAGCGCCGCGGCCGTCCCGGTCCCGCCCGCGACGAGGAGCGTGTCGACGCCGCGCACCGAGCGGAGCGAGCGATCGGCGACGAGCCGCATGCCGGACGAGCAGCGGAGCGTGCCGGCGCGAGTCGCGACGACCTCGACGCGATAGGCCTCGACCGGACCGGTGGCGCGCGCGGCGAGCAAGCGCGACGCGCACCCGAACACCTCCAGTGGACCCATGACGTCGAGGATCTGCACGTCGGGGAACACGACCATGACGACGAGCCTGGTGGCAGGATTTCGTGGCATTCGAGGAGAATCGGCCATTTTTCTCTTGGCTGCAATGTCATCGAGCCAACGAATCCTGCCATTCCGCGACGGCCCGGCCGCGCAAGCGCCGCGAATTTCCCGCCGCGTCAGCGTTTCGTTCGGCGTGCGGCGTGCGCGGCCTGCGCCCGCGCCACGCAGTCGGCGAACAGCCGCCGCCAGTTGGTGACGGTACCGAGCTGTTGCACGTACGACTCGAGGCCGACGAGCGCGCGCCCGAGGAAGACGCGATGCCCCGGCGCTTTGAACATGCGCGCTTCGAACGCGATTTGCCCGATCTCCATCGCGCGCTCGACCGCCTGGTACTGCTTCGGATCGTAGTCGGCGTCGACGAGGGCGGGCTCGAAGACGATCCGCATGACGCGGATCATGGGCTTCGGATCGTCGTCCGGATCGAGGAACCCGAGCCGCACGAAGCAGTCGTGCATCGCCGCGTCGTCGCCGGCGAGGAGACTCGCGGCGAGATCGAGGTAGCCACGCCGGATCGGCTCCTCGAAGACCCGCACGCTGCCGAGGTCGAGCATGCAGAGGTGGGGATGGTGCGTCACCATGTAGTTCCCGGGGTGCGGATCGGTGTGGAGGATCCCGAACTCGAAAATCTGCCGCCACATCACCTGGAAGTACTTGATGGCGACCCAGTCCTTCAGGCTCTGGTCGACGCCGGGCGCCAGGATGTCGTTCAGCGGATACCCTTCGACGTAGTGCATCGTGAGCACGCGGCGCGACGAGAATGCGTCGACGGGCTCCGGGATCACGACCTCGGGATCGTCGGCGAAGAGCGCGCGGAAGCGCCGCAGGTTTGCCGCCTCGTTCACGTAGTCGAGCTCCTCGCGCAGCCGATCCTCGAGCTCGCGCGCGACCTCGCTCGCGTCGATCTTCTGGCCCATGACGTCGCGGCCGATCCGCGCGAGCGTCGTGATGAGCGCGCGGATGTTCTTCAGGTCCTGATCGACGGTCTTGTCGACGCCGGGATACTGGATCTTCACGACCACGTCCTCGCCGCTCGCAAGCCGGGCGCGGTGCACCTGGCCGAGCGACGCCGCGGCGAACGCCTCGGGCGCGAACTCCGCGAAGAGCTTCTCGGGCGGCGCGCCGAGCTCGCGCGTGATCTGCTTCCGGATCGCGGCGGCGTCCATCGGCGGCACCGACGACTGCACCGTCGCGAGCACGTCGAGCGCCTCGGCGGGCAGCAGATCGTTCCGCATGCTCAGCATCTGGACGAGCTTCATGAAGGCGCCCTTGAGCTCGGTCGAGCCCTCCACGATGCGGACGGCATTCCGAACGTGCGTATCCAGGAGATCGCGCTCGGTCTGCTCGGAGGACTGGAAGGGCCGCTTCAGCGCCTGCCAGAGATAGCTCGTACCGACCGACGTCGTGAGGCTGCCGACCTTGAGCACACGGCGCGCGCGGCCGGTCGTGAGCGCCGCACCTCGCGCTGGAGCGAGCGCGCTCTTCCGGCGCCGCGGCCCTTCGGGAGTCGGAGGGCGCTCGCTCACGCCGCGCCGTCTCCGCTGCCCGCACGATTGATCCGGCTCGCCGCGACACCTGCACCGAAGCCGTTGTCGACGTTCACGACGGTGACACCGGCGGCGCAGCTGTTCATCATCGCGAGCAGCGCCGCGAGGCCGCCGAAGCTCGCGCCATAGCCGACGCTGGTCGGGACCGCGATCACCGGCACCTCGACGAGTCCGCCGACGACGCTCGGCAGCGCGCCCTCCATGCCGGCGACGACGACGATCACGCGGGCGGCCCGCAAGCGATCGCGACCGGCGAGCAGGCGGTGCAGCCCCGCGACGCCCACGTCGTAGAGGCGGTCGACGCGATTGCCCAGCAGCTCGGCCGTGCACGCCGCCTCCTCGGCAACCGGATGATCGGCGGTGCCGGCCGACGCGATCGCGATCGTACCGCTCCGCGTGTCGCTCGCGGGCGGGGCGGTCGCGAGCACGGCGAGCCGCGCGTCTGGATGGTAGGCAAGCCCCGGCACGCGCGCCGCGAGCTCGGCGCCGCGCGCGGCGTCGAGACGTGTGACGATCGCGCTCTGGCCGTCGGCGACGAGCCGCGCCGCGATTGCCGCGATCTGGTCGAGCGTCTTCCCCTCTCCGTAGATGATCTCCGGCACGCCGGTCCGAAGCTCGCGGTGCAGATCCGGCTTCGCGAACCCGAGGTCGGCGAACGGCAAGTCCCGGAGCGCCGCTAGCGCGCCAGCGACCGTCTCGTCGCCACGCTGCACTCGCGTGAGCAGCTCCTCGAGGGCGTGACGATTCATCGGCCGCGACGCTAACCCGCGACGATCGGGTGCACAATCACCTGTCGGACGGCGCGCGCGTCTGCGCGCGTCACTTCGATGGTGACGCGCGGGAGCTTGAGGCGCACGCCCGGACGCGGCACACGGCCGAGCTGCGTCACGACGAGGCCCGCGATCGTCTCGTAGTCGCCGGACGGCAGGTGCCACTGGAAGATCTCGTTCAAGCGCGCGATCTCCATGCCGCCCTCGACCCGCACCGCGCCGTCGTCGAGCGGCGCGTAGAGCACCTCGCGCTCGTCGTACTCGTCCTCGATCTCGCCGACGATCTCCTCGAGCAGGTCTTCGACGGTGACGATCCCGACCGTGCCGCCGTGCTCGTCGACGACGACGGCCATGTTGATGCCGCGTCGCTGCATCAAGCGCAGCTGTTGATGCGCCAGCCGGTTTTCGGGCACGTAGAGCGGCGGACGCATGATCGTCCGCACGGCATCGTCCAGGCGCGTTTCGCCGAGGAGATCGAACGCGTGCACCACGCCGATGATGTTGTACATGCGCTGCTGGAAGACGGGCACGCGCGACACCTTCTCGCGCGCGGCGAGCGCCAGCGCCTCGGAGATCGGCGCGTCGTCGCGGACCGCGTAGATGTGGATCAGCGGCACCATCACCTCGTAGACGCGCGTTTCCTGGAACTGGAAGATGCGACGGATCACCTGCGGCGACGAGAGCGTCGACTCCTCACCCGGCCGCTCGCGCCGCAAGAGATCGGAGAGCACCTGTCCGAGCGCCGGAACCGGATGGTCGCCGGCGCCGCCCGCGAGGCGCGCCGCCGACGCCTCGACCCAACGAAGCGGCGCGCACCCGAGTGCGAGGGTGCGATGCGCGAAGGTCCGGAGCGACACCGGCAACACGCGCCGCTGCGCTTGCGCGAGCGCGCGCGGCAGGAGGTCGGCCGCGAGCACCGCGACCGGCGCGAACACCAGGATCGGCAGCGCGACGACGCCCATGCCGTCGGTCGAGATCAGGAGCGCGAGCCCCGTCGCGCCCGCCGCCACGACGCCCGCGACCGCCGCACCCGCCTCGAGGCTCGCGGCGGTGCGCGGCGCGAGCGGCGCATAGAGCGCGGCGGATCCCCCGGCGGCGATCGCGCGGAGGCCGAGCACCGCGAGCGCTACGAGGAGGAGGACGAGGACCATAGATCCACGCGGAGGAGCTCGACGGCGGGACCGTCGGTCTTCTCGATCGTCACGTTGCAGCCGTCCATGGCGAGCGTCTCGCCGACCTCGGGGACGTGGCCGAGCCGGTCGATGACGACGCCGGCGATCGTCGCCTCGTCGTCCGACGGGGGGATGTCGAGCTTCAGACGCGCGTTCAGCTCGCCGACCGACACGCGCCCGCTCACGAGGAAGCTCCCCGCCGCCCGCCGCCGGATCGAGGGCTCGGCGTCGTCGTCGAGCTCGTCGCGCATCTCGCCGACCAGCTCCTCGAGGAGGTCTTCCATCGTGACGAGCCCGACGAGGCTCCCGTACTCGTCGAGCACGAGCGCGATGTGCACCTTGCGGGCGCGGAACTCGCGAAAGAGCTCGCCGACGGGCTTCTCCGCCTGCACCACGTAGGGCTGGCGCACGAGCGGCCCGATGCCGTCGGCGCCGAGCGTCACGCCGAGGACGTCCTTCACGTAGAGGAACCCGACGATGTCCTCTTTCTCGCCGCGATAGACCGGCAAGCGCGAGCACCCCGACTCGCGCATCACCTGGAGCACCGCTTCGGACGCGATGTCGATCGGCACCGACACGATGTCGCGGCGGGGGGTGAGCACGTGTCGCACCGAGCGGTCGCCGAAGCTCACGGCCTTCTCGACGAGCACACGCTCGGCGTCGGCGAGCTCCGATTCGCTTTCGCGCGAGAGCGCGGCCATCTCCTCGGGCGCGAAGATGTTCTCGCCCGAGGGCGCCTCGCCGAGGAAGCCGTGCGTGAGGGCGCGGCCCACCGTCTTCACGAGCGCGGCGAGGCCGCGGAGCGGCGCCAGCAGCCAGCCGAGCGCGGGCCCGATCGTGGCCGCGCCGCGCGCGAGGCGGCGCTTCGCGACGCCGGCCGCGGCGCCGCGAAGAAAGAGGATCGCGGCCGCCGTCGCGGCGATCGCGATCACGCCGCCGCGAATGCCGGCACGTTCGTACCCGACGTGCGCGCCGAGCACCGCCGCGGTTACCAGCGCGAGCTCGCGGCCGAGCGCCAGCGAGATGACGAGACGTCGCGGGTGACGGTGGAGCTCGTAGAAGAGCGCCCCGAGCTGGCGTGGACCGGCCGACGTGCGCGCGATGTCGCGGGCTTCGGCGAGCGTCGCCTCGGCCCCGGCGAGCAGCGTCCAGACGAGGAGCGCTGCCGCGAGCGGTACGAAGACCGCGAGCTCGGAGGGCGGGGGGAACGACGGAAGGTGGCCGACTATGTCGCTCACCGGCGAAAGTGCTCGTGTCCGACGGGGTGCGCGCGCGCACCCGAGAGGGTGTGCCCGACGACGGTGACGCCGCGCCCGCGGACCATCTCGCCGATTCTCGTGGCGCGCGCGCGGAGACCGAGCCTTCGGAGACGCGCTTCGGCCCGCGGCGACACGGTGAAGAGGAGCTCGTAGTCCTCGCCGCCCGCGAGTGCCACGTCGCGCGCCGCGCGGCGATCGAGTGCCCGGAGCGGCGTCGCGAGCGGCAGGCTCTCGGCGTGCACGACGGCGCGACAGCCGCTCGCGGCCGCAAGCCGCGTCAGATCGACCAACAACCCGTCGCTCAGATCGATCATGGCCGTGGCGATTCCCGTCGCCAAGGCGCGGCCTTCGTCCAGGCGCGCGGTCGGGCGACGCCAACGCCGTTTCGCGACCTCACCGCCGCCGACACTACGAGCGCGCTGGAGTAGGCGCAACCCGAACGCCGCTCCGCCGAGACGGCCCGTCACGTAGAGCCGGTCGCCGGGACGCGCACCGGAGCGCAGGACGGGACGCGCGGGCGCGTCCCCGAGCACGCTCACGGTGAGCGAGAGCTCGCGCGCCGATGCCAGGTTGCCGCCGGCGAGCGCCGCGCCGGCGCTTTCCGCCGCCGCCTGCACCCCGCGGACGACGCCGCGCAGCTCGGCCACGGGCCATTCGGACGGCGCCGCAATCGCGAGCAGCACCGCGCGCACGCACCCGCCCATCGCCGCGACGTCGCTCGCCGCGACGTGAAACGCGCGCCGCCCGAGCTCGCGCGCCGACAGCCAGTCGCGCCGAAAATGCACGCCCTCGACCTGCGCATCGGTCGTCAGCAACGACGGCCGCGCGGTTCCCCGCACCACCGCCGCATCGTCCCCGGGCCCGACCAGCACATCGTGCCGCGCCGGCACCAATCTTCTGATCTCTTCGAGGAGCGCGACCTCACCCCGGTCGCGCAGACGCTTGCTCATGGGACGCACGCGCCCGCCGGCGTCAGCCGAACATCTCCTTCACCTTCTCGAAAAAGCCGCGCGACATCGGGTGGACTTCCTGTCCCGACGACTTCGCGAACTCTTCGAGCAGCTCCTGCTGGCGCTTGGTGAGCTTCCGCGGCGTTTCGACGACGACGCGCACGACGTGGTCACCGCGGCCGTAGCCGCGGAGGTCGGCGATGCCCTTGCCTTTCAGCCGAAAGAGCGCGCCCGACTGCGTGCCGGGCGGGATGCGCATTTTGTGCTTGCCCTCGATCGTCGGGACCTCGATGTCGGCACCGAGCGCCGCCTGCGGGAAGCTGAGCGGGAAGTCGCAGATGACGTCGCTGTCCTCGCGGCGGAAGAGCGCGTGCTCTTTAACCCGGATCACGACGTAGAGATCGCCCGCCGGTCCACCGCCGCCCCCCGCCTCGCCCTCGCCGCGAAGCTTCAGGCGCGACCCAGTGTCGACGCCGGCGGGAATCTTCACGCTCAGATTCTGCGTGCGCCGGACGACGCCTTGCCCCTGGCACTTCGCGCACGGGTCGCCGATGACGCTGCCCTGGCCGTTACACTGGCCGCAGGTCTTCGCGATGCTGAAGAACCCCTGCTGGAACCGCACCTGACCCGAGCCGCGACAGCCGGTGCAGGTCTTGGGTTTCGTGCCCGGCTTCGCGCCCTGCCCGTCGCAGGTGTCGCACGTCGCCATGCGCGGGACGGTGATCGTCTTCTCGCAACCGAACGCCGCCTCCTCGAAGGCGAGATCGAGGTTGTATCGGAGGTCGTCGCCGCGCCGCGCTCGAGCGCGTCCACCGCGGCCGCCGCCACCGCGCGCCTGGCCGAAGAAATCGCCGAAGATGCCGCTGAAGATGTCCTCGAAGCCGGCGCTGAAATCGAAGCCCCCGCCGGGACCCTCGAATGCCGCGGCGCCGAAGCGATCGTACTGCGCGCGCTTCTCGGGATCGCAGAGGATCTGGTAGGCGGCCGAGCACTCCTTGAAGCGCTCCTCCGCTTCCTTGTCACCCGGATTGCGATCGGGATGGTACTTGAGCGCCTGCTTGCGGTAGGCGCGCTTGATGTCCTCGTCGCTCGCGTCGCGGGAGACCTCGAGGACCTCGTAGAAATCGCGGCGCGGCGGCATTAGCGCGCGTTATAGCGGAAGAACGTCAAAAGTCACCTCGCGAAAACGACGAAAGCCGCGATGCGCCGATGCGCATCGCGGCCCGTCTCCCGAGCTCGAAACCTCGAGCTACTCCTTCACCTCTTCGAAGTCGGCGTCGACGGCATCGTCGCGCCCCGGACGCGCCGAGCCGCCGTCACTCGCGCCGCCGCCGGCTCCCGCACCATCGCCGGCCGCGCCGCCCGCGCCTTGCGCGGACGCCTTGGCGTACATCGCCTCGGCGAACTTGTGGTTCGCCTGCTCGAGCGCCGTGCGCGCCGACTGCATCGCGCTCGGGTCGCCGCCCTCGAGCGACTTCTTCGCGTCGTCGATCGCCGACTGGAGCGTGCCCTTCGCGGCCGCGTCGATCTCGGCCGGCGCGTCGGCGATCGATTTCTCCGCGCGATACACCGCCTGATCGAGCTGGATGCGGGCCTCGACCTCCTCGCGCTTCTTCTTGTCCTCGGCGGCGTTCGCTTCCGCCTCCTTCACCATGCGCTTGATCTCTTCCTCGGAGAGACCACTCGACGCGGTGATCTGGATCGACTGCTCCTTGCCCGTGCCGAGGTCTTTGGCGTGCACGTGGACGATCCCGTTCGCGTCGATGTCGAAGGTGACCTCGATCTGCGGCATGCCGCGCGGCGCCG
>DAIQBH010000071.1:0-24203 GCA_036781285.1 Thermodesulfobacteriota bacterium | reverse complement strand
CGTCGCGGCCATGCTCCACGAGGCGCTTGGCCTTCTCGATCACCATCTCGGCCACCTGCACGTGGCGGGTCGCCGGCTCGTCGAAGGTGGAGCTCACGACCTCGCCCTGCACGGAGCGCTGCATGTCCGTCACTTCTTCGGGACGCTCGTCGATGAGCAGAACGATCAGCACCACTTCCTTGTGATTCTGCGTGATGCCGTGCGCGAGGTTTTGGAGCATCACCGTCTTGCCGGTACGAGGCGCCGCCACGATCAGGCCGCGCTGGCCCTTTCCGATGGGCGACACGAGATCGATGATGCGCGTCGTGTACTCGTCGGGGTTGTGCTCGAGCCGGAGGTGCTCGTTCGGGTACAGCGGTGTCAGATTGTCGAAAAGAATCTTTTCGCGCGCGCGCTCCGGCTCCTCGTAGTTGATCGCCTCGACCTTGAGGAGCGCGAAATAACGCTCGCCCTCTTTCGGCGGACGAATCTGACCGGAAACCACGTCACCCGTCCGGAGGTTGAAGCGGCGGATCTGACTCGGCGAGATGTAGATGTCGTCCGGGCCCGGGAGATAGTTGTAATCGGGCGCACGCAGGAACCCGAACCCGTCGGGCAGGATCTCGAGAACGCCCTCCCCGTAGATGAACCCGTTCTGCTCGGTCTGCGCCTGGAGGATCGCGAAGATCAACTCCTGCTTCCGCATCGCCGACGAACCGTCGACGTTGAAGTCGCGAGCGAGCTGCGCGAGCTCGCTGATCTTCTTCTCCTTGAGGACCTTCAGATTCAGGCCGCCGGGCGTCGGCTGGCCGCCGGGAGCCGGCTGACTGCCGTTGGGCGCCGCGACGGCTGCCGACGAGGCAGGCGTCGGCTCGCTCTCACGTTGCTCCTCCGGTGCCGCCTGAACATCGGCCCGCGCACGGGTTCGTACCATAGGGTTGCTCCTCTACGGGGCTCTGCGAGTGCTCTGCCGGTATGTCGCGCTTTGTGCGTTGGCCCTCGCGGGCAATGGCAATCAGCGAATGGCGGAAGAAGGAGGGGAAAACCTAGCTACGACAGTGAAAGGATACTTCGCCGGCCCACCCTGCTCAACCGCGCTGAACAGCAGACCACAACGACGACTCGGATTCGAATTCTGGGTGCGTTTTCGAGGAGTGACCAGCGTTGGATGTGAGAGCGACCTACAGCCTCTCTCCCTCCCCACCACATCAGCAAAATTACGCGCGGACGGTAAACGATGGTCCTGGTGATGTCAATAGAGAACGCCCGTAAAGCGCCCTATTGGCGCACCTTTTGGGCGACACTATCGTCAGCGAGACCTATCCGCTTCATTGCGTAGCACCTCGAGCGCGGCGCGCATGTCGGGCCAAAGCTCGGCGCGAAACGTCATGGCCTCGCCGCGTGTCGGATGCACCAACCCGAGCGTCTCCGCATGCAGCGCGTGACGACCGATCAACGCCGTATCGGCCGGACGAATCGCTCCGTAGACACCATCCCCGAGGATCGGATGGCCGCGGGCCGCGAGGTGGACGCGGATCTGATGGGTCCGGCCCGTTTCGGGCGCGGCTTCGACGAACGTCGTGCGCGCGAAACGCTCGAGGACGCGGACACGCGTCACCGCCGCGCGCCCGCCGCGAACCCGCGTCGACATCTTCTTCCGTTCGACGGCGTGTCGCCCGATGGCCGCATCGATGCGCAACGTGTCCTGCCGCACGACGCCGCGCACGACGGCGAGGTAGCGCTTCGCCACCGTCCGCGCTGCGAATTGCTTTCCGAGATGCTCCAGAGCGCGCGCGGTGCGCGCGATGACCATCACCCCGGAGGTGTCGCGGTCGAGACGATGCACGATGCCGGGCCGTGACGCCTCGTGACCGGGGAGCGGTCCCCAGCGGTGCAGCAGCGCATTCACGAGCGTGCCCTGCCACCGCCCCGGCGCCGGATGCACGACCATGCCGGGCGCCTTGTTGATCACGATCAGCGTCTCGTCTTCGTGAAGGACCACGAGCGGCAAATCCTCCGGCAATGCGACCGCCGGTGGTACGGCCGGCACCTCGACGACGACCACGTCGCCCGCGCGGACCAAGTGGCCCGCTTTCCGCGACTCGCCGCCGATGGTGACGCGTCCCTCGAGGATCAGATTCCGCACCTGCGACCGCGACAACGCCACGTCGCTCCCGACCACGAACTGATCCAAGCGGCGGCCGGCCGCTTCCAGCGACACGATGAGCGTCCGCGTCGCCGCGGCCTCCCGGTCGCCGGCGCGACCGTCCGACGTCATGCGCGTCGGGCGAGCACCGCCCGCGCGTCGTCGACGTCGCGCGCAATCTGGGCAACGAGCGCCTCGACGGACGGAAACGCCTCCTCGCCGCGCAGGCGCTCGACGAAGCCGACGCTGACACGCTCGCCGTAGATGTCGGCGTCGAAGTCGAAGAGGTACACCTCGAGCGTCCGCCCCGTGTCCCCGAACGTCGGGTTGGTCCCGATGTTCGCGACGCCGTCGAGCCACACGTCCCCGCGCAGCATCCGCACGGCGTAGACACCGTCCGGCGGCCACATGCCCGCACGCACGGCAACGTTGGCGGTCGGGAATCCGATGGTCGCGCCTCGCCGACGACCCGGCACGACGCGCCCGCTGAGCCGATGCGGCCGGCCGAGCAGCGTCGCCGCGAGCGTCACGTCACCCGCGGCGATCGCGCGCCGGACGGCGGAGCTCGAGACGTCGTGCCCGTCGACGCGCACCGGCCCGATCACTTCGACGCCGAAGCCATGACGGGCGCCGAGCGCCGCGAGCAACGCGGCGTCGCCGCGGCGACCCTGCCCGAAGCTCACGCTGTGCCCGACGATCACGCGGGTGGCCGCGAGACGCTCGACCACGAAATGCTCGACGAAGGTTTCCGCCGCGACACTGGCGAAGGCGGGCGTGAAATGCTGGAGCACGACGACGTCCAGGTCGGTCCCCCCGAGCAGCATCAACCGATCGCGGAGCGACGTGATCAGCGGCGGCGCGTGCTCGGGACGCAGCACCGCCACTGGATGCGGATGGAACGTGAGCGCGACGGCCTCACCACCGGTCGCGTGCGCGACGTCCGCGACGCGTCCGAGGATCGCTTGATGCCCGCGGTGCACCCCGTCGAAATTTCCCAGCGTCAGAACGGGCGCGACGAATCGCCGCGAGCTCGTGGCGATGTGACGGACGACTTCCACTCAGAGCGCCTGGAGCTTCTCCCGGGCCTGCGCCGCCTCCGGGGAGGACGGATAATCGTTGATGACCTTTTGAAACGCGAGACGGGCCTCGCTCTTGTTCCCCATCTGCTGGAACGCGAGACCGATCTTCAACACGGCGGCGGGCGCGCGATCACTCTTCGGATGCTGCTGGCGGACCTGATTGAAGTTCAGGATCGCCTGATAGTAGTCGGCGAGCATGTAGTACGACTCGCCGATCCAGTACTGCGCGTTGGGCGCGAGCGGCGACTCGCGGTTGGTGCGGAGGAAGTCCCGAAGCGCCTGGATCGCCTTGTCGTAGGACCCTTGGCGGACGAGCGTGATGCCGCGCCGGTAATCGTCGGGGACGTCCTTCGCCTCCTCCTTGGAAAGATCGCTCGCCGCGATCTCGGGACGCGGCGGCACCGGGGTCGGCGTCGCGACCGGTACGGTGGTCGGCACCGACGGGTCCTGCGGCGGCGTCCCGTACGCCGGGGATGCCGCCGGACTCGGTCGACTGCCTTCGAGCGCCGAGATCCGCGCCTCCAAGTCGTCGAGCCGCGCGGTCACGCTCTGCGGGCCGCGCGACGAGTACCGCACCTCGTCGACGCCCCCTCGCACCTTGGCGACGTCGCGCTGCACGGTGTCGAACCCGGCTCGGGTGTCCGCGAGCTGCGTCCGCAGACGCTTCTGCTCGCGTTCGAGCTCCTGGATGTCGGCCTGCGTCGCGCAGCCGGCGATCGCGAGGACACAGACCAGAGGGAGAGCAACCGCCTGTCGCGGCATCGTCATGGTTTGGCCCCGCGCAATCCGCGCGCCGTCAGACAGCGTGCCCTACTCGGAGGGCGGCACGAAGTGCACGCGTCGATTCCGCGCGTAGCACTGCTCGCTCGCATCGCGACAGAGGGGCAGCTCCTCGCCGTAGCTGATCGTCGACAGCCGCTCCGAAGCGATGCCCAGCGACACGAGATAGTCCTTGACCGCCTTCGCACGCTTGGCACCGAGAGCCAGGTTGTATTCGACGGTCCCGCGCTCGTCGCAATGCCCTTCGATCTCGGTGCGGGCGCGGCGATTCTCCTTGAGCCACTCCGCGTTGGCGGCGAGGACGTCACGCGCGCTGCCATCGAGCTCGTACGAGTCGTACGCGAAATGCACGTCCTTCAGGATGCCATCTTCTTCGGGGCCGAGGCCGCGCTTGTACCGACCGAGGCTGCCGCTCTCGTTGGTCAACGACTCTTCCGTGCCGGATGCCCCGGCACCGGTGATCGTCGACTCATCGGTGATGCGCTTCTTTTTGGCGCAACCCGTGACGGCGACGGCCGCAACCATGATCACCACCGCGGCCAGGCGAATCGATCGTGCCATCGTACCCCTCCTCGACCTACGCGCACGCTCACTCGAGCCAGCGCGACCAGGCGGGACTGCTATCATCGCCCCCAGATGGGGTCAATCGAGTTTGGCGCGTTCCGGCCGCATCGGAGAGGTAGATCGCGCCGCTTCCGTCGCGCGTCGAGCTGAAGATGAGGTAACGACCATCGGGCGACCACGATGGGTCCTCGTTGTCGCCGCGCGAGCTCGTGATGCGCTTCACGTCGCCGCCGCCGACACCGACCGTGAACACCTGGAACCGGCCGCCGATCCGGCTCGCGTACGCGATGCGATCGCCCTTCGGCGACCACGCGGGCGACGTGTTGTAGCTCCCCTCGAACGTCACGCGGCGCGGGGTGCCACCCTGCGCGCTCACGACGTAGATCTGCGGTCCCCCCCCGCGATCCGAGCAGAAGACGATGGACTGCCCATCGGGGGACCACGACGGCGACACGTCGATGCCGCGATCTTTGGTGACGAAGTGCATCACTTGCCCGTTGGAATCGATGAGCGCGATGTCCGTCGCCCCGCCGCTTTCGAGAGCGACCGCGATCGCCTTGCCTCCGGGCGACCATCGACCCCCGAGATTCAAACCACGGCGTGACGAGATGAGACGCTTCTCTCCGCCGAGGTCGCTCGCGAAGAGGCTCGGATTCCCCGACGCGAACGACGTGAACAGAAGCGATCGGCCGTCCGGGCTCCATGACGGCGCGAGCGCGATCGACCCGTCGCGCGTGACCGCCCGCAAGTCCCCGCCGTCGAGCGACATCGTGTAGATCTCCTTGAATCGCCCGCGACGGCGCGACGCGAACGCGATGCGGGACTCGAACGGACCACGCTCGCCGGTCAGGATCGCCATGATCTCGTCCGCGAAACGGTGGGCGATCCTGCGGAGCTCGTCGTCCCCCCCGCGATAGCGCTTGCCGCCGATCTGCTTGCCCTCGACGACGTCGAAGAGCCGCGCCTCGATGACGAGGCCGTCGCCTTCCCGCTCGACGGTTCCCTTCACCAGCGCTTGCGCACCGATCGTCGACCAGTCCCGGAAATCGATCGTGTCCGAGGTCACGCCCGAGGTCTGCGCGTTCTCGATGTAGGCCCCCCGATCGATGACGCGGAAAAGTCCCGAGAGATCGAGATCCTTGGCGACGATGTCGGCGAACGCCCCGGCGGCCCGCTCCGCTCCGGAGGTCGACTTGAGCGCCGACACCGCGATCGGGTAGCTCGTCGCGCCCGGGCCGACGATGGTCCCGCGCACTTGCGCCCACCCGACGTCGACGGAAGCGGCGAGCGCGCCGAGTACCACGAGCAGTGCGCAGACGATTGCACCGCCTCCGATCCTTCCTCTCGCGTCACCCACTCGCGTCCCTCCTCTGTGCTCGTCGCGCGTCACCGCTGGAGATCGGCGGGACGGAATTTCAGCTCGACGTCGGCGAAGTCGCTGCGATACGCCTCCGGCGGGGGCGGCAGCGGACCGGCACCCTTCACCGCCCGCTCGACCGACGCGTCGTAGGTCTGGTCCCCCGACCGCTCGACGAGGCGGATGTTGGTGATCTCACCCGAGGGCAAGATGCTGAACGAAACGGTGACGCGCAAGTCTCCCCGCGTGCCGACCCACGTCCAACGTTCTTTGATGCGGTTCAGCATCTGATTGTAATAGACCACGAACTCGAGGCCGCGAACGGTGCCGCCACCGCCCGGCCCCTCTCCCCCGATCCCCGCGGGTCCGTCGAGCGAGCGTTCCGTGCCACCCTGGCCGCCGCCGGCGCCCGTCGCGCCGGCGACACCGCGGCCGGTGCCCGCACCGCTCCCGCCACCCGACTTCTCCACCTTCTCTTGCACACCCTTGATCGCCTCGGCGAGCTTGTCGTCGAGGTCGCCGCCGCCGTCCGCCGTCGCTTGCGCCTTCGGCCGGGCGGCGCCGCCCGGGGTGGCGGGAACGTTCACGAAGCGCGCGGTCGACGCCGGCGCCGGAGCGCTGGTCTTCTTGGCGATCACGATCACGGCCGTCGCGGTGCTCTTGGGCTTCGGCGCTTGCGCCGGGCTCGCGGTCGGAGGCGGGCTCGGTTTCGCGGTGGCCTTCACGGTCGCCTTCACCGTCGGCCGCGCGGTCGGTCGAGCCGTTGGTGGCTGCGTCGGCCGTGCCGTCGGCTGCGCTTGCGGCGTCGCGGTCACGACGACCGTCGCGCGCGGCGTCCCGAGCGGCACGGCTTCGGGATCGTCCTCGTCCTCCGGCTCGGGAGGCGGTGGCGGCTCGTCGACCTTCGCGACCTGTTCGGGCGGCGGCTCTTCAGCCGGAGGCTCGGGCTCGGGAGGCGGTGGCGGTTCCGGCGCCGGCGGTTCGGGTGGCGCCGCTTTCGCGGGGGCCGGCTTGCTCTCGCCGCCGCCGATGGGACCCTCGAGCAGTTTTCCTCCGAGCGCGTTGGGATCCACGAGCTCGACCGTGTACGCGGTCGGATGCGGAGCCGGCATGGGATGCGGCGCGAAGAAGATGAGCGCGACCGCCAAGAGGTGAATGACGAGCGAGAGCCCGACGCCGCTCGGCGACCATCCGCTGCCGCCCCGCGTCCCCTGCTCGCGGTGACGTCGCTCGTCCCTCATCTCGCGCGCTCAACGTCCCGCGACGACATCCGACGCGGTGGACCCGCGATCGCGGCTCACCGGCGGCGCGTCCCCTTGCTCGGCGGCGGCTCGGGAGCGGGCTCCGTCACCATGCCGAGCTTGCTGATGCCCGCCTCCTTGATGGCGGCGATGACGCCGACGACGTCGCCATACGGCACACTGCGGTCGGCGCGAAGCAGCAGCGCGCGATCCGGGCTCTCCCGTCCGATCGCCGCAAGCTTCGCGCGCAGGTCGGCGAGGGCGATCGGATTGTCGTTCAGGTAGACGACTCCTTCCTTCGTGAGCCCGACGACGAGCGGGTCCTCCTGGCTGTTCAGCCCAGCCGCGCGTGTCTTCGGCAGGTCGACGCTCACGCCCTGCTGAATGATGGGTGCGGTCACCATGAAGATGACGAGCAATACCAGCATGACGTCGACGAGCGGCGTCACGTTGATCTGCGCGATCGACCCACCGCTCCCGCGGCCGTTATCGAAGGCCATCGCCCCGCCTCACTTCAGGAAGTGCCGCTCGGCGATGTTGAGGAACTCGGACGCGAAGTTTTCCATCTCCGTTCCGAGCACGCGGACCCGGTCGGCAAAGTAGTTGAACGCCATGACGGCCGGGATCGCGGCGGCGAGACCGATCGCCGTCGCGATCAACGCCTCGGAGATGCCGGGCGCCACCGCCTGGATGCTCGACGACTGCGTGACGCTGAGGCCGCGAAACGCGTTCATGATGCCCCACACCGTGCCGAAGAGCCCGACGAAGGGCGCGGCGCTCGCGGTCGTCGCGAGGAACGTGAGCGACTTCTCGAGCTTCGTGATCTCCTGCGACGCCGCGCGCTTCATCGCCCGCTCGACGTTCTCGACGCCGCCGAGGTCGGTCGACATGTCGTCGCCGGGCGCCGCCTCGCGCTTGGCGCGGGTGATGCGGACCAGCTCCTGGTAGCCGGCCCGGAACACCTGGGCGACCGGGCTCGCCTTGAGATCGAGGCTCGCCGTGTTGATCGCGGTCAGATTCTTCGCGTCCCAGAAGATGTCGATGAAGCGCTCGGACTCGCGCTCCGCGCGCCGCACCTGGCGGCGCTTGGTGAAGATGATGGCCCAGCTCGCGACCGAGAATCCGATCAGGAGGAAGAGGACGAGCTGGACGACGGCGCCCGACCCGGTGACCATGTCGATGATGGTCTCCTGCGGTCGGTTGATCGTGAGCGGCTCAGCCGCCTGAACGAAGAACGCGTACTCCCACATGCACACCTCACAGCATCCCACACCCAACGCGTCGAAGGCGGCACGCTAGCCCAGGAGGTTGAAGCCGTCAATTACGCGTCCTTGCAGGACAATCTGGTTGACTGCCGCGCCGTGGCGTGTCATACGACGCGATCAATTTTTTTCCCCGCCAAGGAGAACCCACTGATGGCAGTGCGCGTCGGTATCAATGGATTCGGTCGCATCGGTCGCAACGTCTTCCGCGCCTGCCAGGGTGAAGCCGGCCTCGACATCGTCGCCGTGAACGACATCACCGATGCGGAAACGCTCGCGCACCTCCTGAAGTACGACTCCGTGCACGGCCGCTTCGACGCCGAGGTCACGCACGGCGAGGGCGCGCTCACGGTGAACGGCAAGAAGGTCCAGGTCACCGCCGAACGCGACCCCGGCAACCTGCCTTGGAAGGACCTCGAGGTCGACGTCGTCCTCGAGTGCAGCGGCATCTTCACCGCGCGCGACAAGGCGGCCAAGCACCTCTCCGCCGGCGCGAAGAAGGTGTTGATCTCGGCTCCGGCGAAGGGCGCCGACCTGACCGTCTGCTTCGGCGTCAATGAGAAAACCTACGACCCGGCCAAGCACGACGTCGTGTCGAACGCCTCCTGCACGACCAACTGCCTCGCGCCGCTCGCGAAGGTGCTGCACGAGAACTTCGGCATCAAGCGCGGCCTCATGACGACGATCCACTCGTACACCAACGACCAGCGCATCCTCGATCTCCCTCACGAGGACATGCGCCGCGCCCGCGCCGCCGCCCTCTCCATGATCCCGACCACGACCGGCGCCGCGAAAGCCGTATCGCTCGTGCTCCCCGCGCTCGAAGGCAAGCTCGACGGCATGGCCGTCCGCGTGCCGACGCCGAACGTGTCGCTCGTCGACCTCACGGCCGAGCTCGACAAGAAGACGACCGAGAAGGACATCAACGCCGCCATGAAGAAGGCAGCCGAGGGCGAGCTCAAGGGCGTGCTCCAGTACTGCGACGAGCCGCTCGTCTCGAGCGACTTCAACGGCACGTCGTTCTCCTCGATCTTCGATTCCGAGCTCACCCGCGTCCTCGACGGCAACTTCATCAAGGTGCTGTCGTGGTACGACAACGAGTGGGGCTTCTCGAATCGCATGCGCGACGTCGCCCTGCTGATGGGGC
Source organism: Thermodesulfobacteriota bacterium (assembly GCA_036781285.1). Taxonomy (GTDB): domain Bacteria; phylum Desulfobacterota; class Binatia; order UTPRO1; family UTPRO1; genus UTPRO1. The sequence continues at coordinate 14,648 of DAIQBH010000071.1, read as the reverse complement.
GCGGGCTGCGCTGAAGGCGAGGCGCGCCACCATGGCGCTCCGATACATCGACAGCCTCGATCTGGCCGGCAAGCGGGTGTTCATCCGCGCCGACTTCAACGTGCCGCTCAAGAACGGCGTGATCTCCGACGCCACGCGCATCGAAGCGGCGCTCCCCACCATCCAATGGGCCGTGTCGCAGGGCGCGCACGTCATCCTCGCGTCCCACCTCGGACGCCCGAAGGGCGGCCCCGATCCGAAGCTCTCGCTGAAGCCGGTCGCCGACGCGCTCGCCGAGCTGCTGCACTTGAAAGTGAAGCTCGCGCCCGACTGCGTCGGTTCCGAGGTCGAGAAGCTCACCCGGAGCCTCGATCGCAAAGAAATCCTCCTCCTCGAGAACGTCCGGTTCCACGCCGAGGAGGAGAAGAACGACCCGGCCTTCGCGCAGCAGCTCGCCATGCTCTGCGACGTCTACGTCAACGACGCGTTCGGCGCCGCGCACCGCGCGCATGCGTCGACCGAGGGCATGGCGCGGCTCGTCGCCGTCCGCGCCGCCGGCTTCCTCATGAAGAAGGAGGTCGAGGCGCTCTCCAAGATCACCGAGAGCCCGGAACGCCCGCTGGTCGCGATCCTCGGCGGCGCCAAGGTGTCCGACAAGATCAAGATCATCGAGCACCTGCTGACGAAGGTCGACGCGCTCCTGATCGGCGGCGCGATGGCGTACACCTTCTTCCGCGCAGAAGGGAAGCCGACCGGCGACTCCCTCGTCGAGCCCGACCGAGTCGAGACCGCGAAGAACGTGCTGGCGCGCGCGAAGGAGCGCGGTGTCGCGCTCCGGCTCCCGATCGACCACCTCGTCACGACCGCGCTCGACGGCAGCGCGCCGTCCGAAGTCACCGTCGACATCCCCGACGGCAAGAAAGGCGTCGACATCGGGCCCGCCTCGATCGAGCTCTACAAGACCGAGATCGCCAAGGCGAAGACGCTCTTCTGGAACGGACCCATGGGCATCTTCGAGGTCGACGCCTTCAGCAAGGGCACGATGGCGATCGCCGACGCGATGGCCGACACCTCGGCGCTCACGGTCGTCGGCGGCGGCGACTCGATCGCGGCTCTCGCCCGCTCGGGACGGAGCGACGACATCACCCACATTTCGACCGGCGGCGGCGCATCCCTCGAGTTCCTCGAAGGGCGCGAGCTCCCCGGTCTGGCGGTGCTCGATCAATGAAGAAACCGACGGGACGCCGGCCTCTCCTCGCCGGCAATTGGAAGATGCACACCACGCGGCCCGAAGCGACGGCGCTGATCGACGCGATCAAGGCGGCCGCCGCAGACGCTCGCGATCGGGACGTCGTCATCGCCCCGCCCTTCACCGGCCTCGAGACGGCCGCGCGCGCCATCGCGGGAACGTCGATCGGCCTCGCCGCCCAGAACGTCCACGCCGAGCCCAAGGGCGCCTTCACCGGCGAGGTCGCGGCCGAGATGCTGAAGGACGTCGGCTGCGCGTTCGTGATCATCGGGCACTCGGAGCGCCGCCAGTACTTCAACGAAACGAACGAGATGGTCCGTCAGAAGATCGCCGCCGCGCTCCGGGCGGACCTGAAGGCGATCGTCTGCGTCGGCGAGACGCTCCGCGAGCGCGAAGCCGACAACACCCTCCCCGTCATCGAACGCCAGGTCCGTGAAGGCCTCTCCGGGCTGTCGCGCGAGGTGGTCCGGAACCTCATTCTCGCCTACGAGCCCGTGTGGGCCATCGGCACCGGCAAGACCGCCACACCCGAGCAGGCCGAGGAAGTGCACGCCGCCATCCGCCACCTCCTCCGCGAGTTCGCGGGCGAGACGGGTGCCGACGCGGTCCGGATCCTGTACGGTGGCAGCGTGAAGGCCGACAACATCGACGCGCTCATGGCGCAACCCAACATCGACGGCGCGCTCGTCGGCGGCGCCGCGCTCGACGCGGCGTCGTTCAGCCGCATCATCGCTTTTCAATAGGAGTCTCCGAATCATGGAAATGCTCGTCACCATCGTCCACGTGATCGCATGCATCATTCTCGTGCTCGTCGTTCTGCTACAGGCCGGCAAGGGCGCGGACATGGGGGCCGTCTTCGGCGGCGCGAGCAGCACGATCTTCGGCAGCAGCGGCGCCGGCAACTTCCTCACCCGCCTCACGACCGGCGCGGCCGTCGTCTTCATGACGACGTCGCTGGCGCTCACGTGGGTCGGCACGCGCGGTGGCGGGTCGACGATCATGCCCGAGTCCGGTGTGCCGCGCGGCGGGATCGAGCAGCCCGCCGCCGATGCGGACGCGCCCGCGGATGCGGCACCGGCTGCCGTCGCTGACGGTGCGGCTGCACCCGCGGCCGGCGACGCAGCTCCGGCTGGCGACGCAGCAGCACCCGCGGCCGAGCCCGCCCCTGCTCCCGAAGCGGCACCCGCTCCGGCCGCACCGTAATACGAAGGTTCAGAGAGAGTGCGCCCCTCGCGCACTCTCGACAGTCAGGGCGCTCGATGGTACCTCTCGACCGCTGTCACGCGAGGATGGCGAAATGGCAGACGCGCTAGTTTGAGGGGCTAGTGGGGTAACACCCGTGGGGGTTCAAGTCCCCCTCCTCGCATTGGATCTTCCTCGGGTTTCTGCACGAGGGTCCACATCAGGTTCAGACACGGAGTGGACGTTGCCGGCGTCTAAGCGGCGGCCTTGAGCCACGCCAGTATCGCCTCGCGTAGGGCCGCGTGTAGGCTCATACCCTTGGCCTTGGCGCGTGCCTCGATCTGTTTCCAGACCACGTCGGGAAACCGGACGGAGCGGGGACGGGTGCCTCCGACTTCCAGGCGCTTTTTCGGGCGGCCCCGTCCGACTTGGATCGTAATCCCCTCCTTGGCGATACGCGCGGCGTAAGGATTGCGACGGACGCTTGCCTGCGAGAAGTCGATCGGTGGGATGTCGCGCAGCGACGCTCGCGACGGTTCACGCTGCTTCCTGCCCTTGGCCTTGCTCATAGCTTCTCCTTTCGTGTCGTGTGGCGCGCCGGGCGCTGATGAGGTGAATCTCGTCGTCAGCAATCTCCACGAGCACCGCCACCAAGATTCGCCGAACGATACTACTCGCCGATGATGAGTGAGCGGTCGGAGTACACGGTGTCGTTCACGATCAGCGCGAGAGGATCGGCGAAGACTGTCGCGGCTTCCTCGAAGGTGACGCCATGCTTACGAACGTTCGCTCGCGACACGAGGAAGGGGCACTCAACCGACTGACACGAGCTCCCGTGCGAGGCGCTCGGCGTGTCCGCTGGCGCCGATCTCCCGATAGAGCTGCAGTGCTTGCCGAAGTGTCTGGTCGGAAGCAGGGGCGTCGCCGAGCGCAGCCGCCAGGCGCCCGCGTAGCTCCAGGATCCGCGGCGACAGCGAGCGGCCCGCGATCGACTCGACCAGCTGCTCGGCGCGTGCGAGGGCGGACTCGATCTCGGCGCGGGGCACGACGCCGTTCGTCGGGAGCAATGCCGCTGCCAGCGCGAGCCGCGCCTGCACTTCGAAGTAGTTTAGGCTCCCGGCGCATGCGAGCTCGATGCCCTCGCGCGCCGCGGCGACGGCCTCGGTCCGTTCGCCGAGCGCTAGTGCGGCTTCTGCCAGCAGGGCGAGCAACCAGGGGATGACCTGCTTCGCTGCGCCGTGACCCCGAGCGAGCGCCACTCCCTCGCGGGTTGCGTCGCGCGCAGCGGCGGGTTGCCCTTCCGCCAGATACGCCTCCCCGAGTGCGGCATACGCGATCACCCGGTTGGACGGATTGTCGGACTGCTCCGCGATGCCGAGGCTACGACGGGCGCGTTCGAGACCGGATTCGCCTCCACCGCACAAGCGCGGAAGATTCGCCCCCAGCGTCGTCAACCAGCCCAGGACCTCGAGCTCTCGCGATTCCTCCGCGACCCGCGCCGCCTCCCTGAACTGACTCCAGGCTTCCTCGAGTCGTCCCATGCAGGCGAAGGCCCGCGCGCGCACCACCAGCATGCTGATGCGCGGGCTCCAGCCGACGAGCGTTTTGCCGAGCAGGTTGTCCGTTCCGACTTCGTCGAGGACGCGTGCCGACCACTTCAGCATCTCCCTGCCGTCGCCCAGGAACACGTGCCCGAAAGCCGGAAACGTGCCGACCGCCACGCGCAGGGCGGTATCGCTGCATTCCTGCGCAAGCGTTGCCGCCTCCTCGCCGTATCGGACGTAGTCGCTCGCCGAGCCCGCGACGCTCATGCGCATCAGGCCGTATCGGCCGACCAGCAGGGCTGCTGCCGACCGGTCACCGAGGCCCTCGATGAGGGAGCGCCCCTCCGCGAACACCGTCGCAGCCTCTTCTTCGCTGGCACCCATCCGCCAGCCGAGCGAGAGGAGCTGGTCGCACGCCTCCAGCCGGAGCTCGGTTCGCTCGCTCGCATCCTCGACACTGGGCGCCAGCTCGCGCACGCGGCGCCAGTGTCGCAGCCCTTCGCGCCAGTCGGAGAGGCCGGCCCACTCCGCGGCGCGCCGGTGCCAGCGTGCCGCACGACCCGCGTCTTCCGCTTCGGCCCAATGCTGGGCGATCTCGGCGGCACGCTCGTCGAGACTGCTGCCCATGTCCTCGAGGGCCTGCGCCACGACGGCGTGCACGCGCGTCCGCCGCTCGCGCAGCTGCGAGCGCGCGGCCACCTCCTGCGTCAGCGGGTGCTTGAAGGAATACTCGACCTCTGGATAGAGCGCCGCCTCGAACAGGAACTCCGACGCGATCAGCGTCGAGATCGCCTGGCTCAGTGTCGCCTCGTCGACCACCGCGACGCTGCCCGCGATGTTGCCGACGACGCGCCGCAGGAGGGCCTCGCCGAACGTCTTGCCGATCACCGCGGCGGTCTGCAGCACCTGCTTCTCCCGTTCCGCCAGGCGATCGATGCGCGCCGCCAGCACGGCCTGCACGGTGGCCGGCACCTGCAGGGCGTTGACCGGTGTGGTCAGCCGGTACGCGCCGCGCGCGCCGGTCAGGTGCCCGCTCTCGATCAGGGTCTGCACGATCTCTTCGATGAAGAACGGGTTCCCTTTGGTGCGGGCGTGGATCATCTCGGGCAGGGCCGCGACGCTGGCATCGTCGCCAAGCTCGTCGCGCAGGAGCTGACGGATGGCGTCGTGGGCCAGGGGTTGCAGCGGCAGGTGCTGGTAGTACGAGCGCTGCATCCAGCGCACCTGGTACTGGGGCCGGAAGTTGAGCAGCCAGAGATCGCGCGTCGCGGGCACGCTCTCGACGAAGGTCTCGAGGAAGGCATCGCTGGCGCCGTCGAACCAGTGCAGATCCTCCAGCAGGATCACTCGCGTCCCGCCGCCGTAGGTCGGATCGTGGAGAATCCGTTTCACGACGCCGTGGATGCGCTTCTGGCGCTGCTCGGGATCGAGCGCGGGCGAGGGATTCGCCGGGTCGGGTACGCCGAGCACGTCGAAGAGCACGGGCAGCGCCTCACGGAAGCCGTCGTCCATCAGCAAGAGCCGCCCGGCGATCTTCGCGCGGGTGGCCTCGGGCGTGTCGTCGTCGCTGATGCCGTAGAAGGCGCGCCACAGTTCCAGCATGGGCAGCATCGGGATCGCCTTGCCGTGCGCGACGCCGCGGCCGGCGAGGATCGGAATGCCCTCCGCCCGGCAGCCGTCGAGGAACTCGGCGCACAGGCGCGACTTGCCGGTGCCGGCCTCGGCCACGACGCCCACCACCTGGCCGCTGCCGCTCCGCGCGCGCTCGAGGGCGGCGCGGAGCGCGGCCATGTCGCGGTCGCGGCCGACGAAGGTGGAGAGCCCGCGCGAACGCGAGCGGTCGAGCCGCGTACGGAACGAACCGACGCCTTCGAGATCAAACAGCCCCACCGGCGCCGCCGCCCCCTTCACCTGCGTGCGGCCGAGATCCTGGAGCGTGAAGTACCCGTCGACGAGTCGTGCGGTGTGTTCCGACACGCAGACGTGTCCCGATTCGGCGAGCGCCTCCATGCGCTGCGCCAGGCCGACGGTGTGCCCCTGCGCTGTGAACTCCATGCGCAGGTCGTCGCCGATGCGGCCGACCACCACCTCGCCCGAGTTGAGGCCGATGCGCACCGCGAACGGCACCCCGTGCTGCGCCCGTACCTCGTGCGCGTAGGCGCGCGCGGCGTCGCGCAGATGCAGCGCCGCGTAGCACGCCCGCTGCGCGTGGTCCTCGTGCGCGATCGGCGCGCCGAAGAGCGCCATGATGCCGTCGCCGGTGAACTTGTCGACGAAGCCTTCGAACCGCCCGACACCGTCGGCGAGGATGGTGAAGAACCGCTGCATGATGGCGCTCCACGCTTCGGGGTCCATCTGCTCTGCGAGCTCCATCGAGCCCTTTACGTCGGCGAACAGCACCGTGACCTGCTTGCGCTCGCCTTCGAGGGCGCTCCGCGAGGTGAGAATCTTCTCGGCGAGGTGCCTAGGCGTGGAGGTGGCGGGCGATCTCGTCGGAGCCGTCGGCTGACGGGCCGTCAGCGCAACGCCGCAGCCGCCGCAAAATTTCTCGCCGGGCTGATTCGAGACACCACACGATGCGCAGACCACCGCGAGCGCGACACCGCATTCCGCGCAGAAGCGACGGTCAGAGCGGTTCTCGTGGTCGCAGGACGGGCAGCGCATCGCGGGCGTTTCTCGCGTCGCGTCACTACCACGCCAGGCGCGAATGTCTCAGCGGCACTCCACGTATCAGGCTGCTCCATCGTAGGGCAGGTCGAGAAGAAGCCGTGAGAACCGAAGGGCGGAGCGGCCCTAGGAAAAGAAGCTCGCGAATCAATCGCGCGACTCCGACCTTCCCGCTGGAACCGAGAAACCGGCCAATACCCGTTGCTGCGACTTCGCCAAGGGAGGCGATTCCTCTTGGTCAGACGTGGACCCCGAGGGTCCACATCCTGGCCGTCGGTGCCCGTTCATGCCCGTTACGCCACGAAATTACTTCGGCCTTCTGCGACGCAAGCCGGCGACGCTCGCGCGTCGGCATCCACTTCGCGTAGTGCTCCTTCGACGTCTCGAGCGTGACGCTCGTCTTCGCGGGCGCGAAACGCGCCGCTCCGGAGTGCGTCATCCCGATGCATCGAGAACGACCTCGGCCCGGCGAGAAGCCGTCGCATCGCGGCCTCGTCGATGGTGTCGGTCTCGTTCGGATGCTTCCTCGGCATTTCCCCATCGCCCGTCGCGGCCCGCTTGCGTCTGGAACCGCCGGCAGAACCCAGACCCTTCGGCGGGCCCAGCATCGACCAACGGCCGGCGGTTGCTGGTCGACCCCGGTGTGTCGTATGGCCGCCAACAACTTCGCAGCCGGCCGGACTCCAGGAGAAACGCATGCTGAAGCCCCCGTCGCACGCCTGTGCTCTCCTTGCTCTTTCCGCAGCGGCACTCTTCTCATCCCTGGGATCGAGTAGCGCCGCGGAATCCGAACAGTGCGTCGCAAAGAAATTGAAGTGCGCGTCACGGTTCTATGCCGCGCTCGCGAAGTGCGAAGCAGACGGACAGAACGCAGAGCGCCCGGCAGATCCACTTTGCATTGCGCGCGCCCGGGTGAAGTTCGATGGCGGGGCGACGCCGGGAAACGGCTGCTTCGCGAAAATCGAAGCGAAGTATCCGGCGTGTCCGACCGCAGGAGATCAATCGGCTGCACGTGCCGCGCTCGAAGCCCAAGTCGCTGCACTGATCGCGCTGATCGACCCGCCTCAGCCGACACCGACCCCATTGGCAACGCCAGTCCCGACGGTAACGGCGAATGCCGACACGACGCTCTGCTGCGAGCTTCCTCTTGCAGGCGGTTTCTGCTCCTCCATTGCCGTCGGAGCGGCGAGCGCGTGCACCTCGAACGGTGGGACCGTAGCGCCCCCCGGGACGCTATGCAGCGCTGCCACGGGGACTTGCGCGGCGCCCGAAGACGCAGCGCCCGGCCATTGTTGCGCAAGCGGAGGCTCGTGTTTTGGGGGGCCAGGCATGACCCAGGAGAACTGTTGGACCGCCAATCCGGGCGCCGTTCATCATTCAGATAGAAACTGCGATCCTGACGGAGCGTGCACACCGTGAGATTGCTCCGGGAGTGAAGCCCCAGTTTCGTGGTCGGGCTCGGACTCGACCCGTTTGAAGAATCGATGTCGGGACATCCATCGTGCCGTCCGAGCCGGTCCCATCGCGCGGTCGCCCGTCGTGCCGAACGAGACCGACTGACTAGTGCAGATTCTTCGATTGGGGGACGCAACGTTTACACGGCTCCGATCGACGGTTCCGAGTCCGACAGCGGTGCCGCGTGGTATGGGCCTTGCTGCCTCATCTCCGCATCGACGGCGGCAGCTCGCCGCCGCGGGGAGGTCGCATGTCGTCCACACCGAGTCGCATTTACCCGGAGCCGAGGCCGCTCGCAGGGAGCCAGCCGGCGCCGGAGCCGACCATCACCCAGCTCGTTGCCGATCTCCGCCAGGAGACGACCGAGCTCTTTCGGAAGGAAGTCCAGCTCGCACGCCTCGATATCTCGAGCTCGATCGCGCGGCTCACGGCCGGCATTTCCGCCTTCGCGGTCGGCGGGGTGTTCGCGTTCGCTGGCCTGCTCTTCCTGCTCGCCGCGGCGGCGTTCGGTATCGACACCGCGCTCAACACGCCGTGGCTCTCGACGTCCATCGTCGGGGCGGCCGCCTTCGTGATCGGCGCCGTGTGCTTCGCGATCGGAAAATCGAAGCTCGTGCACCTCACGCCGGAGCGTAGCTTGGAGTCGCTCCGTCAGGACGGGCAGCTCGTCCAAGAGCATTTACCTGGAGGAGGTTCGTGATGGCGGCGATGGATTCGGACGCTCAAGCGCGCGAGGTGGAACGCGACATCGAGCGCACGCGCAACGAAATGGACGCGACGCTCTCGGAGCTCGAGCGCCGGCTCGCGCCGAGCGAGATCGTCCACCAGGGGGCGGAGACAGTGCGCGAGACGGTGCGCGAGCGCGCACGCGGCCTCGCCACGCAGACCGTCGATACGCTCAAGCGTCATCCGGTGCCGGTGGCCGTGATCGTTGGGCTCGCGGTGGCGCGCTGGGCCTATCGCCCGAGCACCGAGGAGCGGCTGCGCATGCGGGCGGACGAGGATCTCGATCGCGCCTGGCGCGTGTTGCAGACCGGAATCACGCGGGCCAAGGAGGAGGCGATGGCGCGCGAAGCGGATCTCGAGCGCCGTGCCGGCGCGTTCTTGTCCGACGCGCGCGCCCAGCTCGATCCTGCGCTCCGCGCAGCCGGGCGGCTCGCGCAACGCGGCGGCGCGGATGCGTGGCAGCTCCTCCAACACGCCGCGACGACCTCGCGCAACGCCGCACAGGTCGTGCGTGACGGGTCGGCGAACCGCCCGCTCGCGACCCTCGTGCTGGTGGGTCTCGCTGCGATACTCGGTCTGCGACGAATGCGATCGGCGTAGCGGAAAGCGTCTGCGCAAGAGATTGCGCAGACGCGACCATCGCCGTCGCGCTCGACGAGCACGCGCGCACGCGGCCAGCAACGATCACCCTGCACCGCGAGAAACCATCTTTCGCCGCGAGTGACGGACGGGTATCCATTTCCCACCGCCCCCGCCTCACTCGCTTCGTCTCGAAGCGACCCTCATCAGCAGCACGATCAAAAATTTCCCGCCGATGAGGCGTGTTTCGAGGTGTGTCAGTGATGCGGATGGTTTCGTGTGCAGTCGCGGCAATCGCTCTCGCGTGGTCGGTCGTCCCCTCCATCGCAGATTCCAACCAACGGTTCGCGCTCGAGCGATCGATCGCCCTTCCCGGCCGCGGCATCGCGGTCGCGTGGTCGCCCGACGGCAGCCAGCTCGCGGCCGGCGGCCACTTCCGCGGCAACACCGTGGTCCCGCAGCCGCCGAAGACCAACTTCCGGTACGACACCAAGGTCTACGACGTCGCGTCCGGCGCGCTGCTGAAGAATTTCAACTGTCACGGGTTCTGGGTCGTCGCGCTCGCATGGGCCGACGTGCCGGCGCTCGGCATGGATCTCCTCGCCGACGGCGCCGGCGATCACGCGGTGAAGGTCTGGAACTCGGACGGTCCCGGCAGCACGGCGTGCCGGACGATCGGCCAGTACCTCGTGGCGGACGGCGCGCTCCCCGAGATCGCCGAGCGTCTCGTCCCCAACAAGAGGGGCGGCTTCACGATCCAGAAGCGCACCGGCCTCATGAACATCAACGGCTGGATTCTCTCGCTCGCCTTCTCGCCCGACCGCCGCTTCCTCGCCGGCGCGAGCAAGGACGGCTCGCTTCGCCTCTGGCAGGTCGAGCCCGGCCGCAACCAGTGGAAGGTCGTCCGACTCTGGAACCCGCGCCTCGGCGACCAGGTGACGTCCGTCTCATGGCGTCCCGACGGCCGCGCGCTCGTCACGAGCGATCGGCTCGGTCGCGTCGCGGTCTGGGCCTTCGATCCGCGTCCGGTGCCGGAAGGCGACCTTTGGGACGACGCGACCGTCGACGACTTCGCCGACGAGGACTCGACCGCCTACTGGCGCTGGAACACACGCTACCCCGACCGCGTCCGCCGCACGCCGGTCTGGTTCCACGAAGCGACGCGGACGCTCAAGAACGGCAGCACGCGCGTCGTGAAGACGCCGAGCTGGAACGCGCGCTATGCGCCCGACGGCACCCGGGTCGCCGGCGTGTGGATCGACGGCACGTTCGCGATCTTCGACGAGCGCACCGGCGCCGTCCTGCATCGCACGACGGTCACCAACGCGCGCGGCAAAGCCGTGCAGCTTCACGGCCTCGACTGGAGCCCCGACGGCGACCTCATCGCGATCGGCGCGTCCGACAACCTGCTCCGCATCTTCGACGCCGGCACGGGCGCGTTGGTCGACACGCTCGCCGGCCACAACGACATCGTGACCGCCGTCGCCTGGTCGCCGGACGGAAACCGGCTCGCCTCGACCGCCGGCGGCGTACGGGTCAACGTCGAGAACAATTTCGACGTCGCGGGCCCGGATACCAGCGCCATCATATGGAGGCGCCGCTGAGCGATCGGCGACGCGCCATTGCGACGTAGGCGTCGGAAGCGCAGCGACGCCACGAACCTTCAAGGCGCAGGGCCAGCAGCCATGAGTCCCGGCGGACGTCGGCGCACGACCGCGGCCACGACGTCCGGCGGATCCACCGGCTTCACGATGTAGTCGTCGAAGCCGGCCTGGAGCGCGCGGGCGCGATCGGCCGGGCTCGCGAGCGCGGTGAGGGCGATCACGGGCGCCGTCGCGCCGGAGGCGCGGAACGCGTGCAGGAAGTCGAAGCCGTCGCGCTCCGGCATCGCGAGGTCGCTCAGCACGACGTCCGGCCGGTGCCGCGCGACTTCCGCCAGCGCCTCGCCCGTCGAAGCGGCGCCCGCGACCCGCGCGCCGGCGTCGCTGAGAATCGTCTCGAGGAAGCCGCGGATGTCGGGCTCGTCGTCGACGATCAGCACGTTCAAGCCGGCGAGCGGCGTCCTCGGCGCGCCGTCCGGCACGCCCGGCGCGCGCTCGGCGCGCAGACGGCCCTGCCCGCCGACCTCGAGCGGCAGCCGGACACGCATCACCGTCCCCCGCCCCTCGCCCGCGCTCTCGGCGACGATCGTCCCGCCATGGAGCTCGACCAGGTGGCGCACGATCGCGAGGCCGAGCCCGAGCCCACCGTGCCGCCGCGTCGTCGAGCTGTCGGCCTGGCGAAAGCGATCGAAGACGTGCCCGATCACGGCGGGGTCGATGCCGACGCCGGTGTCGCGCACCGTGATCTCGACCTCCGCTCCCACGCGGCGCCACGCGATCGTCACCTCGCCGCCAGCGGGCGTGAACTTGATCGCATTGCCGAGCAGATTGCCGATCACCTGCTCGATGCGGGTGGCGTCGCCGGCGACCAGGAGCACGTCGCGCGGCGCGTCCACGCGCAGGCGGAGCTGCCGCCCGTCGGCCGCCGCGCGCGCCGACTCGGCGGCCGCGTCGATCACGGCGCCGATGTCGACGACGCCGCGCTCGACCGTGAGCTTGCCCGACACGATGCGTGAGATGTCGAGCAGGTCCTCGACGAGCCGCACCTGAAGACGCGTCGTGCGCTCGATCGTCTCGAGCGCGCGCGCGGTCTTGTCGGGATCGAGGTGGCCCCGGCGCAGGAGGTGCGCCCAGCTGAGCGCCGCGCTCAACGGCGAGCGCAGCTCGTGCGACAGCGTCGCGAGGAACTCGTCCTTCGCGCGATTCGACCGCTCCGCCTCGGCGCGCGCCTCGCGCTCCAGGATGAAGAGCTGCTGGACGTCCCGTTCGGTCTCCTCCAGGCGCGCGACGCTCCGGTGCAGATCCTCCTCGACACGCTTCCGCGCCGTGACGTCGATCCCGACGCCGATCATGCGGACCGGCTTACCCTCGACGTCCGTGAAGACCTGCCCCTTGCCGAGCATCCAGCGCTCGACCCCATCGGAGCCGATGACCCGGAACTCCGCTTCGTAGCTGCCGCCGTGGTCGATCGCGCCGCGCACGGCCGCGGTGAACCGCTCGCGATCGGCGGGATGGATGATCGCGAGAAACGCCTCGTACGTGCCGGCGAAGGTGCCGGGCGCGAGCCCGTGCAAGAACTCGAGGTTCTCCGACCACTGGATCACGCCCGTCGCCATGTTCCAGTCCCAGATGCCCATCTGGCCCGCTTCGAGCGCGAGGCGGAGCCGCTCCTCGCTGACGCGGAGCTCGCGCTCGGTCCGCCGGCTCTCCGATACGTCGCGCTGCGTGCCCCAGGCGCGCAGGATCTGATCGTGCTCGACGATGCCGATCAGATTGTTCAGGAAGTACTTGATGTTGCCGTCGCGATCCCGTTCGTGCGACTCGCCGTCGGTCACGCGATAGCCGGAACGGACGAACGCGAGCAGGTACTCCTGGTTCGCCGGATCGCTCGGCACGAGCAGCTCGTCCAGCCGTCGCCCGACGAGCTCGCGCGCTTCGCGATAGCCGTACATGCGCGCCATCGCATCGTTGCACTCGGCGAGGTAGCCGTCCCGATAGAAGCGCGCGATCTGCTCGTCTTCCGGCAGCCCGATCGGGACGGGCGCGGAGAGCTCGAGCCGCCAGATCCCCTCGGTGCTGCGCTGGATGAACGACCGGTACCGCTCGTCGCTGCGGGCGAGCGCTTGCGCTCGCGCCCCCGCGTCGGCCGAGCTCGCGTCCGCACGATCTTGCGCGCGACGCATCGAGGCGGCGACCCACGCGATCGCGGTCGCAAGCGCCAGGTATACGCCGAGATCGACGGTCAGCAGTCCCAAGACCTTGGGCTGGAACGCTTCCACGTTCGACAGCGCGGCCATGGCGAGCCCACCCGTCAGGACGACGGTCATGCCCGCCCGGAACCCGAAGCGGGACGCGACGAGCAACGTCGCTCCGTACAGCAGAACGAAGCGGTGGCGGGTGGTGAACGGATCGAGTGCGACGCGACCCACGATCGCAACGACGGTCGCCACGAGCGCGACCACGTACCCCCGGCGCGCCTCCCCAGGACTCGCCATGTGCTCGATGCTTAGGGGCTCAATTCGGGGCAGTCAATGCAGCTTCCCAGTGGCCCCGACTCGCGACGGCGTGGTAGGACCCGCTTCCGCCGGGTCATGAGGTATCGCATGCGTGCTCTGAGGGTCACACTCTTCGCGCTCGTCGCCGTCGCGCTCGCTACGCCTGCCACGGCCGCAAGCTTCCGCGTCACCAGCAGCGCCGAGGATCTCGACGTGAAGCCGGGCGACGGCGTGTGCGCCACCGCCGGCGGCGCGTGCACGATCCGTGCTGCGCTCGAGGAAGCGGATGCGCTCCACGTCCCGACCGAGATCGTCCGGCCGGCGGTCGCCGACCGATCGCGAACCATCACGGTACGAAGCATCGCTCCGCGGACGCGGCCGCGCGGCACGATCGTCACGTTCATCGTCGACACCACCATCGACGCCCCGGATGCCGCACCAGGCGACGGCGTGTGCGCGACGGTCGACGGCGCGTGCTCGCTCCGCGCCGCGATCATGGAGGCGAACGATCTCCCCGATCCGCAGGCGATCGCGCTCCCGGCAGGACACTACACGTTGGTCGCCGCCGATCCCGACGAGGACGAGTCGCTCGTGGGCGATCTCGACGTCCTCGACGAGCTCACCATCACCGGCGCCGGCGCCGACGTCACCACCATCGACGGCGACGACGCCGGCAGGGTGCTCGACAACTTCAGCCGACTCGTCGTGGTGGGTACGACGATCACCGGAGGCACACCCGAAGGTCTGCGCGGGTGGTTCGCCACGATGGAGCTCACCGACTGCGACATCCTCCACAACGCAACCGGCATCCACCAGCGAAGCTTCAACTTGATGGTCAGCGGAGGACGCATCGCCGAAAACGACGAGACCGCCTATCTGCTCGGGTGCTCGGTGGAAGTGGACGGAACGACGGTGGAGGACAACGGGGCCGGCATCAACTTCGACCTGAACAATCGGGGCACCGTGAAACACGCGACCTTCGTCGGCAATGGCGGGGTGGCGTTCTTCGGCCTCGGAAACCAAGTGGCCTTCGAGGCCGTGGACATCCACGAGAACGCCGGAGGTTTGATCATCGGGTTCACGGATTGGGCGAGCAACGTCACGATCAACGACAGCCTGATCGAACGCAACACGTCGGCGGCCGTCGATTTGAACTCGGGCAGCATCGGGA
>DAIQBH010000070.1:0-24470 GCA_036781285.1 Thermodesulfobacteriota bacterium | reverse complement strand
GCGCACCGGGCTCGGGACGCTCGAGCTCTAGTGCGCCGCCAAGGACACCGAGCACCGCTGGAAGCTCGAGTTCCAGCTCCGCGAGGCGCCGCTGCTCGCGAACGACGAGGAGCGCGCCGTCTCGCGCGGTGCCGAGCTCGGTGTGACGCCTGGGCAGCTCGAGGCCGCGCTCGCCGCGATCGCGACGGTCTTCCCGCCACAGAGCGCCCCCGCGTCGGCGAACGGCGACCCCGCGGGGTTGCCGCGTGCCCTCGAGACCGCGCTCGGAGCGGGGAAGGACGCGTGGCCGCTCGCCGTCCTGCGGGCGCTGTGGGACGCGCTCTGGGCCGGCGCCGCTCGGCGTGGCGTGACCGCGGCCCACGAGGCGCGGTGGCTGAACCTCTGCGGCTTTCTCTTACGGCCCGGGTTCGGACACGAGATGGACGCGTGGCGCGTGAAGCAGCTCGGCGGGCCGCTCGCCGCGGGACTCGCGTTCCCGCGTGCCGTCCAGAACCGGGCCGAGTGGTGGAATCTCTGGAAGCGCGTCGCGGGCGGGCTCGAGCGCGGCCCGCAGCTCCGCTTGCACGGCGAGGTCGCGCCCTGGATCGTGCCGCGGGTCGCGAAGAAGGCCAAGGTCAAGCTCGGCGGCAGCGCGAGGCCCGGTACGCAGGAGATCCGGGAGATGTGGCAGGCCATCGGCGCCTGCGAGCGCCTCGACGCGCGCCTGAAGCAGGAGCTCGGCGACGTCATCGTCGGCGACGTCCTCCGCGGCAAGGCAGCGCCGCAACAGCTCTGGGCGCTCGCGAGGCTCGGCGCACGCGAGCCGCTCTACGGTCCCCTCAACTGCGTCGTCCCTTCCGCCGCGGTCAGCGAATGGATCGATCGACTCCTCGCGCTCCCAGAGTGGCAGCAGCCCGAGCTCGTCGCCTTCGCCCTCGTCCAGATCGCGCGCGTCGTCGACGACCGCGAACGCGACCTCGACATCACCGTGCGCGACCGCCTCGCCGACCGCCTCGCAACTCTCCCTGGCGCCGGCCGCAGCACGGTTCTCCTCCACGAATCGGTGCCGCTGGATCAGGCAGAGACGGGACGCCTCTTCGACGAATCACTCCCCGCCGGCTTGCGCGTCAGAGGGTGACCGTACTCTTCGAGCTGACCGCACCGATGAACGAATCAGCCGAGCCGCGGCTTGATCCGCCACTTGAGCAGCATCAAGACGACGAAGAACATGATCGTCAGCACGATCGTCGGCAGAACGACGTCGGCGAGCCCGCCCCCACGCTCGATGATCCGCCGACTCGCGATCTGGTACCACCGGAGCGGCAGGATCCCGCCGACCCGCCGCACGAGATCGGGCATGAGCTGGTAGGGCGTCATCACGCCCGACAGCACGAACGAGGGCATGATGAAGAACACGGAGAGGAAGACCGCCTGTGCCGACGTGCTCGCGAGCGACGACACGAACGCGCCGATCCCGAGGGAGGCCAGCACGAAGGGGAGGGTGACGGCGAACAGCGTCACCCAGCTGCCCTCGGGCCAGAAGCCGAGGAAGATCCCCGCCGGCAGGAGCGCGATGAGCACCTGCGAGTAGCAGAGCCCGACGTACGGCAGCAGCTTCCCGAGCACGATCTCGACGGCGCTCGTCGGGAGCGCCAACATCTGCTCGTACGTGCCGTTCTCGCGCTCCCCGACGAGCGCGAGAGCGGTCGCTGAGAAACAGAGGTTCGTCAGCAGCATCGCCGCGAGCGCCGAAAGAAAGAAGCTCGAGTCGTCGAGGGTCGGGTTGAACCAGAAGCGTTGACGGAGATCGATCGGACCCTGATCTGAGAGCGCCGCGTCCGGCCGCGGCCTGCGTGGGGCGCCGTGCGGGTCGTGGGCCGCCGCAATCGCGGTCACCACACCGCCGAGACGGGCCGCCGTGAGCGGGTCGGCACCGTCGAGCAGGACCTGCACGGTCGGCCGGCCGCGCTCGACGTCACGCGCGAAGTCGCGGTCGATCACGAGCATCAGACTGGCGGCGCCCGTCGCGAGGCGGTCCTCGCCGGCGTCGTAGCTCGTGACCCGCTCGACCGGCAGGAAATAGCCGCTCGCCTCGATCTCCTGCACCAGCCGCCGCGCCACCGTGGTGTCGCTGCGATCGAGGACGACCCACGGGACGTTCCGTGGCGTGAACGACACGGCGATGCCGAGAATGATCAGAAAGCTCACCGGCTGCACGAAGAGCGTCGCGAGCAGCGGCTTGTCGTGACGGATGACCATCGCCTCCTTGTAGGCGACGGCGAGGATGTTGGAGAGCATGCGCGTCATGCGCGCTTCTCCACCGCGCGGAACGCGATCGTGATCAGCGCGACGCCCATGAGGGAGAGCAGAGCGAGCTCGCCCGCGAGCTCCGCCGGTCCGGCCGCGCGGAGGTAGATCGAGCGGGCGACGCGGATGTAGTGCGTGGCGGGGATCAGCTCGGAGAGCCACTGGAAACCGAGCGGCATGTTGCGGATCGGGAAGATGAAGCCCCCGAGAAAGATCAACGGCACGCTGAGCAGCACGGTCTTCTGCACGGCTTCCGCGGCGGTCGCCGAGGTCGCCGACATGATGACCCCCATCGACAGCGACACGAGCACGTAGCCCGCTGTCACGACGACGAAGAAAATGGGATTGCCCGCCGGCCAGACGCCGAGGACGACGTTCGCCGTCAGCACCATCAAGACGACGTCCGCCGTGAAAACCGCGCCGAGCGGCAGGATCTTTCCGAGCACGATCTCGGCCGACGTGGCGGGCGTGACTTGCAGATGCTCGAAGGTGCCGCTCAGGCGCTCGTTCACCACCGACACCGCGGTGATGAGCGTCGTGAGGAACGTGAGCACGAAGCCGTACGTCCCCGCGACCATGAACGGGGTGCCGTCCAGGGTCGGGTTGAAGAGCGCGCGCGTCACGACCGCGACGCCCCCTTCGGCCGTACCGGCGCCGGCAGGCGGCGGACCACGGCGTCCGCGCAGCGAGAGCCCCGTCGCCGTCGCGAGCCCCCGGAAGAATGCTTCGGCATTGCCCGCGACGACCGTCTCCCCGCCGTCGTACAGCACCTGCAACGACGGCGGCGGCGCGCCCGGGACGACCGCGGCGAGGCGCCGGTCGAAATCCGGGGGCACGATCACCGCGACGCTGATCGCGCCGCTCACGAGGGCGCGCTCCATCGCGTCGCGCGTCGCGTACGGCTCGATCGCGAACGTCCCGTTGGCGGCGAGCTCGGCGGTCAGGCGGCGGCTCGCGGCCGAGCCGTTCGCGTCGTGGAGGCCGAGCTCCAGATGCTTCACCTCCGTCGACAGCGTGAGGCCGAACGCCAGCAATGCCGCGAGCGGCACCGCGATCAGAATGGTGACGGTGAAGGGGTCCCGGAGCGTGGCGCGCGATTCACGCCGGAGAAGAGCGCCCAGTCGACGGAGGCGCGCCCGGACCGCGGTGGCCGCGCGGGCGCGCGCGTCGTCGTCCGGGGGCGTGGCGGCGGCGAGCGGCGCTGCCGTGGCCGGCGGCGACGCGGGAGTGGCCGGCGCCAGCACTTCGCCGCGTCCTCCTGCCTCCATGAGCCGGCGGAATACGTCGGTCATCTCCGGCCGCGTGATGCTGATCGCCGCGTCGTGGTCCGCGAGTGTCTGGAGCTCGCCGAGAAGCAGGGGAGACAAGGCCGGCGCCGACAGATCCAGCCCGTCGTGGGTGGGCGTCACCGCGACTCCCTGCGTCGCGAACCGCGTCGCGATCGCGGCGCGCGCGCCGCGCGGGAGGTCGATCCGCACGCGGTAGCCGTCCGAGTAGCACCGCCGGATCTCCTCGGGATGGGCGTTCGCGATCAGGCGTCCGGCATCGATGAAGCAGACCCAGTCGCAGTACTCGACCTCTTCGAGGAAGTGCGTGGTCACGAACACGGTCACACCCGCCGCCGCTTCTTCGCGGATGCGCTTCCAGAACAGGAGGCGGTTGTGGAGATCGACCCCGGCCGTCGGCTCGTCGAGGAAGAGCACGCGCGGACGGTGCAGCGTACTGAGGGCCAGGCCCGCGCGCTGGCGAACCCCGGCCGGCAGATCGCTCGCCTTCTCGTGCTCGACCGTCCCGAGCTCGAAACGGTCGCGAAGCTCCGCCCATCGCTCTTCGAGCGGGGCGCCGGCAAGCCCGTAGAGGCCGGCATAGAACTCCAGGTTCTCGCGCAGCGAGAGCCCCTGGTAGAGGCTCACCTTCTGCCCCATGTAGCCGATGTGATCGCGGACGCGCCGCGGGGTTCGGATGACGTCGATCCCGTCGACCTCGATCGTCCCGGCGGTCGGGGCGAGCAGGCCGATCAGCATGCGGATGGTCGTGCTCTTGCCGGAACCGTTGGCGCCGAGGAACGCGAAGATGGAGCCCGGCGCGACCTCGAAGTCGAGCGCGTCGACGGCCGTGAAGTCTCCGAACTGCTTCGTGAGGCCGCGCGCGCGGATGATCGGCGGACCAGAGGCCGGCGCGGAGAGCGTCATGCCCCGCTCGTCGCGCGCGCCAGCGCCAGCAAGGTGGCTTCCATGTCGACGGCCACCTGCTCGGCGAAGTGCACGCCGGGGAGCGCCGCGAGGCTCCGCCGCACCGCCGGCGCTCCGGGCGTACGGCTCGCCGCGACTTCGATGCGCGCGAAGTCGCCGCTGGCGTGGGTCTCCGCGACCCAGGGCAGCGTCTGGGCGGCGGTGGCGATCCCGTTCGGATCGCTCCCCCAGGCGCGGTAGAGCTCGACTCCGACGCTCGCGCGGAGCTCGGACGGAGTCCCGGTGGCAACGACCTTGCCGTCATCCAGGTACACGAGGCGGTCGCAGAGCGTCATCTCGTCGAGGTAGCTCGTGCTGACGACGACCAGCGTGTCGCGCCGGAGGCTGTCGAGCATCTCCCAGATCTCGCCGCGCGCGACGACGTCGACGCCGGCGGTCGGCTCGTCGAGCACGAGCAGGTTCGGCTCCGGCAGGAGCGCGTTCACGATCGCGAGCTTCTGCTTCATGCCTCCCGAAAGCGCGCCCGCGGCCCGCTCGCCGAACGGCGCGAGCCCCGTGCGCTCGAGAAGCGGCCGCGCGCGCCGCTCGAGCTCTCCGGAAGGCAAACGATGCAGCCGCCCGGTGAATCGCAGGTTCTCCATGACGGACAGGTCCCGATGCAACCCGAAGGCCTGCGGCACGTAGCCGACGCGTGTCTTCAGCTCGGTCACGTCGGCCGTGAGGTCGTAGCCGAGCACCGTCGCCCCGACCGCCTCCACCTCGAGGAGCCCGACGATCGCGCGCAGCAGCGTCGTCTTTCCGGCGCCGTTGGGGCCGATCACCCCGACGATCTGGGGTCCCACGACGTTCAGGTCGATCCCTGCGAGCGCCTGCCGCGGCCCGAAGCGCTTCACCAGACCGCGCAGGAGGATCGTGGCGTCGCGCGCGGCGGTCATTCGACGGTGTCCGTCGCGACGCGCCGGGCGTCGCCGCGCTCCCCGTCGACCAGGTACACGTTGCCCTCGGTCCCGGGCCGGAATCGCTCGACGTCGGCAAGGATCCGAACCTTCGCGCGATACACCTGGCCGAGGCGATCGCTCCGCGTCTCGATCTTCTCCGGGGTGAAGGTCGCCTGGTCGGCGAGGAACGAGACCTCGCCGGGGACCCGCTCGCCCGGCGCACTGTCGAGCTCGATTTCCACCGCGCGACCGACGCGCACTTCGCCGAGATCAGCGACCGGGACGTAGATCTGCACGTACTTGTCGGTCGGGTCGAGGACGGCGAGCACCGCGCTCCCCGGCTGCGCGAGCTCGCCCGGCCATAGGAACTTGGTCTGGACGGTCGTCGCGACATCGGGCGCGCGGATCACGTGTTTCGCCGCGAGCACCTCGAGCTCCCGTACCTGCGTCGTCGCGAGATCGCGCTCGGCGGCGATCACCTCCATCTGATGGCGCGCGACGGTGATCTCGCCCTCGGCGGCCTCCGTCCGCGCGACCATGTCGCGCGCGCGCTGCACGCCGCTCGCCGTCGAATCGGAGGCCGCGCGGGCCTCGTCGAGGAGCTGCGCCGTGCTGGCGCCGCTCTTCACGAGGCTCCGCTCGCGTTCGAGGGTCCGCGCGGCGAGGGTCGCCGAGGCCTCGGTCTGCTTGAGCTCGGCGCGCGAGGCGTCGAGCGACCGCCGCCAGGTCGCGTCCAGCAGCTTCACCTGCTGCTCCTGCCTCCGGAGTGCCGCCTCGTGGACGGTCACCTGCTGCCGCTTCGACGTGAGCCGCGTCTGCACGTCGGCATCGTCGAGGCGGGCGACGATGGCGCCGGCGGGCACGGGATCGCCCTCGTCGAACGGCACCTCGAGCACGCGGCCGGTGACCTCGCTGCGCAGGATGCGCTCTTCGCCCTCGACGAACCCCGTGTAGTGGATCGGCCCCCCGCGCCCGCGCCACACCGCGGCGGCGACGGCGGCGACGATCGCGAGGAGGATGACGACGAGCGCGATGCGGCGTGGACTCACTGGGATCTCCCGTCCGCCAGCAGGTCCGTGACCGGCTGGCCCATCAATGCTTGCAGCTCCGCGCGATGCGTCTGCGCCTGGTAGCGCGCCGTCGCGAGCGTCGCGCGCTGGAGCGACAACAGGCGCTGCGCGTCGAGCACGTCGTCGCTCGTCGCCCGGCCGACGTCGAACTGCTGGCGACGGATGCGCACGTTCTCCTCCGCCTGCCCGACGGCCGCTTCGGCGCTCGTGAGGGCGGCGAGACGTTCGGCCGCGGCACCCCAGGTCGCGCGCACGGCCCGCTCGAGCTCGCGGAGCTCGCGCTCGACGCGGATCCGGTTCTGCTCGACTGCGGCGCGCTCCGCGGCGAGGCGGGCGCGAATCCGCGTGTCCGTGTCGAGATCCCAACTGAAGCCGACGAAGCCCGTGCCGAGCGTCGCGGGATCGATGACCTCCGTCGTCGAATGGTCGATCGACCCGCCGCCCGAAAAGCGCGGGAGGCGGCTCCGCGAGAGGGACGTGGCGCTCGCCTCGAGGCGCTGCTGCTCCTCGACGAGCGCGACGAGCACCGGGTTCTCGCGGTACGCGACCTGGAGCGCCTCCGTCACGACGGGCAGCGTCGGCCGCTCCGCGACGTCGGCGACGCGCGTAGGCGCGTCGACGGGAGCACCGATCGCTTCGTTGAGGGCCCAGCGCGCCTCGTCGATGGCGAGCAGGCGGCGGCGCAGCTCCTGCTCGGCGTCCTGGAGACCGACCTGCACGACTAGGAGCTCGTTCTTCGTGAGCCGCCCGCTGTCGAACCGTTCGTTCGCATGGGCGAGCTGCTCGCGCTGGAGCGCGATCGTCTGTTCCGTCACGGTCTGGAGCTTCAGGGCCTCGAGCAGCGTGTAATACGCGCCGATCACGACGACGTCCTGCTGCAACGTCGTGGCCCAGAGACGCGCCGCCTCCCCGCGATAGCCCGCTTGTGCAGACGCAAGCGCCCAGCGGAGCTCGCCGCTCAGGTCGAGCGGCAACGTCACGGTGGCGTTCACCGTGCCGAGGTTCTGATCGCGGATGGCCACGCTCGGCGGCGCCCCGCTCGGGAAGAGCTCGGCCGGGAGCGCGACCCGGGTGCTCTGCTCGTCGGTCGTGAACGCATATCGCCCGCTCGCGATCGTGCTCGGGAAGAGCCGGCCACGCACCTCGGCGACGCGCGCGCGCGCGATCGCGAGCTGCTGGCGGGCCTCGGCGAGGCGCCGGTTGCCGCCGGCGGCCAGCCGGAGCGCGTCTTGGAGCGTGAGCGGTGCGCTCGACGGGCGCGGCGCGGGCGCCTCCGCCGCCAGCGCGACCGCCGCCCCGGTCGCTCGTCGCTCCAGCTCCCGCGTCCGCCGCTCGGCGGTCCAGCCCCCGTCGCCTTCGGGCCTCGTCAGCATGGCTACGGGGCCGCACGCGGCCACGAGGAGCAGCGGCGTAGCCACGACCGCATGCCGCAGTGTCGCGCGGGTCCGGCCGTCAGCGCGCACGGGATCGTTTCCGTTCGCTCGCGAGCCCATCGATCGCGTGCATCGAGAAGCGCGCGATGTGGCGGGCGACTTTCCGCGCGAAGCCGCGAGGATACTTCTCCTCGCGCCGCATGAGGAACTGCATCGGCATCGTGAAGCGGTAGAACAGCACCTGCCCGATGATGCTGTAGACGATCTGACTCACCGTCTCGCGGCTCGCGCCCGGGATGAGCCGTGCCACCAGCTGCTCCATCTCGCCCGTCTGGGGCTCGATGAACTCGGCGACGATGATCGGCATGGCCTCGGTCGGGTCGCACATCTCCCGCAGCATCAGGGCGCCGTGCGGGGCGGGCGGTGGACCGAGCAGCATGTCCAGCATGGTCGCGATCCGGGCTTCGAGCAGCCCCACCAGCTCCCGGCGCGACGCGCGGCGGAGGGCGGGGGCCGACAGCGCGGCGCCCCTGCGCTCCAGTTTCGCCCGGACCTCCGCGAACTGCGCGCGCAAGACCTCCAGGTAGAGGCCTTCCTTGGAGCCATAGTGATAGTGGCCGGCGGCGACGTTGGCGCCGGCGCGCTCGGCGATGTCGCGGATCGAGGTGCCGTGGAAGCCGCGCTGGGCGAAGAGCTCGACCGCGGCGTCGAGCAGCCGCGCCTGCGTGGCGCGCGGAGCGGAGGTCGCCATGAACGCGCGATTAAAACATCCGTTTGATCAACGCAAGGCAGGGCGTCACACGCGACACTCGATTTCGGAGTCAAGTTTCGGGTGGCCCCCGCGCCGCGTCGCGAGCTTGCGTTCGGCCCTGGCGGGGGCTACAAGCCGCGCCCGATGCTCCGACGCTTTCTCCCGCGCGAGGAAGACTTCTTCTCCCTCTTCGAGCGCCACGCCGCGCTGACGGTCGAGGGCGCGATGCAGTTCGCGAAGCTCGTGTCGGGCGGCCAGAACGTCAAGGCGCTCGCTGCGCGGATCAAGGAGATCGAGCACGAGACCGACGTCATCACGCACACCTGCGTCGAGCGGCTGCACACGGTCTTCATCACGCCCATCGACCGCGACGACATCCACCGGCTGATCACGCGAATGGACGACGTCATGGACTTCGTCGAGTCGGCGTCCGAGCGGATCGCGCTCTACGAGCTCCGCGAGATGACCACCGAGGTCCGCGAGCTCGCCGACGTGCTCGTCCGGGCGACCGAGACCGTCGTCACCGCGATCGGCGGCCTCCGCGATCTCAAGAAGACCCAGGTGATCCTGGACGCGTGCATCGAGGTCAACCGCCTCGAGAACGAAGGCGACGAGATCCTCCGCAACGCCGTCGCGACGCTCTTCCGCGAGGCGACCGATCCACTCCTCGTCATGAAGTGGAAAGAGGTCTACGAGGCGCTCGAGAGCGCGACCGATCGATGCGAGGACGTGGCGAACATCATCGAGGGCGTCGTCCTCGAACATGCCTGACGTCGTGATCGTCGGCGCCATCATCGTGGTGGCGCTGATTTTCGATTTCGTGAACGGGTTCCACGACGCCGCGAACTCGATCGCGACCGTCGTCTCCACCCGGGTCTTGTCGCCGCGCTACGCGGTCATGTGGGCCGCCTTCTTCAACTTCGTGGCGTTCCTGTTCTTCGGTCTCCACGTCGCCAACACGATCGGGAAAGGCATCATCGATCCCGCCGTGGTCGACCCCGCGGTGATCTTCGCGGCGCTGGTCGGCGCGATCGCCTGGGACATGATCACCTGGTACTACGGCATCCCGTCGAGCTCCTCGCACGCGCTGATCGGCGGCCTCGCCGGCGCGGCGGTCGCGAAAGCCGGCGCCACGTCGCTCGATTCTGCCGGGCTCACGAAGGTCACGATCTCGATCGTGCTGTCGCCGATGCTCGGCCTCATTTTGGCGTTCCTCCTGATGACGGCGGTCTTCTGGATCCTCCGGCGCTCGACACCCGCGAAGGTCGACGCGTGGTTCCGCCGCGGCCAGCTCCTCTCGGCGGCGCTCTACAGTCTCGGCCACGGCGGCAACGACGCGCAGAAGACCATGGGCATCATCACGGTGCTCCTCTTCGCGACCGGCAACCTCGGCGACACGTTCTACGTGCCGCTCTGGGTCGTCTTATCGTGCCACGCCGCCATCGCGCTCGGCACGCTCTCGGGCGGGTGGCGCATCGTGCGCACGATGGGCCTCAAAATCACCAAGCTGAAGCCGGTCGGCGGGTTCTGCGCGGAAACCGGGGGCGCCATCACGCTCTTCGCCGCGACCGGGCTCGGCGTACCGGTGTCGACGACCCACACCATCACCGGCGCCATCGTGGGCGTCGGCGCCATCACGAAGCTGTCCGCCATCCGCTGGGGCGTCGCCGGCAGGATCGTCTGGGCCTGGATCCTCACGATCCCGTGCTCGGCGTTCATCTCCGGTCTCACGTGGTGGATCGTGGATCACCTCTAGACAACGGACCGTCGAAAGGAGGCCGTCATGGCCGAGCCGGGCGTCTTCGAGATCATCCACAACTGCCGCGCCATCCGGTACTTCCGCGACGAGCCCGTGCCCGATTCCCTCATCGAGCAGGTGCTGGACGCCGCGATCCGCGCGCCGAGCGGCTCGAACCGGCAGAGCTGGCACTTCCTCGTGATCACCGACCCGGAGATCAAGAAGGCGCTCCAGGGCTACTACAAGCAGTCGTTCGACGTGTATGCCTCGATGATGGCGCACGTGCCGCCGCGTCCGGGCGTGAGCGAGGAGACGCAGGCGCGGGTCGTGAAGAGCGCCGTCCACCTCTCGGAGCATTTGCACGAAGCGCCGGTGCTGATCATCCCGTGCATGATCTTCGAGCAGGGGCGCATCCAGGGCGATGGGCCGATGCAGGACCTTGCCCGGAAGTCGATCTACTCCTCGATCTATCCGGCCGTGCAGAATCTTCTCCTGGCGTGTCGGGCGGTCGGTCTCGGGGCTTGCCTGACGACGCTGCATCTCATGTACGAGGAGCCCATCGCCAGACTGCTGAACTTGCCGGACAACGCCGAGACGATGGCCCTCATTCCGGTCGGCTGGCCTTCTGCCAAGTTCGGTCCGGTCAAGCGCGTCCCGGTCGCCGAGGTATCCAGCCGCAACACGTTTGGTACTCGGCTGTAGTTCGACGAAGAGCGCGCGCTCGTCGCGTGAGGCGGGGGCGTGGGGGACCGCCCCGACGTCTCGGACGCGGGACCCGCGACCGCTCAAGGGCGGAGATCGCATGGGCACGTGTCCCGCTCACGAGCCCTCGAAGCGCTCCCCCACGCCCCCGTCGCCCGGCCGTTGCGCGATGCGCGCTCACGCGACTGCACCACCGCTTCCACCCGTGGAGCGAGCCCATCAGCGCGACCCCATCGTTTTGGCAGGACCAGATTGCGCAGCGACGGTTCTAGGTGAGGTGGGAGGACGCTCCGCAGCGAAGTGAGCCGGACACGGGGGCCCCTGGGAATTCTACCCTTGAGCGGTCGCGGGTCCGGCGTTCTGAGCAGCGGGGCGTCCTCCCGCCTCACGCTCGAACGGGACGCCAGTGCACTCTTCGCGATGCGAAGCTCAGGCCGTCGCGACGCCGCGGTACATCGCGGAGAAGAGGGGGATCTCGCCGGCGAGTTCGAAGCGTTCCAGCTTCTGCGTGACCAAACCGCTCTCGACGACGAGACGATCGATGCGGCGGTCCACGTTGCAGCCGCAGGCGATCACCTTCTGAATCGGGTTCCACAGATGCTGGCCGCGCGCCACCCAGGGCCGTTCGCTGAGTCCGTGCTCGAGGAAGAGGAAGCGGCCGTCCGGCCGCAGCACGCGACGGATCTCGCGGAGCGCCGCGACCGGGTCCGGGATGCTACAGAGCGTCCACGTGCTCACGACCGTGTCGAAGCGCGCGTCGTCGAACGGCAGGCGCTCCGCATCGAGCCGCGCGTGCTCGACGGGAAAAGGCGCTCCCGCGATGCGCGCGAGGACGCGCTCGGGAAGCAGCTCGGCGGGATCGACGATGGTGAGCTTCGTGATCGCCGACGCCGGATAGTGCGGCAGGTTGAGGCCGGTGCCGAAGCCGATCTCGAGCACCTCGCCGCGCGCGTCGGCGAGCGTCCGGCGGCGCTCGGCGCTGCAGGTTTCCGATCCGAGCGCCCACTCCATGACGCGAGGAAAGATCGTCTGCTGATAGAAGCCCATTCACTCCACCCGTCGGTACGTCACCTCGACCGGCCCCGTCGGACGGAGCGGCATGATGACCCAGAGGGCGAGGTAGAGCACGAGCCCCATGCCCCACCCGACGATGACGCCGAGGACGAACGCGAGCCGCACGATCGTCACCGACATCCCGAACTGCTCGGCGAGACCGGCACAGACGCCCGCGACCATCCGCGTCTCCTGCACGCGATACCACGTCCGGGTGAGCGCGGTCGGTCCGCTCACCATGCTGCCGCAGTAGCGGCACTTGAGCGCCTCGGCGCGGATCGTCTCCGCGCAATACGGACAACGCTTTTCGGGAACGTCAACCATGGAGCACCTCGTGTCGTCCGCGGGCCTGACGCTCGGCGAGCAATGGGATCGCTCCATACGTGAGCGTGCCGAGCAGCGCCAGGACGGCGGCGTAGTTCATCACCAGATAGAAGCTGAGGGCCGGTGGGAGCAGGCGGCTCAAGCCGCCGTAGATCGCCTGGAGCGCCCACACGTCGATCAGGAGAATGAGCGGCAACGGTACGAGCGCGGCCGCGACCGCCGCCGCGACCGAGCGACGCGCCGCATGACGCCGCCGGCTGGCGAGGATCGGCGCCGCGGCCGCGAGCACGCCCGCCTGGAGCGCGGGCGGCGGCGGCGCGACCCGATCCGCGGCAAACGCGGCCACGAGCGCGGCGAGCCCCTCGGCCTCCGCGGCACACGTGGCGCACCCGGCGACGTGCGCCGCATCGCCGAGCCCGGGCCGGCCGGCGAGCCGGCGCGCGCGCACGTCCTCGCACGCCGACGTCACGACGCCTCCGAGCGTACGGGACGCGGGCGCGCGAGCGTCGCGAGCCGGGCCATCGCGGTGTGCAACCGGCTCTTCACGGTGCCTCGCGGCACGTCGAGGATCGCCGCGATGTCGTCCTCTCCGAGATCGTGGAAATGACGGAGCACGACGACCGCGCGCTGCGGCTCCGGGAGCGCGGCGAGCAGCCGCGCGACGTCGATGCCCGCCTCGACCGTGTCGAGACGGTCGGGCGCGACGACCTCGGCGACCCGCTCCGCATCCGCCGGCTCGGCGGGCGGTCGGCGATGCCAGTCGCGCGCGAGGTTGAGCGCGATCTGGAAGAGCCATGTCGACGCGCGCCGGCGCGGATCGAACCGCGTCGCCGCCCGCACGACGCGGAGCCAGGTCTCCTGGACGAGATCATCGACGTCACGGCCTCCGGTATAGCGGCTGAGGAACGCGTGCAGCGGCCGTTCCCAGCGCCGATACAGCGCGGCGAGCGCGCCGTCGTCGCCGACGGCGACCGCCGCGATCAGCTCCTCGTCGGTCGCCATCGCGCCCCGTAACCGCTCCTAACATGGCACTCCGGACATCGGAACGTCGTCGCGCGGTGGTCGCGGTGCCGCGCCGTCGGCGGGCGGCGGACGACGCGAGAAGACGGCGTCCCGAAGCTCGTCGACGAACCGCCGAACGGCGGCCACGAGACGCCCGAAGGGCGGCTCCTCCCCCGGCCGGAACGGCACGAGCAGCCAGAGCGCCCCGTACGCGATCACGCCGAGGAAGTGGAACGGGGTCAGCACGAGGAACGCGAACCGGGCCGCCGTGACGGGGATCGCACACGCGTGCGCGACCGCCGCCGCGACGCCGGCGACCCGACGATCGGGCAGGTCGCGATACCAGCTGCTCGGATCGAGCACCGTGAGACGGCTCCGGCAATGCCGACAGCGGATCGCCTCGGCCCGGATCTCCTCGTCGCAGTAGGGACAACGGCGCATGCCTTCCATAAGCGTTGCTTCCTCCTCGTGCGGTGATACGCGCGATCGCCTGCGGAGGTTCATTCCTGACGCGGAGCGCTGCCGGTTTGCTCGTCAGTGCTCCGCGGCTGAGCAGCACACGGACGGGGCGCGCGCGAAAAGCGCAACGTTCATCGCCGCCGCGTCGTGGCACCCGCCTTGCTTGGACGACCGGCGTGGCAAGTGACCTCCGAACAGACCAATCGATGGATCCTTCGCTGTGGAGCGGTCGTTTCGGCATCGTGGAATCCGCGGGGTAATCCCGTGGGGGGGAGCCTCCTCGCGGAACGCTGCGTGGGGAGCCGGGTGGGGGACCAAAGCGACGGCACCCCACCCGGCGGCAGCGTAGGCGACGTCAGGCCACGACGGGCGAACCGCTCGCCCACTCGCGGCGCAACGCGCGTCGCTTCGCGAGATAGAAGATCACCGGGTACACCAGCAACTCCATCGCGAAGCTCACGCTGATTCCGCCGATGAGCGGTGCCACGAGCCGGCGCGTCACGTCGGCGCCCGTACCGGTGGCCCACAGCAGCGGCAACAGCCCGATCATGTCGGTCGCAACGGTCATCGTCTTCGGCCGAATGCGCTTCACCGCGCCCTCGTGGATCGCGTGGAAGAGGTCGCGCTCGTCGCGCATGCGGCCTTCCGCGCGGAACCGGTCGAACGTCGTGTCGAGATAGAGCAGCATTACCTGACCGGTCTCCGCGTCGATGCCGAGGAGGGCGATGACGCCGACCCACACCGCCAGGCTCAGGTTGTAGTCGAGCGCCCAGAGGAACCAGATCGCGCCGATCATGCTGAAAGGAACGGCGAGAAGGATCACCCCGACCCGGAACCAGCTCTGGGTCGCGGCATAGAGGAGCACGACGATCAGCGCGATCGTGATCGGGATCACCATGCTGAGCCTTCGGTTCGCCTGCTCGAGGTACTCGAAGCGTCCCGACCAGACGAGCGTGTAACCGGCCGGCATCGACACCTGCTCCGTGACCCGCTGCTTGGCCTCCGCGACGTAGCCGCCGAGGTCGCGCCGCCCGTCGATGTCCACGAACACCCAGGCGGTGCGCTGCCCGTTCTCGCTGCGAATCATCGGCGGGCCGGGGTTGACTGCGATGCGCGCCAATTGTCCGAGCGGCACCTGCGCGCCCCCCGGCGCGGTCACGAGAACGTGCCGGAGCTCTGCGGCGTCGTCGCGCAGCTCGCGGGCGTAGCGGACGTTCACCGGGTACCGCTCGAGCCCCTCGACGGTCGTCGTGACGTCGAGCCCTCCGATCGCCGCCTGGATGACGTCCTGCACGTCGCCGATCGTGAGCCCGTACCGGGCCGCCGCCTCGCGATCGACGTCGAAATCCAGGTAGTACCCGCCGAAGGCGCGCTCGGGATACGCGCTGAGGGTCCCGTCGATGGCGGTCACCGCGGTCGCGACCTGCTCGGCGATGGCCGCGAGCTCGCCGAGGTCGCTCCCCATCACCTTGATCCCGACGGGCGTCTTGATGCCCGTCGACAGCATGGCGAGGCGGTTCTCGATCGGATACGGCCAGGCATTGGCCACGCCGGGGAGCGCAACCGCCTCGTTGAGGCCCGCGTGTCGCGTACCGTCGACGTCGGTCCAGCCGTACTTGAGCTCTTCGGTCGTGATGGGGCGACGCTCCGGCCAGAAGGTCGCCGTGAAGGGTGCCTTCAGCCACCCGGGCCAGCCGCTGAAGAAGTAGGATTCCCCGCGGCTCCGCCACCGCGCCGGGTCCGTGTGGAGCTGGATCACGGTTTCGATCATGGAGAGCGGCGCGGGGTCCGTCGCGCTTTCCGCGCGGCCGATCTTGCCGTGCACGCTCGCCACCTCGGGGAACGTCTTGATGATCTTGTCGGTCTGCTGGAGGAGCTCCTTGCTCTTCGTGATCGAGATCGCCGGATCGGTCGTCGGCATGTAGAGGAGGTCGCCCTCGTCCAGCGGCGGCATGAACTCCGACCCGAGCCGCGACCACGGGAAGAGCGTCGACGCGCCCAGCACCAGCACCGCGACCAGCGTCGCGACCGGATGGCGCATGACGAAGCGGAAGCACGGGTCGTACACGGCGATCGAGAGCCGGTTCAACGGGTTCGACTCCTCGGACGGGATGCGGCCCCGGATCAGATACACCATCAGCACGGGTACGATCGTGATGCCGAGGATCGCGCCGGCGGCGATCGCGAACGTCTTCGTGTACGCGAGCGGCGCGAAGAGCCGGCCCGACTGCTCGCCGAGCGCGAAGATCGGCAAGAACGCGACCGTGATGACGAGCAGCGAGAAGAACAGGCTCGGCCCGACCTCCACGCACGCGTCCGTGACGATGCGCACCCGCGACTGAGCGGGCTCGCCGCGCGCGATCCGCTCACGCTCTGCCTCGAGATGTTTGTGGGCGTTCTCGATCATGACGTTCGCGGCGTCCACCATGACGCTGATCGCGAGCGCGAGCCCCCCGAGGCTCATGATGTTGGCGTTGATGCCGAGGAGGTTCATCACGAGGATCGACACGAGGAGCCCGATCGGCAGCACGACGACGGCGACGAGCGCGCTCGGGAGATGCGCCAGGAAGACGAGGATGATGACCGCGGTCACGATCAGCTCCTCCACGACCGCCTTCCGGAGCGTTCCGACGGACCGGTCGATCAGCGCCGAGCGGTCGTACGTGGTCTTCACGAAGACACCGGGCGGCAAGCCCTCTTCGAGCTCGGCGAGCTTCCGCTTCGCGTCGGCGATCACCTTGAACGCGTTCTCGCCGAACCGCGCGATCACGACGCCGCCGACGGCTTCCCCGATGCCGTCGAGCTCGCCGACTCCCCGGCGCGTCGCGCCCCCGATCTGGAGCGTCGCGACGTCGCGCAGGAGCACGGGTGTGCCGCGAGCGGCGGCCGCCATGGCGGCTGGCGGATCCGCGACGGCGCCCGTCGGCCCCGGCATCGCCGTCCGTGCCACGGGACCCACCACCACGAGCCCGAGGTCGTCGAGCCCGCGCAGATATCCGCGGCTTCGCACCATGTACTCGTGCTCGCTCATCTCGATGACGGCGCCGCCGACGTCCGCGTTCGAGCGCTCGATCGCGGCGGCGACGTCGCGCACGCCGAGGCGGTGGGCTTCGAGTCGTTGCGGATCGAGCACGACCTGGTACTGGCGAACGAATCCGCCGATCGGCGCCACCTCGGAGACGCCATCGACCGCCGTCAGCGGATAACGGAGATACCAGTCCTGGAGGCTCCGGAGCTGGGCGAGATCCTGGTTGGATGCGTGCAGCGGCGTTCCCGTCAGTGGATCGACGCCCGGATGCTCGAAGGCGCGGACTTTCACGAGGTCGTCGCGCCGCGCGGCGGGCGCGTCCTCGACGCGCGCGTACCAGCGGTCCTCGGCGGCGTCGTGCCAGAGGCCGCGCGGATGATCGGGCGACCACCAGCCGGGGTAGAGCACGTATTGATACACCCAGCCGACGCCCGTCGCGTCGGGGCCGAGCTTCGGTTCGACGCCCTTCGGCAACCGCTCGCCGACGACGCTCAACGCTTCGAGCACACGGCTTCGCGCCCAGTAGAGGTCGGTGCCCTCGTCGAACAGCACGTAGACGAACGACAGCTCGAACATGCTGTAGCCGCGAACGACCGTGGATCCCGGCACCGCCAGCATCGCGGTCGTGAGCGGGTACGTGACCTGGTCTTCGACGACCTGCGGGTTCTGCCCCGGATAGTCGGCGACCACGATCACCTGCACGTCCGAGAGGTCGGGGATCGCGTCGAGCCGGATGTTCTGGACGCCCCACACGCCACCCAGAACGAGGACCGCCGTCGCGAGCACGACGAGCAGTCGATTCTGGACGGAGAAGCGGATGATGCGTTCGATCATCGGGCACCGCCGTTCGGAGGCTCCACGTCCAGGTACTTCTGGATCGCCTCCCGCGTTCGACTCTCGGCGTCGAGCAGGAACTGACCGCTCGTCACGACCCGCTCGCCCTCGGCGAGCCCGCTCGTCACCGCGACCAGCCCGTCGTCGCCGCTTTCCCCGAGCACGACGTCGCGCGGCGCGAAGCGACCGTTCCCGAGCGCCACGAACGCGAAGCGCCGCCGGCCCGTATCGATCACCGCCTCGCGCGGCACGAGCAGCGCGTCGCGTGCGACCGTCGCTCGCAAACGCGCGGTCGCGTACATGCCCGGCCGGAGACGCAGCCCCGGGTTCGCGATCCGCGCCCGCACGGTCGCCGTCCGGGTGTCGGGGTCGAGGTGCGGGTGGATGAAGAAGATCTCACCCTGGACCGGATCGGTCGCGCCTTCGACGGAGGCCTCGACGGTAGTGCCCAGCGCGACCGCCGGCAGGTCCTGCGGATGCACCTGGAGGTCGAGCCAGAGCGTCGAGTGGTCGACGATCCGCATGACGCGGTCACCGGCCTTCACCCCCGCGCCCGCGACCACGAGCTTCTCGGTCACATGGCCCCCGATCGGGCTCGTGAACGTGACCGTGCGCGGCGCACGGTCGAGCGCGGCCAGGCGATCGATGTCGCCGGCGCGCAGGCCGTAGCGTTCGAGCTTTCGCCGCGCCGCCTGCACGAGCGTCGCCCCGACACCGGCGTCGGCGGACCCGGCCCGCCGGCTCGCGATCAGCTCGTCGACCGCGACCTGGAGCTCGGGGCTGTAGAGCTCGAAGAGGGGCGCGCCGACGTCGACGTGGATGCCGACCGTGGCGGCGTGGAGGACCTCGATCCACCCCGAGACGCGCAGATTCACGTCCCGGACGTTCGGCTCGGCTTCGTCGAGGTAGCCGGTCGCGCGGGTCGCGCGGCCGAGGTCGCCGCGCCGGACCTCGGCGAGCCGCACGCCCATGTTCTGCACCATGGACGGGTTGATGACGACGGCGCCGTCCGCCGGCGCCGTGACGTCCGCTCCGACCGGCGTCAGCTTCATGTGGCAGATCGGACAGAGCCCGGGCTCGTCGCGGAGGATCTGCGGATGCATCCCGCACGTCCAGAGCTGCTTCTTCACGGTCGGCCGGACCTCCCGCGTGTCGTGCTGGTGTTGCGCGACGGCCGCCGGAACCGCGGTCACACAGAGGAGCAGCCCGAGGGCGAGTATCGGCAGGCGGCGGGTCATCGCTCGCCCTCCCGCCCCGCGACCCGTTCGACCGGCGCCGCGGCCGCCAGCGACTCCGCGTCGACGCCGAGCAGCGCCTCGAGGTCGGCGACCGCTTTCTCGCGCAGCGTGCGCGCCTCCGCGCCGAGCAGGCGAACCTCCAGCGGCAGACGCCGCGCCTCGAGCAGCGTGTCGTACGTGCCGAGGTCGCCCGCGTACGCGACGTCGGCCGTCACCACCGCGCGCTCGGCCGCCTCGCGGAGCGGGCCCGCGTACACCCTCACCCGACGGTCGGCGTCGCGGGCCGTGACGAGCGCCGCCACCACGGCGGACGCGCGGTCGAAGCGCGCCTGCCGCTCGCGCACGCGGGCTGCCTCGAGCTCAGCGCGCGCGGCGCGAATCATCGCGCCGACCTCCCGCAGCATGGTCGGAATCGAGATCACCACGCCCGCCATCTGCGCCGCCGCGCCCTCGGTCCCGACGAACGGGTTGAAGTCCGGGATGTACCGCTGCCGCGCGAGCGCGAGCGCGTCGTCGCGACCCTGGATCTCGTTCGCCAGGAGCGCGAGCTCCGGATCGCGTTCCGCCGCGACCGCGAGGATCCACGCGTCGTCGGCGGGCAGCGGGCGCGCCGGCTCGAGCCCCTCCGGCGGAGGGAGTGGGGCATCCGCCTCGCGGGCGAGCATCGCGTTCAGGCCGGCCCGCGCCCGCCGCAGGCTCGCCGCGAGCGTGGCGCGGTCGTCCTCGGCGCGATGCGTGGCGGCATCGGCGGCGACGAGCAGCGAGCGTTCGGCGCCGCCCGCGACCCGTGCGGCGGCGGTCGCGACGTCGACGCGCGCGAGGACGGTTCGCTCCTCGGCCACGCGCTGTTGCTCCGCGAGCAGCACGTAGTCGTACCAGGCGTTCAGCGTCCGCCGTTGCAGATCGAAACGCAGGGCGACGAGACGGCGGCCCGCGGTCCGCGCCTCGGCGGTCGCGACCTTCGCCGCCTGGTAGACCTTCGTCGGGAACGCCAGGTCCTCCATCGGATCGAAGCCGAACACGAGGCTCGTCCGGTCGAAACCGCTCCCGGACCCCGAGAGCGCGCGGCCGACGTCGAGAGAGAACGGCGTATTCGGGTAGGCACCCGCCTGGTCGATGCGATGCGCGGCGGCGGCCCAGGCGTAATACGCGGCCTCGAGCTCGCCGTTCGCGACGAGCGCCCGCCGTACGACGTCGCGCCATGTCGGTACGGCCGGGATCTGGGGCAGCGCGCGTTCCTCGAACGGGACCGCATAGGCCTCGCCGGCGCGTGCGACCGCCGCCTGCTCCTCGCGTGCGGCACGGGGAGCGATGACACAGCCGCTCGCGACCACGACGAGCCCGAGCGACATCCAGCGTTGGTGCAACATGATCGACCTCCATCGACGATCCGCGCCCGCGGAATCCGGGCACGGGGAATCGCACGTGGCGCGCCCGAGGGCGCGCCGCGGGCGCACGAAGACGACGTGCACGGCCGGACGGACGTGCCGTCCGGCGGAGGTCTCAGCTCAGGAGCGCGGTGTGGGCGGCGACGAGGCTACCGAGCGGCGACGCGCGTCCCAGCACCGACGGCGCGGGACCGAAGGCGACGCGCGCGGGCGCCGTCATCACGAAGGCGGGAGCCGCCGTACCGACGGCCGCGAACGCATGATCGAGATCGGGTGCGGCCTTGGCGAGGGCCGACGGCAGGACGCCGAGATGGGTGGTGCAACACCGGGCCGCGTCGGCATCCGCTTTACTGCGCGGGCAGTGCGATTTGCAGCACTCCTTGGGCCCCATGCTGCTGAGATACAGCGCCGAGCTCGTCGACCCGATCAGCGATACCGCGAGCGCGAGAACGATCGCCGCGAGGGTCGAGGGACGAGGACGCCGCATGCCCAGAGGGTTAACCCCGTGCGGCGGCGAGTCAAGCCGGTTTCGGCGTCTCGATGCGAACGGTGGCGTTGTAGTCGGGCTCGCCGCTCGCGGGATCGAGACGACGTCCGATCAGCACGTTGCCCTCGGGCCAGTACACTTGCAGGGTTCCCGGGACGACCCGCGCGAGACGGCAGCGACCCGCGTAGCGTCCGAGCTCCGACACGAGCTCGATCGGGGCACCCTCGGCGAGACCGAGCCGCGCGGCGTCGACCGCCGCCATGAAGACGGCGTCGCGCCGGTGGGTTCCGGTCAACGCGTCGGTCGAACTCTGGGTCATCGAGTTGAACTGCTTGCCGCGCCGGGTGGTGACGACGAACTCGCCGGCCGCCCGCGTGGTCGGCGCCACGGGGATCGGGGCGAAACGCGCGCGACCGTCCGGCATCCCAGGACAGACCCCGCCGGCACAGAGCAGCGGACCCCCGTATTGGATCGCGTCGCCGGCGCGCCGGAGTCCGGCGATCCCGCGGTAGAGCGGCATCACGCGCTCCATCTCGTCCCGGATGCGTTGGGCGTCGTCACAACCGAACGGACCTCCGTGGCCGTCGCCCCCGGGCTCCCCGCCGAGCGCCCGGCGGCCGATCGCCGCGAGGATCTCCCACTCGGCGCGCGCCTCGCCGATCCGCCGGCCCGGGATCTCGGGGGAGAAGCGCACGCGGCGCTCGGTCGTCGTCGACGTGCCGCCGCCGGGCTGCTCGTACCGGGTCGCCGCCGGCAGGACGAGCACCCCGTCGCCGTCGACGAGGGTCGAGGTGTTGAGCACGATGTCCTGATGGATGCGGAGCGGGATCCGACCGAGCGCGTCCCGACACCATTCCGGATCGGGCATGGTCTCGAGGAAATTGCCGCCGAGCAAATAGAAGACGTCGAGGCGGCCCGCGTGGGCCGCCTCGAGCATCGCGGCCGTCATCATCCCGGGGCGCTGCGGCACCGGGAAGCCCCACGCGGCCTCGCAGCGAGCCCGCGCCGTGGGATCGTCGATCGCGTCGTTCCCCGGGAGCACGTTCGGGACGCTGCCGCACTCGGCCGCGCCCTGCACCCCGCTGTGGCCGCGGATGGGCATGAGGCCGGTGTGCGTCCGTCCCACCATCCCGCGTGCGAGGGCCAGGTTGATGATCGCGGCGACGTTGTCGACGCCGAAATGATGCTGCGTCACGCCCATGCTCCAGACGAAGACGGCGCTCCGCGCGCCGGCGTAGAGCGCCGCGAAGCGCTCCATCTCGGCTCGTAGGAGGCCCGACTCGCGCTCGAGCAGCGGCCAGTCCTGCCCGTCGAGCTCGGCGGCGAGCGCCGCGAAGCCCGTCGTGTGCCCGTCGATGAACGTCTGGTCGAGGGCGCCGCGGGCGCGCAGCGCCTTCAGGACGCCGTTCGCGAAGGCACGATCACCGCCGATGGTGACCGGAAAGAACTCGTCCATCAGGGCCGTCCCGAACACGGCGCTCCGAGCGACCGACGGAACCCAGTACCGCTCGAGGCCGGGCTCGCGAAACGGGTTCACGACGACGATGCGCGTCCCCGCCGCTTTGGCGTAGTGCATGTACTTCGTGCTGACCGGCTGATTGTTGGCGAGGTCGCTGCCCCAGATCACGAGGAGGTCGGTGCCGATCCAATCCTTCAGCGAGCACGTCGCCGCGGCCACGCCGAGGCTCCGCTTCATCGCGGTCGTGCTCGCCGCGTGGCAGAGCCGGGCATCGTTGTCGACGTTGTTGGTGCCGAGCGCGCGCGCCAGCTTCTGCGCCACGTAGTAGACCTCGTTCGTGAGCCCGCGCGAGGTCGTGAAGAACGCGATCCGCTCGGGCGGCGCCGCCCGGAGCCGGCCGGCGGCAAGCCGCTCTGCTTCGTCCCATTCGAGCCGCCGGAAGGCCCGCGCGCCGCGCTCGAGCAGCATCGGGAAGGGCAGGCGTCCGAGCGCGCGGAGCTGCGCGCTCGTGAGGGTGCGGAGGCGCGGCACGTCCGTCAGGACCGCCGGGTCGAGCGCCGGCATGGTGTTCAGGCGGAGGAGCTCGAGCCGGGTCATGCACAGGTGGACGCCGTCGATCACGTCGTCGCGGAGGCCGCGCGGACCGAGCGCGCAGCCGTCGCACACCCCGTCGCGCAGGATACGCCACGCGTACGGCAGCTGATCGCGGTTCCGCCAGACGATCCTCGCCATGTCGCGGAAGTGGCGCGGCTTCGCGACGTTCAATCCGACGGGCAGGTTCATGGCGCGGGATCGCCGCCGCGGACGAGCGGCCGCGGCGGGCGGCCGGTGCGCAGCTTCACCCGATCGATCAGGTACGCGGCGAAGTCGTCGCGCACCGCGTGCGCCGCGAGCGTCTCGAGCCGCCGCCGCTCCGCGCGCCCGAGCGCGCGCCAGTCGGCGAGCGAGATCTTGTACCCGATCTCGTCGAGCGCGGCGCGGACCACGCGCGACATGAAGTCGAGCGGATCGGCGCCCGGCGCGCGGGGATCGCGGTCGGTAGGCGCCCGGGGCGCCGCCGTCAGCCGCTCGCGCCCGGTGTACACGTTGCACGTCCCGTCGCGCACGAAGCCGACGAGCGTCATGGCGGCGTCGCGCGCGAGCGTCACCGCGAGGCTCGACGGCGCGGACACCGCCGCGACGATCGGGATCGCCGCCGCGAGCGCCTTCTGGACGATCTCGAAGCTCGCCCGGCCGCTCACGAAGAGGATCGGCGTCGGAGGACTCGGCGTCTCGCGCAAGCGCCATCCGATCACCTTGTCGACCGCGTTGTGTCGGCCGACGTCCTCGCGCGCGGCGAGCAGCATTCCGCCCGCGTCGAAGAGGCCGGCGGCGTGGAGTCCCCCCGTCGCACGGAAGGTCGGCTGCGCGGCCGCCAGCGCGGCGGGCAGGGCCGCCATCACGCCAGGGTCGACGATGGGGCCGGGCGCGAGCGGCGACCGTGCCTTCAGGATGGCCTCGACGCTGGCGGCGCCGCAGAGCCCGCAGCTCGTCGACGTGACCGCCGCGTGCCGTGCCAACCGGTCCTTCAGCGCCTGGAGCGGCTGCGCGAGCTGGACGTCCACGACGTTCGCGACGTCCGGCTCCTCGGGGTGGCGGCGAAACACGATGCTGTCGACCTCGTCGGCCGTGGCGATCGCGCCCTCGCTCGCCAGCATGCCGAGGACCAGATCGGCGTCGGTGCCCGGCGTCCGCATCGTCACGAGCCAACGCCAACCGTTCAGGTGGATCTCGAGGGGCTCCTCGACCGCGATCATGTCGCTCGCAGCCGTCGCCGCACCGTCGGCGAGGCGCCACACGTCGGTCGCGAGCGCGGGCTCGCTCGGCGTCTCGCGTGCGATCGTGGGGCCTGACATCGGGCGACGATAGCAACGCCGTCTTCGGGCTGACAATCAGTCCCGCGACGCGGCAAAGGTGGCGAGTGCAGCGGCGTACTCGTCGGGCGTGTTGACGCTCCGGAAGCTCTGGCCCTCGGGATCGAGCGCGCGGAGCGCGTCGGCCTCGACGCGCCGGACGCGCGGCAGCCGCGCGACCGCCTGGAGGCGGCGCTCGCCGTCCGCGACCATGGCAGCGAGCGCCGGCCGGAGCGCGCGGCGATAGAGCGCGACC
>DAIQBH010000069.1:0-24480 GCA_036781285.1 Thermodesulfobacteriota bacterium | reverse complement strand
TGCTCGACGTAGTCCTCGACGCGAACGTTCGGCCGCGCGAGCATCGCGACGTCGCGAGCCGTGCCGCGGCCTCCGAGACCGATCAAACCTCGGGCGCCGGGCATGGAAGCGACCGCATCGCTGAACGCCGCGAGCGCGGAGAGCGCCGCTTCACGATAGTAGCGCCACACCACGGTGCCGAACGATGCGTAGAAGCGCGGACTTGCGGCGTCCGATCCGGCGAAGGCCGCCGCGTCGTCCGGCTCGACCGGATCGGGAAGCAGCGAGCCGAAGAACTCGATCGGCGCGAACGCCTCGCGCTCGTGCTCCAGCAGGAACTCCGGCGGTTCGCAGTAGAGGTTGAGCTCCGAGCTCAGCAGCGCCACGTACGAAAACGGCGATGCGTCGGGGATCCCGTGACGGGTGCGCAGGCTCTCGACGGCGTCGCGGCAGCGGTCGGAGATCCGCACGCGCGGGTCGCGCGCGAGCGCGGCGAGCGTGGGCGCGGGTGCCAAGTTGTGGCCCGCGCACACGTTCACGCGCGGCACGCCGAGATGATGCGCGGCCACGGCGCCGATCACCGCGAAGGTGTCGTGCACGACGAGCGCGGGCCGCAGCCGAGCGACCTCGCGCACGATGTCGTCCGCGAAGCGGCCCGCGAAGCTCACGAAGCGCGCGGGGATCGGAATCGACTCCGAATCGGCGGCGTCGAGCGGGCGGCCTTCGAACAGGTCACGAAAGCGCGCGCCGCGGGTCTGCACGTCGGACGCGAAGGCGGCGTCGGTGAACACCGTCGTGTCGAGGCCCGATCGCACGAGACCCGCGATGAGCGGCCGCAAGCGCTTGTAGTGCCCGTGCTCGCCCATCGCGAACACGACAACGGAGGGCGATCCGGAGGGGCTCACCGCACCCACGTCATGGCGAGACCAGGACCTTGCAGTGCTTCGCCATGAGCTCGCGCGGCGCGCGGAGCTCATCGGCGAGCGCGTCGAGGCTCGGCAGCACGCCGGTCACCAGCTCATGGAGAGGCAAGCGTCCGCCGCGCACCAGATCGAGCACCTCGGGCACGGGACCGCCCAGATGCCCGCGACAGCCGAACAGCGTCACGTTGTTCGTGATCATGTGGTCGACGTGGTCGATCGCGAGCGGCGCCCCGCTGCGCGCGAGCAGCGCCACGCGCGCATTGGGGGCGGTGATCGGCAGCGCGCGTCGCACGTTGTCGAGATCACCCGAGGTTTCGATCAGCACATCCGCGGGCTCGCCCACGCTGGAGGCGAAGAACTGCTCCACCTCGAACGTGTCGTCGGCCCAGCGACGCGCCAGCTCGCGCCGCAGCGGCAGCGGCTCCACCACGCGCACCCGACCCGCGCCCACGATCACGCGCGCGAGCATCGCCGCCGCGGCCCCGATCGGACCGGCACCGAAGATCAGCACGTCGTCTCCCGGTCGTACCCGCGCGAGCCGCAGCGCGAGAAGGCTGCACGCCGCGGGCTCGAGGCACGCGGCCGCGCGGCGTCCGTCCTCCGTATCCGCGACGGAGCCGAGTCGGTGCGCGAGCCGCGCGGGCACGTCGGCGACCTCGGTGAACAGGCCGTCGCGCTGCGTGCCCATGAGCACCGCCGTGGCGCACTGATTCGGACGGCCGGCCAGGCACGGCTTGCACCGTCGACACGAGAGGATGGACTCGAACCCGGCCCACTCTCCCGCGCGCACATTCGTGACGTCGCGCCCCACGTCGAGGATCTCGCCGATGCCCTCGTGACCGAGCACGCGTCCATCCTCGTCGAGGTCGAGGGGTGCCGATCCCAGGATGTATCCCGTGCGCGGGTCCGTCGTGACGGTGTTCAGGTCCGTGCCGCACACGCCGGCGAGTCGCACCCGCACGCGCACGTGATCGCGCGGGACCTCGCCGAGCACGCGCTCCTCGATCCGGAGCACCGGCGCGCGGTAGCGCTGGTGCGGCCCGGGCCGATCGATCCCCGGCATCGGCCGTTGCTCGGCGCGCATGACCAAGGCGCTCGCGCGCGCCGTGCCGACGTGTCGGCCGGCCATGGGCCGCGCGCTCGCAGCTCCTCGACCGCTGTCCGCACGAGCCGCCTCACGCGCCGGCGCACACACGAGCACGCTCACCGGCGAGCGCGTGGCGCGCACCTCGACGAGCCGCAATCCCGCGGCCTCGATCAGCGCGCGCATCTCG
This sequence comes from Thermodesulfobacteriota bacterium, assembly GCA_036781285.1. Lineage (GTDB taxonomy): Bacteria > Desulfobacterota > Binatia > UTPRO1 > UTPRO1 > UTPRO1. The sequence continues at coordinate 22,304 of DAIQBH010000069.1, read as the reverse complement.
TCGGGGGTGCGCTCGACGCCGCCGGGGCTCACCAGCATGTGCAGATCGGCGAGCTTCACCGCGGGGTCTTCGTTGGGGGCGCCGACCAGACGGTCGACGATCCACAAAACCGCCGTGCTTCCCATCGCGCGCCGACAGGACGCGAGGACCCGCAGCGCCTCGGCATCTTGCCAATCGTGGACGATGTACTTCATCACGTAGACGTCCGCGCCGGCCGGAACCGCGTCGAACATGTCTCCGCCCACGACGCGGCAACGCGAGCCGACGCCGGCTTGCTCGAGCACGCGCGTCGACGCCGCGAGCACGTGCGGCTGGTCGAAGAGCACGCCGCGTGCGCCAGGATACGTGCGCAGCAACGCCGAAAGCAGTGAGCCTTCGCCTCCGCCCACGTCGACGACCGTCGGCGTGCCTTCGAGGGCGCACGCTTCCACGACCGCGGAGTCCACGCGCCGAGAGTTGCCCGTCATCGCCGCGTTGAAGATCGCGTTCTGCTCCGGATGCTCGGCGCGGTACTGCCACACGTCCGTACCGTGCACCGCGCGAAACGCGTTCTCTCCCGTCTTCACGCTGTGCAGCAGCGCACCCCACGCCCGCCATTGCGACGGCTCCGCCGTGAACACCGCGTAGGGGCGAACCGGCTGCGACGCATCCGAGCGCAAGCACTGCCCGACGGGCGTCAGCTCGAACTGCCGGGGCGGCGTCTCGTGAAACACGCCGAACGCCGCCAGCGCGCGCAGGAGCCTATAGAGGGCGCTCGGGTGCGCGCCCACGGCCGCGGCGAGGTCGTCGCTCGACCGCGGTCCGGACACCAAGTGATCCGCCACGCCGAGCACCGCGGAGACGTGAATCGCTTGCGCGAGCTGATACCCGTTCAGCAGGCGGTGCAACTCGGACGCCGCGGCCGCTTCCGGATCTTGCGTGGTACGATCGTGCGTCATCGGTTCCGCCAGCGCGCTGATGGTGAATATCAGCCACGCGTCGACATGAAACCCGCGAAGGCGTCCTTCCAGTCGGGATGCCACCGGGAGAGCGCCGGGCGGTTCTCGATGAGATCCTGCGCCGCCCAGAGGATGCGCTTCTCGTCCTGCTCGCGCGTCGTCTCGTCGTCCTGACAGAGAATGTAGAACTCGCCGGCGTCGATGCCGGAAACGAGGCGATCGACGACTTGCTCCGGCAGCCACGCCCCCTTGGGACGCTCGGGGAAGCGCGCCCCGGTCATGCCCGTATACGTGAAGCCGGGAATCAGGAGATGCGCCGTGACGCGGCACCCGGGCCGATTGCGGAGCGTGTGGGCGAGGCCCTCGGTCAGCGCCTTCACGGCGGACTTGCTCACGTTGTAGGCGGTGTCGCCCGGCGGCTGGGTGATGCCCTGCTTCGAGCCGGTATTGATGACGATCCCGGGCTCGCCGCCGTCGGCCATCGCGGGCACGAAAGCCTGCACGCCGTGCAGCACGCCGTAGAGATTGACGTCGAGCAGGCGCTTCCAGCCTTCGGGGTTCGAGAGCGCATCGCCGCCGCCGGCGACGGCGGCGTTGTTCATCAGGAGCGACACCGCCCCCACACGCTCGGAGATGGTCGCGGCCAACGCCGTCACGGACGCGCGGTCCCCGACGTCCACGGCGAACGTGTGGACGTCGGCATGCGGAGTGTCGGCGGCGGCGGCAAGACGCGCCTCGTCGCGATCGACGAGACAGACTCGCATACCGAGCGCGGCGAAGCGTCGGGCTGCCGCGAGGCCGATGCCGCTCGCAGCGCCGGTGACGACGGCGACCTTCCCAGACGCGAGTGCGGGGTGCAGTGGGCTCATCCGCGAAGCGTTCACCGCGTACGCGGGCCGGTCAAGCCGACGCGAGCGTCAGTCGACTCGCCGTTCGAAGGCGAGGGAGAGAGCCGCACCAACTCATTACCCGAGCAAGGGTCTTCGCGTCGGCGCCGCCACGAATCGGGTGACGTTCGACGACGGCGGCAGCTACAAGGCAGCGAAGAAGCAGATGCGGCCGCCGTCGTCGGAACGGCACCCTCGACGCGTCAGAACGACCAGTACCAGCCGTAGCGGCGCTGCGACCACGTGCCCTTGGCGAAGAACATGTCGTCGCCGATGCCGACCTGGATGCCCATGACGGGAAGCGTGGCGGCGCTCAAGTTGCCGTAAGCCTCGAGCGTCAGGATGTAATGGCCGCGGACGCTGCGGCGGAGCTTCACGCGATAGATGCCGTCGCGCGCGCCGGCCCCGCGGAGCGCCGGCTTGTCCTTGTAGACGAAGCTCGCCGAACGGGCCTCGAGGTCCCCCGGCAAGAGGCTCCCTTTGTAGACCACGCCGTTGGTATTCGTCACCACGATCGAGATGCCATCGGTGAGCGGATCGGTGGGGCCCTGCGGCACCAGGCGCCCGTGCATCTTGAACAGATCGGGACGACCCGCCTTCCGCGACGGAGCGTGCTTGTCCGCGAAGCGGATGACGGCCGGATCCTTCAAGATCGGCAGACAGCCGCATGCGGTATCGTTGCAGTCGATGGCACCGTTGCCGTCGTCGTCGATCGTGTTGGTGCAGATCTCGCGCACACGGCAGTTGGTGTCGCAGCCGTCGCCGTCGATCTGGTTGGCGTCGTCGCACTGCTCGCCCTGATCGACGATGCCGTCCAAGCAGCGCCCCGGCGTGCAGTCCGACTGACAACCGTCGCCGTCGATCAGATTGCCGTCGTCGCACTGCTCCCCCGCCGTGACGACGCCGTTGCCGCAGGCGGTCGGGGTACAGTCGCCGTCGCAGCCGTCGCCGTCGATCGCATTGCCGTCGTCACACACCTCGCCGGTCGTGACGATGCCGTTGCCGCATGCGGGGAGCGTGCAGGTGGCGTCGCAGCCGTCGCCGCTCGTGAGGTTGCCGTCGTCGCACTGCTCGTTCCCGGTCACGATGCCGTTCCCACACACCGTCGGCGTGCAGTTCGTGTCGCAGCCGTCGCCGTTCGTGGCGTTGCCGTCGTCGCAGAGCTCCCCCTCGGTGACGACGCCGTTCCCGCAACCCGTCGGGAGGCAGGTGGCGTCACAGCCGTCGCCGTCGACGTCGTTGCCGTCGTCGCACTGCTCGCCGGTCGTGACGATGCCGTTGCCGCACTCGGTCTCGGTGCAGTTCGAGTCGCAGCCGTCGCCGTCGAGGCCGTTGCCGTCGTCACACGACTCGCCCTCGGTGATCACGCCGTTGCCGCAGACGGTCGGCGTGCAGTTGCCGTCGCACCCGTCGCCGTCGACGTCGTTGCCGTCGTCGCACTCCTCGCCCGGCTGATTCACGACGCCGTCGCCGCAGTCGGCCGGCACCCATTCCTTGCGGGCGGTCCCGGTCACGGTGCCCGGCTGGGGGTCGCCGGCGAGCACGATGCCCTGCTTGCCTTCGGCCTTGAACTTCAGGCCGACCGGCACCGTGAACGACGCGGTCGCGGTGATCGTGTCCACGCCCGGGACGCCGAAGGTGTTGCCGTACTCGACGGTGTACGCGCCCTGCGCATCGGTCACGCCGTCGAACGCCTGCGGTCCCGCGGCGCCCGCGATCGTCAGGTGGATCGGATGGTTGGCAACGGGCTGGCCATCGGTGTCGGTCAACGTGGCGGTCACGCCATGCGTGTCGTCACCGGGGAGGTAGTTGATGGCATCGGCGGGCGAGAGCGTGAGCGCGTGCGGGACCGCCGGCACCTCGCCACACCCATTCGTCGCGAAGGCGATGATCTCGGCGGCGCGACTCTGCACGTCCGAAGGCCCCGTGATCGTGAAGGCGTCGGTGAAGTACCAGATCGCCGACTGTACGGCCGCCGCCTCGCGATTCACGTCGGCGAGCGCCGATCCGATGGAGTTTGCGTTCGGGTAGGCATTGGTGAGGATGGAGACGACCTCGCACGGATAGTCGGGCGCCGCCTGCGGCTGCGTATCGCCGGCCTCCAGGGGGTTGTGGATGTCGACGCAGTACGACTCGGTGGGGGCGCCCCCATCGATCGTGATGTAGAACGCGCCTGCGAACGGCGCCGTGACGACCGGACCTCCGGTCGTACCCATCACCTCGTCGGACAGGCCGGCACCGAGACCAGTCGCCGTCGCGTCCGCCGCATGCACCGGCACGACACGCGTGCCCGCCAAGAGGAGCATCCAGGCCACCACCAGAACGCGCTTTGCGACACGCAGCATCCTGTCGCATACGAACTCATGTCGGTGTTTAGATACGAAACTATACATTGGTCGTCTCCTCATGGCGTACATCAGCTAGGAGACGTCACGAGCGAGATCCGTGCCGCGAACACACGCGGAAATTCGCCGGCTTGCGCGCGGCCTTTCGTGCGCGCGTGCGCGACGTCGATCGCGTCTTGCATTTCGATCGACGCGTTTGCAGGGATGCACGCGACGTCGCATGCGGGATGCCTGCGAGCCCGCGCGGAGGTGCCCGCGTGCTACGGCCAGGCACCGAGAACGACGAGAGCTGAACGTTGGCGCGGTTGCGCGCGCATCGCAGCGCGCGCCTCGAGCCGGTGCTCGGCCGTTACTCCGGCCGGCTCGTCAAGCTGACCGGCGACGGGGCACGCATCGAGCTCCAGCAGGCCGTGAACGACGTGGACCCCGAACGTCCCGTCGGCCCTGCTCGCCGATGGCCTGCGCCGCGCGGGTTTGCCGGACTGACCGTGTAGCGCGGGCGGTCCTCGCGGCGATCCATCGACGATCGGCTCGGCAGCGATGAAATTCTGCCGGGACCGCCTCGCTCTCCCACTCGCGATCGCAACCCCCTCGGCCGGCGCCTGCGATGTCGAGCGAGGCACAGCACTTGCACATCGTCCGCGGGGGCCCGACGCCAGCGTGCCGAACATCTCGCATACCGTGTCGCGCGCGGCCGACGCGACGGACGACCGCGATCTCGCGGTCGTGCGAACGCATGCCGCCTTCGGCCTCCGGATCATGCTGTTCGCGCTCGTGCTGCTGTCGTTGAGCGACGTGCGGCTGCCGACCGCGCCGGCACTGCACCTCTCCCGCCTGCTTCAGTTGGCGTGGATCGGCGCCGCCTTCTGGTTGAACCGCCGCGACGTCGCCCGCCGCGAGTACGTCGCGTCGACCGTGGTCGTCGTCGCGGGCCTCTACGTCCTGTCGATTCCGACCGCGTATCTGCGCAACGACTCCACGACGCAGATCCTCACGATCATGGCGCTCGCCTTCGGCACGGCGACGACGATGCAGTGGGGCGCCGTGCCCCAGCTCGTCTCGGTGCTGGCCGGTGCGCTCTCGATCTTCGCCACGAGCGTACTGCTCAGGGGGACGCCGGCCGCCGAGCCGGCGCCGATGGTCGGGGTCGCGATGACCCTGATCTCGTCCGTCTACATCGCGCGCCAGCTCGAACGGTACCGGCACGAGCGCAACCGCGCCGCGACCGCGCTGCGCGCGAGCGAGCGCCGCTTCCGGGCGCTCGTCGAACGCGGCTCGGACGTGATCACGATTCTCGATGACGCGGGGACGATCCGCTACGAGAGCCCGCCCATCGCGCGGGTACTCGGCCATCACCCCGACGAGATGCTCGGCTCTCCGATGTCCAATCTCGTCCATCCCGAGGATCTCGAGCGCGTCCGCGACACGATCGTCGACGCGACGGCCGGCGGCGGCAGCACCGTCGTCGAATGCCGCTGCCGGAGGAAGGACGGCTCCTGGTGTGACGTCGAGGCGGTCGTGACCAATCTCCTCGACGATCCGAGCGTCCGCGGGATCGTCCTCAACTGGCGCGACGTCACCGAGCGCAAGCGTGCCGAGGACGATCGCAGCCGGTACATGCAAACGCTCGCCGAAGCGCACGACCAGGCGCTCGCGTCGACGCGGGCGAAGTCGGCCTTCGTCGCGACCATGAGCCACGAGATTCGCACGCCCATGAACGTCATCATCGGCATGGCGGACATGGCCCTCGACACCGAAGATCGGTCCGAGGCTCGCGAGTACCTCACGACGGCGCGCTCGGCGGCGGTCTCCCTCCTCGGCATCCTGAACGACGTCCTCGACCACTCGAAGATGGAAGCGGGGAAGCTCGCCGTCGAGCGCGTCGAGATGAGCGTGCGCGAGATCGTCTCGGAGGTCGTCCGCTCGCTCGCCGTCGCGGCGTCGCGCAAAGGTCTCGTGCTCGAGTCTCGGGTCGATCCCGACCTCCCCGAGCGGCTCGAGGGCGACCCCGTCCGTGTACGCCAGGTCCTGATGAACCTCGTGGGCAACGCCGTCAAGTTTACCGATGCCGGCTCGGTGACGATCGAAGCGCGCGCCTCGCAGACCACGACGCACGCGACGATCGAGGTCGCGGTGTGCGACACCGGCATCGGCATCCCGCTCGACCGCCACACCGAGATCTTCGAGAGCTTCACGCAGGCGGACAGCAGCACCACGCGCCGGTTCGGCGGCACCGGGCTCGGCCTCACGATCTGCCGCCAGCTCGTCGAGCTCATGGGCGGCACGATCGGCGTCGAGAGCGCCGCGGGACGGGGCAGCACGTTCTGGTTCGAGCTCACGTTGCCGAAGGCATTCGGGCCCGACGAGCAACGCGCGAGCGCCTGACCGCGTCGAGCCCGCTCACGCACCTGAACGGGCGCGTGACCGCGGACTGCGCATCTCGAACGTCGCTCCCGGGTAGCCGGCCGGCGATCCGGATCACGGAGCGGGCGGTGCACATCGAACTGATCCAGATCGCCGCATCATCGCGCCGACGAACGGGACGCGCCGCCGATTTCAATTGACACCGCGCGACCCGGCATGCCAACGATCCGCGAACTTTCGCGCGAGGTGCCTCCCCATGCGTGCGTTGCGACGGGCCTGCTTGCCTACCACGATGGCCATCGCCATTGCCGCCGTCCTGGGCGCTGATCGCGGCGCGCTGGCCGGACTCAACGTCTGGACGAGTCACGGCCCCGAGGGCGGCCGCGTCAGTGCCGTGGTCGTGGATCCCTCGGACCCCGCGACGCTCTATGCGGGGACGCGCAGCGGCGTCTTCAAGAGCACCGACGGCGGCGCTACGTGGAGCGAGAAGAACCAGAGCCTCGGCAACGCGCTCGTCACCGCGTTGGCGATCGATCCGGTGACACCGACGACGATCTACGTGGGCACCGCCGAGGGCGTCTTCCGCAGCACGAACGCCGGCAACAACTGGACCGCGGTCCAGAACGGCATGCCGATCGACGACATCAGGGCCCTCGCCGTCGATCCCATCACGCCGACCACGGTTTACGCGGCGATCTTCGGCTACGTCTACAAGAGCATCGATCAGGGCGACACCTGGACGCTCTCGCTCGACGTCACCAACGTGAACGTGTTCGTCATCGCCGTCGCGCCGACCGCCTTCACCACGACGGTCTACGTCGGCACCGGGCTCGGCCTCTATCGCAGCGTCGACTTCGGAAGCTCCTGGCAGGGAGCGAACACGGGCCTCACGAACACGTCGATCTTCGCGTTCGCCGTCGATCCGACGACGCCGACCACCGTATACGCCGGGAGCAACGCGGGCGTCTTCCGGAGCACCGACAGCGGCGGTAATTGGACGGCCGCGAACACCGGCATGGCGTCCACCGTGCGCGCGTTGGCCATCGATCCGGCGACACCCACCACCCTCTACGCGGGGAACACCTCGACCGTCTTCAAGACGACGAACAGCGGCGGCGCGTGGAGCGCGGCCGCGAGCGGCCTTCCACCCGTCTCCGTCCGCGCGCTCGCGGTGACGTCGGGCGGCGCGAGCGTGTACGCCGGCACCGACGGCGGCGTCTTCCGCAGCACCGACGCGGCCGCGAGCTGGACCGCGGCCAACACGGGCCTCACCGGCGTCCTCGTCCGCGCCTTGGCCGTCGATCCGACGAAGCCGAACCGGGTCTATGCCGGCACCGAAGGCGGCGGGGCGTTCCGCAGCACCAATCGCGGGGCGCAATGGACGCCGATCCAGACCGGCCTCACGAACCCGTACGTCTACGCGCTGGCCGTGAACCCGGCGACGCCCGCGACGCTCTACGCCGCGACGAACGGCGGCGTCTTCCGCAGCACCGACGGCGGCGACAGCTGGGGCACCGTCAACAGCGGCCTCGGCGGCCCCGGCGCGCGCACGCTCGCGATCCACCCGACGACGCCCACGACGGTCTACGTCGGCATCGTCGGCCTCCTCGGCAGCGGCGTGTACCGGAGCACGACCGGCGGCAGCTCGTGGACCGCCATGAACACCGGCCTCACCAGCACCAACGTATGGACGCTCGCCATCCATCCCACCACGCCGACCACGATGTTCGCGGGCACCGTGTTCGGCGGCGGCGTCTACCGCAGCACCGACGGCGGCGGCACGTGGACCCTAGTGCTGAGCAACGGCTTCGTCGACGAGATCACCTTCAATCCCGGGAACCCCGCCATGGTGTTCGCCGCGACCCTGACCGGCCTGCACCGCAGCACGAACGGGGGAACCACCTGGACGTTGGTCAATTCCGCAACTCCCTTCGCCGCGCTGGCATTCGATCCGGTGACCTCCGGCACGATGTTCGCCGGCACGAGCGGCGCCGGCATCCTGCAAAGCACGGACTACGGCAGCACCTGGATGTCGTTCAATCCGGGCCTCACCAATCTCGACGTATGGGCGTTGGCGGCGACGACGACCACCGAAGGCGGCGAGGGGGCGAGCACGCCGCTCGGCAGTCGCGCGGCGCCGCTTCCGCCCCGAACCCTGCTCTATGCCGGCAACGGCGCCGACACGGTTTCCGCCGGCGGCGCGAGCGGCGCGTTCGACCTCGAGATCGGGAGCACGCCGACGCCGACGGCCACCCTGACGCCGACCGCGAGCCCGACGTTGAGCGCCACACCGACTGGGACGGCAACACCGACGAGCACCGGCACGCCCGTCGCGACGGCGACGACCTCGGCGACCCCGATGTCGACGTCGACCGCCGCGCCGACCGTCACCGCGACGGCGACAGGCACTACGACGCCGACCGCGGTCGCAACGCCGACGGACGCGCCCACCACGGATCCGACACCGAGCATCACCCCGTCCCCCCGCGAGCGCTGCGACGCTCCGCTCGGCGCCAATACGTGCATCTTCGGCGGGGGCTCCAAAGGAACCGACTGCCACGTGGAGCTCGCGGTGCGGCCCGCGCCGCCGCTCAAACGGGGAGTGCCGAGCAACAAGGCGTCGTGTGTCGACGGCGATCCGGCGTGCGACGCCGACGGCGCGGCGAACGCGAGCTGCACGTTCAGGGTCTGGCTCTGCATCAACAACGACGACCCGCGCCTGCCGGCGTGCGCGGCGGGGGCGTTGCGGTCGTTCCAGGTGCAACGGCCGAAGTGGACGAGCACCGATCCGGCGGACGTGACGAACCTCGCCGTCCTCGAAGGGATCGGCGGCGGCGCGATGCCCGCCGGCTTCGGCCTCGACCTCGTCCGTGGCAGCGGCGAAGTCCTTCCGGGCACCCCCAATGACACCGCGAACTGGTGCAGCGATCCCTTCGAGCTCGTCGTGCCGCTGCGCGCGGCGGGCGCCGGCCGCTGGAAGTACGGCCAGCGCGTCATCGGGCTCCGCACCACGACGACCCAATCCCTGATCGACCGCGATCGGCTCCAGCTGCGTTGCCTTCCTCCACCGGCACCCTGAGCGATCCGATCGGTGCGCTACAGGTTCACGGCGCGCATGTACCGCGCGGCGTAGCGGGGCCCCGCGGTGCCGCCCGGCGGCGCCGCTGCGTCGAGCCGCGCGAGCTCCGCGGCCGAGAGCGCGAGATCCGACGCCCGGGCGCTGTCCTCGAGCGTGACGCGGCGTTTGCAGCCCGGGATCGGCACGACGTCGTCGCCCTGCGCGAGCAGCCAGGCGAGCGCCACCTGCGCGGCGCTCGCATCGTGCGCGTGCCCTATCGCGCTCAGCACGTCGACGATCGCGAGGTTCGCGGCGAAGTTCTCGTCGGCGAAGCGCGGATCTTGATGACGGTAGTCGGTCGCCTCGAACGACGCCCGGCTCGTGAGCCCGCCCGCGAGGAAGCCACGGCCGAGCGGACTGTACGGCACGAAGCCGACGCCGAGCTCGCGCGCGACCGGCAGGATCTCGGCCTCGACGCCGCGCTCCCAGAGCGAGTACTCGCTCTGCACCGCCGTGATCGGATGCACGGCCGCGGCGCGGCGAAGCGTCGCCGCCGAGCACTCCGAGAGCCCCACGTGGCGCACCTTGCCCGCGCGGACGAGGTCGGCGACCGCGCCGATCGTGTCCTCGATCGGCGTCTCCGGGTCCACGCGGTGCTGATAGAAGAGGTCGATCGTCTCGACGCCGAGGCGCTTCAGGGATCCCTCGCAGGCGCGCGTCACGTTTGCCGGGGACGAGTCGATCGCGAGCTCGGGGAAGCGGAACCCGAACTTGGTCGCGATGACGAGGCCGTCGCGCTTCCCCCGGATCGCACGGCCGAGCAGCTCCTCGTTGACGAACGGGCCGTACACCTCGGCCGTGTCGAAGAACGTGATGCCGAGATCGACCGCGCGCGCGATCGTCGCGAGGCTCTCGCCTTCGGTCGCGGCGCCGTAGTGGACGAACCCGGTCCCGACCATCGGCATGCAGCCGAGGCCGAGCGCGGAGACTTCGAGGCCGGGGCCGAGGGTCCTGCGTCTCACCGCCCTGATTTACGCGCGTCCCCGATGCCGAAGAAAGCACCCGGACCGCCGGCCGGCACGCGGTTCGTCGCCCGCCCGGCGTCGGCGCCGGGCGTCTGTCCGTAGCCGGGGCCACCGATTCGGGCGACGGCCACGGGCCCCCGCATCACGCCCGTGGCCGTCGCCCATGACGGTGCCCTACTCCATCGCGAGCAGGTCGCCCGGGTGGCAGTGGTGCGGCGAGAAGAACTCGCTGCCGGGCACGCAGCGCCACATGCTCGGGTTCGTGAAGCTCGGCGCCTGCCGCACGTTCGTCGCCTGCTCGAACGCGTAGCCGGCGGCGAGGAGCGCCGCTTCCTCGAACGCCGACGCGACGAACGTGACGCCGATCGGGTTGCGGCCGGCGTTGCCGGTGCCGAAGCCGGCCGGCACCGTCAGCACGGGATAGCCGGCGCGGTCGGCGACGCCGACGAGCGCGTGGCCGCTCGGGACGACGATCACCTCGAAGTCGTCGTCCGGATCGGTGGGCGTCGCGTTGCTCAAGATCCCGTCGATCAGTGTCGCGGCGGCCGCGGCACCGGCGGTCTTGTCCGCGAGATACGCCGCTGCCTGCGCGCCGTCCGCGAGATCCACGGCAACGGCTTCGAGCAGCTCGCGCTGCTGGTACTTGAGGCCCTCGACCGGGTTAGCGGTGTTGTACGCGACGATGTCCGCGAGCGTCTTCGGCTGCCCCTTCGGGATCTTGAGGCCGAGCAGATACGCGTCGAGGTCGCGCTCGAGCTCGCGAAGCACGATGCTCGGCGGGTTCGGGCTCGGCGTACCGATGGCGGTCACGACCGTCGTCGCGCCGAGACCCTGGAGCGTGGTGACGACCGTCGGATACGGCGCCGTCGTGGAATCGGTGACGGCGACGCGCTTCCCGGCGAGCGCGGTCGGCGACAGGCCCGAGAGGTAGTCGGGGGCGATGATCGCCGGCGAGCTCCCCGCGTCGGCGGGATCGTAGCCGGCGAGCACCGCGAGCACGGCCGCGGCATCGAAGACCGTGCGCGTGAGCGGACCCGGTGAATCCTGCGAGCGCGCAGCCGGAAGCACGCCGGTGCGGCTCACGAGCCCGACCGTCGGCTTGATCCCGACGACGCCCGCCACACCGGCGGGAGCGATGAGCTGCGCCGAGTCCGTCGACGTCTCGAGGCCGATCGTGAACGCGGCGAGCCCGGCGGCCGTCGCGGCCGCGGCCCCGGCGGACGATCCGGCCGGCGTCTTGTCGGTGTCCGACGGCAACAGCACCTGCCCCCCGAGCGACGAATAGCCCTCGGGAAGATTCGCATCGAAGAGGCCGTTCAGCTCGGTGACGTTGGCCTTGCCGAGGACGACCGCGCCCGCCGCCTCGAGCTTCGTGACGAGCGTCGCCGACTTCGCCGCCTTGGCGTTCTGGAGCGCGATCGAGCCGCCAGTCGTCGGCATGCCCTTCACGTCGACGACGTCGGAGAGCAGCACCGGGATGCCGTGCAGCGGGCCGCGCACCAGCCCCCTCTTCCGCTGGTTGTCGAGCTTGTTCGCAGCGGCGAGCGCGTCACCCGGATCGACGAGCCGCACCGCCTGGATCGCCGGCCCCTCGGCGTTGCTCATGGCGATCCGCGCCAGGTACGCCTTGGTGAGGTCGTACGACGTGAGCGTCCCGGCCTCCATCCGCGCTTGCAGCCCCGTGATCGACTCGAGCTCGAGCGCGAACGGCAGATCCTTGGCGTTCCGGACTTTGCTCTCGAGGGCGTCGTAGGTCGGATTGCAGTCGCCGCGGTCGGCATACGGCGGCTTCGGCGTCGTGTCCGCGCAGCGATACATGCTCGGGTTCAGCTCGGACGCCGGCTGCCGGAGCTTCGTCCCCTGCTCGATCACGTATGCGACGCCGATCAGGTTGCGCTCGCTCAGCGCGTTGCCGTGGATCGAGACGGCGACCGCGCGGCGATGGGTCGCGCTGTAGCCCATCGGGATCGTGATCTGCGGCGTACCGGCCGCGGCGCCGCTCGGCACCGAGCCGAGGATCGCGAGGAAGTCGTCGCTCGTGTCGTCCGGCGTCTCGTTGTTCATCATCGCATTGATCGCCGCCCACTGCGCCGCGCGCCGAATCGGCATCGCGGCCTGGTAGGCGAGCTGGTTGGCGCCCCCGGGCGTGACGTCGGCCATCGACGCGTTCACGTGCGAGTTGTTCCCGAACTTGAGCGCCTCGTGCGCGTTCGCCTGGTTGTCGGCGATCTCCTCGAGGAGGCTCTTGATCGGGGCGTTCGGCCCGAGGTTCCGGTAGTAGAGGTTGATCGCGTTGTGCTGCTGGTAGCCGCTCGGTAAGGCCGGGATGTCGCCGACCGCGATCTGCGGCCGCGCCACCATGATCGCGCCCGCCGCGACGAGCGCGTCGAACGCGAGCTTCGCCGGCGTGCCTTCGTCGAACGTGCCGTTGAAGCCGATGCGCTTGCCCTGCACGAAATTCGGGTCGAGCGCCGACATGTAGTCGGGCAGCGGGTCCGGCGCGCGCGTGACCGACTGCTCCCAGTTCGGTCCGAAGACCTCGGCGTACCCCGCCTCGTTCTTGGGATCACGCCCGGCCATCGACTGGAGATGCATGGCCGCGTTGGCGACGGTGCGGTCCATCGGACCCGCGGTGTCCTGCGACGACGAGATCGGGCCGATGCCGTACGCCGGCACGAGCCCGACCGTCGGCCGGATGCCCACCAGGCTCTGCGCCGTCGACGGGCTGATGATGGAGCCCGACGTCTCGGTGCCGACGATCAGCATCGCGAGCGCCGCCGCACCAGCCGTACCCGACCCGGATGACGACCCGCTCGGGTTCTGATCGGCGTCGAGCCCGTGGATCACCTGGCCCGTCAAGTTCGAGAACCCGGACGGTTGGTTGCCGAAGCTGTTGGCGTACTCCGAGAGGCCGAGCTTGCCCAGGATGACGACGCCGCTCGCGCGGAGCTTCTTCACGATCCCCGCGTCGTCCTCCGGGAAGGAGTTGCGCAGCGAGTAGTTGCCGTTCGACGTGTACATGCCCTTCACGTCGATCAGGTCCTTCAGCAACACCGGCAGGCCGTGCGCCGGCCCGCGGATCTTCCCTGCCTTCCGTTCCTCGTCCATCAACGCCGCTTCTTTCAGCGCGTCCTTGTTGAGCTGCGTGACGGCGTTCAGACCCGGGCCGCGCTTGTTCAGCGCGTCGATCCGCACGATGTACGCCTGCGTGAGCTTCACGGAAGTGAGCTTCCCCTCCTCCATCATCTTGATCGCCGTCGGACCGTCGAGCCGTTCGAGATCGAGCGGCGCCGCCGAGGCCGCCGCCGGAGCGGCGAGTAGAACCAACGTCGTCACGAGATGCCGGGTGAATGTCGGAATGCGACCGCGAGTCGCCATAACTTCTCCTCATCGTCGGATGCGAAACTTCGGATGATCCGGCGCCGCTTGCGTCGTCGGATCTGCCAGTGACCCATGCCCGCGACCGCCCACACGGCCGCGTGAATCGGCAGAGCAACGCGCGTGCCCGCGGTGCCCCACGCGACGGGATGCGCGCGCGCCGACACGTGACGCTATCTGCTCACGCGACGCGCACGCCTCGCTGCACGCGGAGGCAGCAGTGATCCGGATCAGTGCGCGGCGAGGACGAACACGCGCAACCATGTCATCGCGGTCACCGCGAACGAATCACGACGCGACGGGCATACGAATCGATGATGACCGTCATCAACGCGGGGAGCGCTGGCGACCCGTCGAGGATCACCCGCTGCCGCGAACCCGCGCAGCCGCCGAGCACGATCAGGTCGGCCGTCGCTGGCGGTCAGCAGCGTAGCGCTTCGATCGCGCGCGCGGCGGCCGCGTCGTCGGCCGGGTCGGCCGGCACGGGGAACGTGAGGCGCGTGGCGAGGCCGCCGTACCAATCCTTCAGAACGGGGGCGATCTCGCCGTAAGGGGCCCGCGGCACGAGAGCATCCAGCATCGCGTCGCTGACGGCGCCCGTCATCTCGCTCCACCGGCCTTCGCGCGTGAGCGCGTGCAGCCGCTCGCCGACGTCGCGCCAGCCGAAGAGATCGAGCGTCGGCCAGTACGTCGGCGTCGAGTAGAGAAACGTCAGGAGCTCGCGGATCTGCTCGCGCTCGCGGGCGACCGCCCCGGCGTCGCGACCCGTCGCGACGAAGCCGCCGACGAGGAGCTCGGCATGACGGCCGGCATCGGCGGCGCGCTCGGCACCCGCCGCGAGCGTCGGCAGCACCACTTCGCGGAGGAAGCGCGGCGACGTGTTCGTCGGATGCGTCATGAAACCCTCCGCGGCCTCGCCCGCCAGCGCCGTCATCTGCGGACCCACGCCGCCGAGGTAGATCGGCACGTCGGGATGCGCGATCGGTCCCGGGTTGAAGAACGGCTGCAATCGCGTGAACCGATAGTGCGCGCCTTCGAACGCGAGCGGCACGCCGTGCTGGAAGGTGGCGAAGATCGCTCGCAGCGCCCCCACGTACTCGCGCATGCGGGCGACCGGCGCGGTCCAGGCCGTCGAGTACCGCCGTTCGATGTTGCCGCGCACCTGGCTGCCGAGCCCGAGCTCGAAGCGGCCGTTCGAAACCGCCGCGAGATCCCACGCGGCGATCGCGACGAGCATCGGACTTCGCGGGAAGGCCACGAGCACGCTCGTCGCCACGTGCAGCCGCGCCGTGACCCGGAGCGCCGCGTGCGCGAGCAGGAGTCCGTCGTGCACGGCGTCCGGCACGCAGAGGCCATCGTACCCCATCGCTTCGACGCGGCGGGCATGGGCCTCGACCGCGTCGAGGCCCATCCGCTGATCCATCGTGGCGTAGACGCGCACGCCGATGGGTTATGGCCGGATCTGCGTCAGTCGCTGCTCGCCTTGAATCGGCTGTCGGTGCTGACGGTCGGCGTACTGAACGTCGCGCCCCAGCAGACGTCCACGGTGGGATCACCTCCGGGCGACCAGTGCCACGCTTTCAGTTGCACCGTGACCCCGGGAGCGAACGGCAGCACCCTGGGATGCCGCCCGTACCCGAGGTCGATGGCGGACTTGCCGTCCGGCCCCGCCTTCAACGACAGGCGAACGTCGCCGCCTCGAACCTTGAACTTGTACCCCTTGCTGGTCGCCTTCCAGCACGCGATCTCCGAGCAACCCGGGGCCGCCTCGAGTCTCAGTCGCGAGATGAACCCAGAGGGGTCCGTCGGCTCGTAGACGCATGCAGTGTAGGTCGTGTCGCCTCCGACGGGGTCTCCGAATTCCGCTACCAGCGTCTGCTGGCCCTTCCGCCACTTCCAATCGAGCTTGTTCTCCACGAAGTAGTTCAAGCTCTGCCTGGCCTTGAGCTTCGAGCCACCGGGAAGCGTGGATTGTCGACATCCGACCTCGGGCTCGACCGATCCGAAACAGGCCCCGCCGAGACAGGTATCGTTGATGGTGCAGACGTCGCGGTCGTTGCACGCGACCCCGTCGTCCGGCGCGCCGACGCACGCGCCGCCGGAGCACGTATCGGCGGTCGTACACTCGTTGCCGTCGTCGCACGACGGTCCGTCGTCGGGCATGCAGACCGACGGGGAGCCGGCGCACGACCAGCACCCCTCGATGAGGCATCCGGACCAGCAGCCGTCGCCGCCCGCGTTGTTGCCGTCGTCGCAGCCCTCTCCCGGGTCGACGACGCCATCGCCGCAACGGACGTCGAAGATGACGATGCCGTTGCTGTGGCCGTCCGCGACGTAGACGTGCGCGTTGTCGGAGCTCAGCGCGATCGACAGGGGCGCGTCGAGGTTGGTCCCGGCCGGAACGCCGTCCCTGTGCGCGACGCTGTCGGCGAGCGTCACCGAGCCGGTGCCCGCGTCGCGCTGATAGAAGCCGACGGCCGCATCACCGAAAAAGAACGCCGTGAAGTAGACGCGACGTCCGCTCGCGCTGACGGCGACGTTGCTCGTCCCACGATACGGCCGCGTCTCGCGATGCCGCTCGACGTAGGTGAGCGCACCCGTCCCGGTGTCGCGCGCGAGCACGGTGAGCTCGTTGTTGCCGGTGCCGGAGCTCCCGGTCGCCACGACGTACAGATGCGCACCGTCCGGGCTGAACGCGAGGTTGCGGGGGCGATTCAGCCCGAGGATCCCCCCGACGTTGTTCTCGACTGAGAGCGCGAACGTGAGCGCGCCGGTACCGGGATCGCGGTCATACGCCACCACCGTGCTCGGCTTCCCGATCATGTACAGCTGGGTCCCATCGGGGGTGATCGCGACGGAGCGATCGCCGCCGCTACCCAGGTAGTCGTCGGCGGTGTCGGCTCCCAGGAACGTGAGTGCGCCGGTCGTCGCGTTGCGCGAGAACGACGCGAGCGAGTACCGGCTGCGGACATAGACGTTGAGACCGTCCGGGCTCACCACCGCGCAGTTCGGATCGTAGAGGCCGGTGACGCCGTTGATCCCTTCGCGCTGCGACTCGACGAAGGTCACGAAGCCGGTGCCCGCATCGCGGGCGTAGACGCTGACACCCTGGGCATGTTGGCCGACCGGAATCCGATAGGTGAGATAGAGATGCGTGCCGTCCGGGCTGATCGCGATCGACTTCACGCCGGATACACCTGGCGCCCCGAGCACACCGTTGACCGTCTGGACGCGCGTCAGCAGCCCCGTGGAGGCGTCGCGGGTGAAGACCGCCAACGAGCTCGTATCGGTCAGCGACGCGTACACGTGGGCGCCGTCGGGACTCACGGCGACCGCACTGGCGCCGCCGAGGCCGCCGACGAAGCCGACCGGCTCGATGCCGCTCGCGCGAGCGGACGAGGACGTCAGCAGGAGAGCGAAAGCCAAAAACATCCCGAACAGGACACGAGATTGGGGCCGCGGCATGACGTCACCTCGTCGGTAGGAAGTTGGGGCCAACGGGACGCCCGGCCGTAACACGGGTCTCGCCGCGCCGGCAACGGAAATCGCCCGCGGCACCTGGATTCGGCACCCGGGTCGGTTCAGCGGCGTCCCACATCACTCGACGGCCGTGAGAATCGACGGAACGATGTTCCGAGGCTTCGGGGTGACGGGAAACCGCCTTTTGTGGCAGCGTCGGCCCGGATGCCCCGGAGAGCCTCGCTCGAGACCCTGAAAGGCGTCACGCTGCATGGCCTCGCGCTGGCGATCCTCCTCTGGCCGCTCGCCGGCGTCGAGTTCGTTCCGATGGTCGATCTGCCGGGGCATCTCGCCATCACGCGCGTCGTCGACGATTTCCTCCACGGCAAGTACCGCGACACGCTCCAGCTGAACCTCGATCCCATCCACAAGCCCACGTACGTCATGCTGTACGCCGTCTTCGCGGTCCTGCCCAAAGGGATGGTGGGGCCCGCCGCCGTCGGGCTGATGATCGCGCTCTGCTACGCCGCGGTCTGCCACTCGATCGCGTCGCTCGGACGGCGGAGCGCGTCCTCGCCGCTCGTCGTGAGCCTCGCGGCTCTCGTGAGCATGTTCTCTTACAGCTCGACGTTCTTCTGGGGACTGATCCCCTTTTCCCTCGCGATGCCGCCCGCGCTGATCGCCTGGCGCGCCTACCTCGAGGCGAGCGGCATCGTCGACGAGCCGCCCGGCGCGACGTCCCGGACGACGGCGCCCGGCGTGGTCTTCCTCATGGCCGCGGTCCTGGCGCACGTCGTGCACCCGCTGTCGTCGCTCTTCCTCGGGATCATGCTGGCGGGCGCCGCCGTCCCGGCTCTCGCGTTCGCGCTCGGCGGGCGCGCCGTCGCCGGCACGACGACGGCGTCCCGTGGGTGGGCGGTCGCGGGGCCGCTCGTCGCGTGGGTGCTGGTGGTCGGGACGCTCCAGGTCCTCACGGCTCCTCCGAATTACGACGCAGCCCTCGCGCGCTCCGCGCCCGCGCTGCTCGCGCCGTTCCACGGCACCGCCGCAGCGCGCGCGTTCCTCGCGCAGATACCGGTCGAGCTCGGCGTCGTCCCGACGCGCGAGCGCGCGACGACGTACGTCGCCTATCCGATCGCGGTCGCCGTCCTCCTGGCGGCGTCCTGCGTCCTGGCGCTCGCCGGCTCGCTGATGTCACGGCCGGGCGCGCGGTCGGCGCACACCGACGCGCCGGCGCCCGTGCGCGCCGGATCACCGGTGGCTCGATTGGCCGCGGTGTTCGTCGTGAGCGCCTGCGTCCTGCTGTTCCTCCGGCACGACCTCCTTCAGATGGGCATCCGGGCGCTCTTCTTCCCGGTGCGTGCGCCAGGCTTCCTCGTGTTCTTCTTCGCCGTGCTCGCCGCGGCGCTGCTCCTCCGCCTGCTCGCGTCGAACCGCGCCGCGCTGCCGCTCGGGAGCGTGCTCGTCGTCTGCGCGCTCGGGCTCGCCATGGAACGGAGCACCGTCCTGCGCGTCCACTTCAGGGCGTTCGACCAGAAGGTGCACGCGTTCTTCCGCGGCGACATCCCCGACCGGTACTTCCAGAGCCAGCCGTTCAGCTACGGCGATCACATCCGCGTCTACAACTGCTACTTCGACGCCACCTGCCACGATCTCAGCCGATTGTTCTTCTCGATCTACGCCGACGCCACGATCTATCCAGTCTCGAAAAAACGGCCCCCGCTGGACGCGGGCACGTGACGGCGGCCGCGCGGCAGAGACCGGCGGGGAATCGCGGGCGATTGATGAATCGCCGAAAGGAGCACCCCATGCGCTTTCAGATCTCGGCTCTCGTGTCCCTCGCGTCGCCCTCGATCACGATCGTCGCGCAGGCTTACAGCGTGGAGCGGATCGGAGTACTGTCGCGCGCGTGCTGGACGCTCTGATCATCGGCGCCGGTTTCAGCGGCCTCTACCAGCTCCATCGCCTCCGGCAGCGCGGCTTCCGCGTCCGACTCTACGAGGCCGGCGCCGGCCTCGGCGGCGTCTGGTACTGGAACTGCTACCCAGGCGCGCGCGTCGACTCGCACGTCCCGAACTACGAGCTCTCGCTCGAAGAGGTCTGGCGCGGCTGGAGCTGGAGCGAGCGCTTCCCGGCCTGGGACGAGCTGCGACGCTACTTCGCGCACGTCGACCGCACGCTCGATCTCTCGCGCGACATCCGATTCGACACGCGCGTCACCGCGGCGCGCTTCGACGCCGCGGCGGACGAATGGGAGATCACGTGCGCCGGCGGCGCAACCGTTCGCACGCGCTTCCTCATCCCGTGCACGGGCTTCGCGTCGAAGGCGTACGTGCCCGCCCTTCCCGGCCTCGAGCGCTTCGCCGGGCCGTGCTTCCACACCGCGCACTGGCCGCAGGACGGATTGGAGCTGCGCGGCCGCCGCGTCGGCGTGCTCGGCACCGGTGCGAGCGGCGTCCAGGTAATCCAAGAAGCGGGCCCGGTGGCATCGCATCTCACCGTCTTCCAGCGGACGCCGAACCTGGCGCTGCCGATGCAGCAGCGCACCTACGACGCGCAAGCGAACCGCGCGATGAAGGCGCACTACCCGGAGTGGTTCCGCCGGCGCGCGCTCTCGGGCGGCGGCCTCTTCGACATCGTCCCGGACGAGCGCGCGACGCTGGCAGTCCCTCCCGAGGAACGGACGGCGATCTTCGAAGCCGCCTGGCAGAAGGGCGGCTTCCACTTCTGGGGCGGCACCTTTCCGGACATCAACGCCGACCGGACCGCGAACCGGCTCGCCTACGAGTTCTGGCGCGACAAGACCCGGGCGCGCATCGCCGATCCCGCGATCGCCGACATGCTCGCGCCGATGGCGTCGCCGCATCCCTTCGGCGCGAAGCGCCCCTCGCTCGAACAGCGCTACTTCGAGGTCTTCAATCAGGACAACGTCACGCTCGTGGACGTGCGCGCAGACCCGATCGAGGAGATCACCGCGACCGGGGTCCGCACGCGTACGCGTCATCACGGGCTCGACGTCCTCGTCCTCGCGACCGGCTTCGACGCCAGCACCGGCGGCCTCACGCAGATCGACATCCGCGGGCTCTCGGGCCGGACGCTGAAGGACACCTGGAGCACCGGCGTGAAAACCCACCTCGGCGTCGGCGTTCCCGACTTCCCCAATCTTTTGATGCTCTACGGTCCGCAGAGCCCGACTTCCTTTTGCAACGGCCCGACCTGCGCCGAGCTCCAGGGCGACTGGCTCGTCGACTGCCTCTGCTGGCTCCGCGATCAGGGCCACCGGCGGATCGAGGCCACCCCGGCGGCGGCGAACGCATGGACCGAGCACTTGAACGGCCTCGCCGCGGGCACCCTGCTGCCGCTGGCGGACTCCTGGTACATGGGCGCCAACGTCCCGGGAAAACCGCGCCAGCTGCTCCACTACCTCGGGCTCCAGAGCTACCTGGCGCTGTGCCGAGACAGCGCGGCGAACGGCTACTCGGGATTCGCCGTCCAGTGACGTCCGCCAGGTACGCGAGGTGAGCCGGCGACGGCCGAGCCTGCGCACACGCTCCCGATCTTTCTAGTCCTTCAACCGTTCGAGCAGACGGCGCGCCGCGACCAGCGCCGGAGCCCTCAGTCGGCGGCCGACTTCGAGCGCCGCGCCGACACGCGTCGCAAACCCCGGCGCGTCCGCGAGCGGATCGTCCGAAGGTGCCGGCAGATCGTCGAGCGCCGCGGCGAGACCGGTGAACGCGTCGGGAATCCATTCGGCGCCGTGCGCTCGCAGCCGCGCGAGCGCACGCGTCCCGGCGGCGGGATCAATCTCCCCCGCGAGCATGCCCTCCGCGATCCGTTCGGCGCGGTCGCGATCGAGCCGTCCCGGACGATGCGCCTCGTAGATCACGGTGACGTGCACCGTCGCGTCGCGGAAGGCCCCGGGTGCAGCGGGATCGATGGTCCGCAATCGTTCGAGCTCGGCGGGTGCCAGCAGGTCCGCCAGCGCCGGCGTGCCGGCGATCCACTCCAACAATTCCTCGAGTGGCAGCTCGCCGGCGAGGAAGCGATCGAACGGCTGCCAGACGGTCGTCACCGCGTCAGGGGCTCGTGCAGGCGATCTCGTCGAACGTCACGCGAATGCCAACCGGGGCATTCAACGAGTAGACCATCATCCCGACCTGCACCGTCGCCGGCATCTCGGGGTGCGCGTGCGCGCGCGCGAGCGTCCACGAGCCGGCGCCGATCGCGCGGTAGTACAGGCCGATCGTCGACCCGCTCCGCGTGATGCGGAGCTCGATGTCGGCCGACGCGATCGGGTAGAAGAGGTAGTCGCTGGACGAGGCGACGGTCGTCTTGTCCTCGACCGCGATCGGGTTCGCGAAGTCTCCCGCACCGAGCGCGACGTGCGCCGAATTGCGGTCGCCCGGCGTGCCGCCGGGATCGCGCACGAGCAGCCCGCCGAGACGGAACTGCGTGGGCGGCGGGTTCCCCGGATTCGCGGGATCCTCGGCGTGCGCGACGGTCGTGACGGTGAAGTCGCCGGTGATCGTCTTGTAGACGAGCGGTCCCTCGCCGTCGTTGAACCAGATGTTGGCTCCGCCGGTCATGGTCGGCGTGAGCGAGAGCGCGCCGCTGCCGACGTCGATCTGCACGAGGCCGGGATTGTAGACGGTCCAGCTCGGATCGAGGCTGCCGCCGGGGAAGGTGTCAGCGAAGCCGGCACACGGATCCGGGGTCGCGGTCGCGGTCGGCGTCGGAACGCCGGCGGTCGAGGTAGCGGTCGCCGTCGGGAGCGCGGTCGGCGTGGGCGTCGGCGTCGGCCCGCCCGGCGTCGCGGTCGGCGTCACCATCGGCGCCGGGTTGCAGGCGGC
>DAIQBH010000068.1:0-24827 GCA_036781285.1 Thermodesulfobacteriota bacterium | reverse complement strand
AACCTCGCTCGCCGGCTCCCACCTCGTAGTCTTGCGCACCGTTTACATCCGCTGCGCAGAAATTTGCAGACACGAAAAAACGGAAACTCTACTCGGCCGTGCAAGCCGCCGATTTGCGGAAACGAACGGCCGGCATGCTTCTCGCACTCCGTCTTCTCGAGCTTCGCGGGCGGAGAGCGCCGCGATCGGTGAAAGGAGGATGCGCCATGCTCCACTACGCGTTGATATTCTTCGTCGTCGCCCTCGTGGCCGCCTTGTTGGGCGCCCAGGGTGTCGCCGGACTCTCTGCGGAGGTCGGCTACGTGCTCGTCTCGGTCGCGATCATTTTTCTGTTGGTCGCGTTTCTCACCGGCCGTGCGCCGCTGACTCGTTCGTAGCGCGCGCCACGCGACCATCTTTCACATCGATCGAATCTTGCGGAACCACTTACTGAGGAGGGAACACACGTGAGAAAGACCACCATGGCGGCGCTCGCACTGGCCGCATTGACGACGATGGGCACTCCGGCGGCGTTTGCCGCGCCGACGGATCCCTGGATCACGACCAAGGCAAAGATCGCGCTGCTCACGACCGACGACGTGAGCGCCACGGCGATCAACGTCGACACGGTCGACGGCCGCATCACGCTGCACGGCAAAGTGCGGAGCGACGCCGAGAAGAAGACGGCCGGCGATGCCGTCGCGAAGATCGACGGTGTGACCGAGGTGAAGAACCTGCTCCAGGTCGTGCCGGCGGCGAAGGAGGTGGCGGTCGAAAAGGCGGACGACCAGATCACGCAGGGCGTGAACGACGCCTTTGCGAAGGATCGCGCGCTCAGCTCGAGCGGGATCAAGGTCCAGTCGGTCAACAAGGGCGTCGTGCTGCTCGCCGGCGAGACGCCGTCGATGACGACGCACCTCCGCGCCATCACGACCGCGGCGGCGGTGCCGGGCGTGCGGCGCGTCGCGACCGAGGTGAAGGGCGGCGATCAGGTCGCCGACGTCGAGGTCGGACAGCAGACGCGCGATCGCATCGAGACGGGCGGTGCGAAGGCCGGCGACACGGTCAATGACGCGTGGATCACGTCCGCGACCAAGCTCCGGCTCCTCGCGAACAGCGAGACACCGGCGCTCGACATCAACGTCGATACGGCCGATGGCCGCGTGACGCTCTTCGGCGTGGTGCCGACGGCGGCGGCGAAGGCCGCCGCCGAGGCCGAGACGCGCAAGGTGAACGGCGTGAAGGCCGTGAACAACGACCTCCAGGTCGTCGCCGAGTCCAAGCAGGAAGCCGTTGCCGCGAAGGACGAGGACATCGCGACGGCGGTCGAGAAGGCGCTCGAGCGGCGGCAGGCGGTCACGGGTGACGCGATCGACGTCGACGTGAAGGCGGGGGTGGTACGGCTGACGGGCACGGTCCCGAACGAAGCGGCCCGCGTCACGGCGGCGACGACCGCGCGCGCGACGAAGGGCGTGAAGGCGGTCCTCTGGGAGGATCTCCAGATCAAGATGAGCCAGGGCGCGGGGAACGCGTCGTAGCAGGGAAGTATTGGAGGGACACGAGCGTTGGCGGGGGTCGGCGCTCGTGACGACGGCACGTCGTCCGGTCTGGACGGCGTGCCGTTGTCGTTCCGGGGATCGCCCGGTAGTCTCCGCGGCCGCGCATGCGGGTCCGAGGGCGAACGATCGGTTGGGTGTGGGCGGCGGGGGAGGGGGACACGCTACGGGCCCGCACGGATACGATGGAACGTGAGCAGTAGCGGCTGCGCGAGACCGTGACGACCCTCGAGGGGCGGATCCGGGACCTCGAAGACCGTCTCGCGACCCTCGGAAAGCGCGTCAACGGCAGCACGCGAAAACAGACGAAGGACGTCGGCGAGCCCGTCGAGACCCGCGTGCCGGACGCGACGACGACGCCGCGGGCCACGACGCCGACGCCGGCACCGAAGATCGCACCCGAGCTCGACCTCGACGGGCTGCGCCGTGAATCGTCGCGTCAGGTGCCGGCGGCCTATCGCCGCGGCATCGACCTCGTGCGCGCGGGGGAATACGAGGACGCGATTCGCGTGCTCCGGGATTTCATCCGTGCCGAGCACGGCTCGCCTTCCGTCGCCGGGGCGCACTACTGGATGGGTCAGGCGTACATGCAGCTCGGGCAGTTCTATCAGGCCATCCTGGCGTTCACGGACGTGCAGCAGCGCGCGCCGCGCAGCTCCTTCGCTCCGGCCGCGGGGCTCGCGAGCGGGATCGCGTTCCTCGAGCTCGGCAACGTCAGCGAGGCGCGCCGCGCGTTCGACCGCGTGGTCGCCGAGCATCCGAAGGCGCCGGAAGCCGCGAAGGCGGCGACGCGGGTGCGCGCGCTCGATCGCCGCGCCCCCTGAAGGGATCAGGCCCGGATCACCTCGCCGACCTCCTGATCGGGATCGCGGCCTTCGCAGCGTTCGAGCGGGAGGTCGATGATGAACGTCGCACCCGAGCCTGGAGTGCCTTCCGCGCGGATCGTTCCGCCGTGGTGCTCTACGATCCGGCGACAGATCGCGAGCCCGACGCCCGAACCGGCGCCGCTGCTCTTCCGGCCCGGGAGCTGCTCGAAGAGATCGAAGATCTTCTCGGCGTCGTGCTCGGCGAAGCCCTGGCCGTTGTCACTCACGCGGATCTCGCAGTAGCGCGACTGTTCGCGACTCGTGATCTGACCTTCGATGCGCACGAAGAGCGGCGTGCCGGGCCGGCGATACTTCACCGCGTTCTCGAGCAAGTTGCGGAAGAGTTGTCGCAGCTGCGCGCTGTCGGCGTGGACGGTCGGAAGGTCGCCGATCTCGATGGTCGCGCCCGCCGCGGCGAGGCCGAGCGTCCCGTCGCCGACGACCTCGCGGACGAGCGCCGCCACGTCGACGTCCTCTTCGAGCGTCGGCTGGGTGTACGTAACGCGCGCCAGACGGAGCTGCGCTTCGAGAAAGCCCGTCATGCGGTCGATCGCCGCGCGCAGCTGTTTCAGGTAGCCGCGCCCCTTCTCGTTGAGGCCCACCTCGGGGTTCGTCTCGAGGAGCTCGGACCAGAGCGCCATCGTGGCGAGCGGCTGGCGCAGCTCGTGCGACACGAACGAGGCGAAGTGCCGGAGGTTCTGATTCGCGGACTCGAGCGTGGCCTGGGTCCGCTGGCGGAGCGCGTTCTCGTTCCGGAGCGCCGTGTTCGACGTCGCGAGCTCGCGGGTGCGGTCGCGGACCCGCTGCTCGAGCTCCGTCGCCAACGTGCGGATCTCGTCCTCGGCAGTGCGGCGTGAGACGACCTCGTCGTGCAAGGCGCGGTTCGCGCGTGCCAGGTCACGGGCGCCGCGCCGCTCGCGGGCGAGGAGCTGGAGCATCGCCGTCAGCAAGATCGAGATCAGCACGCCCGAGATCAGGATCATCTGCGGAAAGGAGGTCTCGATGGTCTCGCGGAGCTCGGCCGACGGCTGGACGCGCACCTCCCAACTGCGTCCGCCCGGCAGGTCGAACGTGTAGGGCCGACACCAGGTGCAAGGGGGGCCTGCGCTCGCCCGCGGACCGTAGATCTGTCGGTCTCCCTCGAAGACCATGATCACGTAATCGTGGATGCGCGTGGCGAGGAGATCGTCGAGCATCTCGTCGATCGCGAAACGCGCCGACACGAACCCGTCGGGCTCGCCGCGCCGCAAGAGGGGCACGACGAGGCGGAAGGACGCGCGGTCGGGCTCGGCGGTGAAGGTGGGCGTCGCGACCGGCGCGTGCGAGGCGCGGGCGGCGAGAAGCGCCTTCCGGCCGGCGTCGTCGACGGCGGGCGCGGGGTCGCTCGAGATCCGGGTCGCCCCGACGGAGGTGCGTCCCGGGTGCACGACGTAGGCGACGTCGAAGGCGTCGTCGATCCATTCCACGGTACGCGGTCCGCCGAGGCGCTCGAGCACGAGCCGGCATTGGTATCGCCATTGCGCAGCGGGCAGCCGTCCGGCGGCGTTCCACTCCTCCGCGATGTGGCTGAGGGCACGCGTGACGCTCGTCGTGAACGCGCCGAGCTCGGCGAGCGATCCGACCGCGGTCATCTCGACCACGCGCTGGAGCTCGCCGCGTTGATGCGCGACGAGCGACTGCCAGAAGAGCACCGTCGCGAGCAGGCACGTCGCGCCCGCCGCGTGCGGCGTGTACCGCGCGGCCAGATCGGTGCCGGGGCGCGGCGGCGATCCGATGCGAAACGCGAGCCCGAGCCCGAGGAGCGTGCAACCGAGCGCCGCGAGCCAGGGCATCGTACCGACGAAGGTCGACTGGAGCTCGAGCATCCGGCCCGTGAGACCGAGGGCGCCGAGGACGAGGACGCCGATGCCGAGGAGGGTGCCGGTCGCGCTCGCGCCGCCGACGAGAAGGGCGATCGCCGCGAGCGCACCCGCGACCGTCGTGCTCGTCGCCGGCCCTCCCGTCGCGTCGTGGCCGGGCGCTGCCGCGGCTGCGGCGAGCGGCCCGAGGCGTTCGTGATGCCAGAGGGCCGCGCCCGCGCCGAGCAGCACGGCGAGGGCGAGGATCGCGGCGACGCCGCGATGGCCGCGCGCTTCCGCCGCGAGCGCGAGCCCGAGCACCACGAAGCCGAGTGCTGCGCCGGTCGAGGGAACGCCCGTGCGGCCGGCGCCCGCTCCTGCGATCAGAAGCGTCCCGAGCGCGGCGACAGCGAGGCCGAGCGACATCGGAAGGACGGAGCGCCATGTGTTCGCGCGCCCCCCGATCGGCCCGTGCATGGTGCCTCGTTAAGACCAGAGCGCGCACCGGTAGGCAAGGCGGGTAGGACTTACAAGGCATGCAACATTTGCAACGGCGGAGAGCGGTTTGAGTAAAATTCTTCTGGGGAATTCGTGGCGCGCCCCTTGCTCAGCATCGCCCAAGGATTGCGCTGCTTGCCGACCGTTCTCGTCGTTGAAGACGACATCCCTCTCCGGGCCGCCCTGATCGCGGTGCTGTCGGCGCAGGGCTACGAGGCCAAGGAGGCCGGCGACGTGACGGGTGCTCTCGCGCGTATCGAGGACGGTCCCGTCGACGTCGTGCTCTCGGACATCGGGATGCCGGGCAACGGCTACAACCTGCTCGCGAAGGTCCGCGAGATGCGTCCGGGGACGCCGGTGATCTTGATGACGGGCATCGAGGAGGACGATCTCGGCCGCCGCGCGCGCGAAGCCGGAGCGTATGCATATCTCGTGAAGCCGATTCAGGTGAGCGTGCTCACCCAGACGCTCGACGAAGCCTGCCGTCACGCGTGACGTCGTGACGCGCATACTCTAACCCCCTTTCACAACGATGGAGTCGTACTATGACTGGGCTCGCACATGCGTCGCCGGATGCGATAGAGAATCGCCCGGAAACACCACCCATGCCGAGTGTTCTCATCGTCGACGACGACCCCGATTTTCAGGCGGCCATGGCGGAGCTCGTCCGCGGTGAAGGCTTCACCGTGGAGACCGCCGGGTCGCTCGCGGACGCGCATGCAATCTTCCGCGTGCGCATCCCCGACGTGGTCCTCGTCGACCTGACGCTGCCCGACGGCAACGGCCTCGAGCTGCTCTCCGCCGTGGAAGGTCCGGGCGCGCCCGAGATGATCGTCATCTCCGGCCACGCGACGCTCGACAACGCGATCGACGCCCTCCGGCAAGGGGCGTCCGACTACCTGACGAAGCCGGTCGACCTGCCGCGCCTTCGTGCGATCCTCGTGAACGTCGCGCGTCGCCGCGACATGACCGACGAGATCGAGGGTCTCCGCGCCGAGCTGCGCGGCCTCGGCCGCTTCGGTGCCCTGATCGGCGGCTCGCCGGTGATGCAGACCGTGTACGAGCAGATCCAGCGCGTCGCGCCGAGCAACGCCACGGTCTTCATCCAGGGCGAGAGCGGCACCGGCAAAGAGCTCGTCGCGGAGAGCGTCCACAAGCTCAGCCGCCGCCGGAAGCGGCCGTTCGTCGTCATCAACTGCGGCGCGATCGCGCCGAACCTCATCGAGAGCGAGCTCTTCGGGCACGAGCGCGGCAGCTTCACCGGCGCCGACCGCATGCACCGCGGCTACATCGAGCGCGCGAACGGCGGCACGCTCTTCCTCGACGAGGTCACCGAGATGCCCCTCGAGCTCCAGGTGAAGCTCCTGCGCGTGCTCGAGACGGGGCGTTTCTCGCGCGTCGGCGGCGAGCAGGAGCTGCCGGTGGACTTGCGTGTCATCGCGGCGACCAATCGCGACCCGCACCAGGCGGTCGTCGACCAGAAGTTCCGCGAGGACCTGCTGTATCGGCTGCGCGTCTTCCCGATCTCGCTGCCGCCGCTCCGCGAGCGCGCGGGTGACATCGATCTGCTCGCCGAGGCCTGCCTCGCCGATCTCAACAAGGACGAGGGCACGCGGAAGCGCCTCGGGCGTTCCGCGCTCGAGCGTCTGCGGAACTACCGGTGGCCCGGCAACGTGCGCGAGCTGAAGAACGTCATGCACCGCGCGTTCATCCTGGCGGACGACGAGATCGGGCCGCAGCAGCTGCCCGACTCGGGTCCGATCGGCGCCGCCGCGGCCGAGGTCGCGGCCGGCGGCGACGCGATCCTTCAGGTGAAGGTCGGGAGCTCGATCGCCGACGCCGAGCGGCGGCTGATTCTCGCGACCCTCGACGCGTGTGAGGGCAACAAGGATCAGGCAGCCAAGATCCTCGGCATCAGCCTGAAGACGCTCTACAACCGTCTCAACAGCTACAAGAACATTCCTGCACCGGCGGCCTGAGCGCGCTGTAGGAATTGCAGCGATCGCGCGGCTCCGGTCGCGCGATCGCGCGCCGCGCCGGTATGTTGCGATCGCGCGCGCCTGGCGCGGATCCTGCAATGTGCGGCCACTCATATGACCATCACTGCATCGTTCGTGCGCCGGTCGTACCGTGTCTCCTGGGTCATCCTTTTCGCGTTCCTCGCCGCGTGCGGCGGCGGGGGCGGGGGTGATGACGGTGATGACGACGGCGGCGGCAATCAAGGTCCGCCGCCGGCGCTCACCGAGGGCCGCACCTACCGCGCGATCGCCGGCGTCTCGATGGGCGCGTACGGCGCCCTGAATCTCGGCACCAAGCATCGCGACATCTTCTCGACGATCGGCGCGCTCGGCGGCCCCGTCGATCTCCAGCAGCTCCTGCGCGACAGCATCGACGACAACCTCGAAGTGAAGAGTCAGGTCGAGATCCCGCGCGCCGTCGGCTCCGACTTCACCTTCGATCATCTGCCGCCGTATCCGGATCGCGACTCGCGCATCAGCCAGCTCCACGACCTGGTGTTGGCGTTCGGCAATCCGTTCCTGCACCATCCCGATCCGTCGCGGCTCTACCTCGCGTCGGACTCGGAGCCGGCCGCGCGTCTCCGCGACGATCGTTTCGACACGTTCACGCTCACCGCCGATCCGCGGGGCTTCCTCGACGGCGGCGATGGGAACGAGGACGGCCTCCGGCAGACCGACGAGGCGCCGACGGAGCCCGTCGACGTGCTGTTGATGGCGGGTGGGACGGCGCAGTCGATCTCGGGCGGCGTCGCCGGCCAGCTGATCGGCGGCCGCGAGCTCGTCGACCTGAACGGCGACGGCGTCTTCGACGTCGGCGACGGGCTCGTGATCAACTTCTCCGAGCCCTTTACGGACGGGAACGCGAATCTCGTCTTCGACGCCGGCGAGACGTTCGAGGACGTGGGGCTCGACGGGGTCGCGGGCACCGCCGATTTCGGCGAGGGGAACGGCCAGTTCGACTACGACCCGGATCGCGCCAACGTGCTCGCGGAAGACCCGACGACGCGCATCGCGGCAACCGACACCGCGACGATCGCGAGCCAGCGCATCTACATGGACGTCGGCACCGAGGACGAATTCGGGTTCGCGCGCCACTACGACAACCTCGTGCGGGTGCTGCGCGAGAAGGGGCTCACCGTCGCGGTGCAGGAAGGATTCGCCGGCGGCAACTGCGGCGATCTGCCCGACGTCGCGGACCAGTTCCGACTCGTGCGCTACGACGCGGGCCACATCGGCGTCGCCAAGGTCGATCCCGACGATCTTTTCGATGGCAACCCCTGCGGCGAGGACACGGTGTGGCAGCGGCTGTTGTCGCTGCTCGGTTATCTGAACGAGAGCTTCCCCGACGGCTTCGAAGGACCCGGCGGCGACTCCGGCGGCATCGACATCGATCTCGACGACTTCGATTTCGACGTCGACTTCCCGGACGCCGACCTGCGCGGTGATCTGATCAACGCGACCATCGATTCGCCGTCGCTCGCGACCGGCGGTGGTCCGGTGCCGACGCGCGAGGTCCTCGTCTACCGGCCCCCCGCGTTCCACCGCACCGACCGCACGTTCCCGGTCGCGTACTTCCTCGGCGGCTACGGCCAGAGCCCGAGCGACTTCGATCGCATCAACCTCTTGCTGGATACCCTCATCCTGACGGGCCAGCTCCAGAACATGTTCGTCGTCGTCCTGCCCGGGAGCGGCGGCCGCGAGGGATCGTTCTACGTGAACCACGTGGTGCCCGAGAGCCAGGTGCCCGAGATCGAGGAGGTCACGTCGGGGCGCTACGAGGACTCGACGATCACCGACCTGATTCCGGTGATCGAGGACCAGCTGCTCGAGCGGCGGGTACGGCGCGACACGGCGGGTTGACGGTTGAGCATCGGGGGCGCGCGGCATACTGTCGCGCGGTCGGCACGGCGACGACGTGCCCAGGAGGACCCCCGCATGCCGTTCTTCCAGACCCCGCCCGAGCTCGGAAACCAATTCGACGGCGACCGCGTGCTCCAGAGCTTCCTCCGCCGGCGCGTGCCGGCCGAGACGCTCGTGCGCATGACGCCGTCGCTCGCGCGCATGGGCGCTCGCGCTGCCGGGGATCTCTTCGCCGCGGCGACCGCATCGTACGGCGAGGAGCCCGAGCTCGTGCAGTGGGATCCCTGGGGGAACCGCGTCGACGAGATCGTCGTCCCCGAGGCGTGGAAGCATTTCGGGCGCGCCGCGGTGGAAGAGGGGTTGATCGCGACCGCGTACGAGCGGGCGTCGGGCGAGTACTCCCGCCTCCATCAGTTCGCGCTCGTCTACCTCTTCGCGCCGTCCTCGAAGGTGTATACGTGCCCGCTCGCCATGACCGACGGCTGCGCCCGAACCCTCGAGGTGACGGCTGAGCCGGCGCTCCGCGATCGCATCGTCGCGCGGCTCGCGTCGCGTGACCTCGATCGCGCGTGGACGTCGGGTCAGTGGATGACCGAGCGCACCGGCGGCTCCGACGTCGGGCTCTCGGAGACGGTGGCGCGGCAGACCCCCGAAGGCTGGCGGCTGTACGGCACCAAGTGGTTCACGTCGGCGATCACCGCCGATGTCGCCCTCACGCTCGGGCGTCCGGAAGGTGCCGGCCCCGGCGGCCGCGGGCTCGCGCTCTTCCTCGTCGAGACGCGCGACGCGGTCGGGAAGCTGAACGGCATCTCGGTGAACCGCCTCAAGGACAAGCTCGGGACGCGCATGGTGCCGACGGCCGAGCTCACGCTCGACGGCACGCTCGCGATCCCGGTCGCGGGGCTGACCGACGGCGTCCGGAACATCACGCCGATGCTGAACATCACCCGCACGTGGAACGCGGTCTGCTCCGTGGCGAGCCTCCGCCGGGGCATCGCGCTCGCGCGCGACTACGCCGGCCGCCGCGTCGCGTTCGGCGCGCCGCTCGCGCAGAAGCCGCTGCACGTCGACACGCTCGCCGGCATGCAGGCCGAGCACGAGGCGGCGTTCCACCTCGCGTTCCACGGCGTCGCGCTGCTCGGCCGCGAGGAGACGGGCGTCATCACCGAGGACGAGGCGGCGTTGCTCCGGCTCCTCCAGCCGCTCATGAAGCTCACGACCGCGCGCCAGGCCGTCGCCGGCGCGAGCGAGACGCTCGAGGCGTTCGGCGGGGCAGGGTACGTCGAGGACACGGGCCTCCCGGAGATCCTGCGCGACGCGCAGGTGCTCTCGATCTGGGAGGGCACGACCAACGTGCTCGCGTTGGACGCCCTTCGCGCCATCTCACGCGCCGACGCGCTCCCGGTGTTCGGCCGCGAGGTCCGCCGGCTCGCGGAGCGCGCGGCGTCCGAGGCGAGCCTGCGCGCGCCGGCCGCGACCGCCGTCGCCGCGATGGAGCACGCCGAGCGCTGGATCACCGACGCGAGCAGCCGCGGCGGCGAGCACGTAGAGACGGGCGCCCGGCGCTTCGCGCTCACGCTCGGCCGCACGCTAGCGCTCGCGCTGTTGACCGACCACGCCGCGTGGGCCCTCGCTTCCGAGCGCGATCCGCGCCCAGCCGCGGCGGCGCGGCGCTTCGCGCGCGCCGGCGTCGATCTGCTCGGGGTGGATGACGGCAGCGCCGAGGACGCGGCGCTGCTCGCGTCGGATCGGTTACAGTAGGCGGTCAGTCGCGGCGCCGGCGCATCGCCGCGAGGCCCGCGTCGACGAGGCGGCGGCCCGCGACCGCCTCGGGGCTCTCGGCGCACGTCGGGATCGCGCGCAGCATCGCGATCCATTCGTCGGGGAGTCCGTGGGTCAGGGCACCCTCGATCAGGAGGGCCATGTAGCGGTCCGAAGGTTGGAGGTCGTCGGAGCGCTTGTCCGACACGAGCGTGAACGCGCGCGTCGGTCCGCTCACGTCGATCGGGTGCACGTCGATCTCGACGCGCGCATAGTTGCCGATGAGCACGCCCTCGGTGAGGTCGACGTGCGCCAGGTCGTCGGCGCCGATCTCGTATGCCACGCCCCACGCGAAGGCCTCGGCGTCGGCGCGGAGGTTCGCGAACGACGCGCCGACCGGGACGAGCGGGGTCTTGTCGAGAACCAGGCGCCACCCGGGCGCACGCGCGGCGACGGCGCGCGACGGCGTGATGCCGCGCCGGCCCGCGAAGGTCGCCGGCTGCATGTTGGAGCCGTAGGCGAAGTACCAGGCGCGATCGCTCATCCGGCGCGTCCGTCCGGGTCGGGCGAACAGTCGAGCCGCACCGCGAGCGAGCGCTCGGTGTCGGCGACCATCGCGATCCAGCAGTCGGCCCAGCCGTACTTGGCGGCGAGGAGGTCGCGAATCCGCCGGTGGCCGTCGGGATTGGGCGCGACGGTCGTCGCGCACCGCAGCGGCCGTCCGTTGCGCTCCAGTCGAACCGTCGGGTCGCGCTCCAGGTCGCGCAGGAAGGGGCGCTCCGGTGTCGCGGCCTCCACCCACGCGGCCCCCGCGTCGTCGGCGATCCACGTCCGCGTCGTGCGCTCGCCTCCGTCCGGTTCCGCGGTGCGGAGCACGACGACCTCGCGCCCCTCGAGCGCATGCAGGGTGACGATCGCGAAGCCCAGGCCGAGGAGGGCGATGACGCCGAAGATGCGCCGCATGCTCGGCTCGACGTCCTGCCTCAGGTGCACGCCTCTGTCCACGGGCCGAGCCCGCCCGGTCGTGGGGCGGTTCGATGCGCGTCAGGGATCGCTCCGGCGAGCGGTCAGCTCGCGTATTACGCAAGCCATGGTGCCGGCGGGCTTTACGCGCCGGGACCAGCGACCCCGCGAGGGTAGGAGTGCATCCCTGACGCGCATCGAACCGGCCCAACCGCCGCCGAATACCTTGACCCAGTCGCGCCGAAGGCGTTACCTCGCGCCATGCCCATCGAACGCCTCTCCGCGGACACCACCGGCGAGCGCGTCGCCGAGATCCTCGCGCGCGACGGCGCCGTCATCGTCGAGAACCTCGTGCCGCGCTCCACGATGGAGCGCGCGCATGCCGAGCTCGCGCCGTACATCGACCGGACCGATTTCGGCGGCGACGAGTTCGCGGGGAAGCGCACGAAGCGGACCGGCGGCCTCTTGTTGCGCTCGGCGACCTGCCGCGAGCTCGTGATGCACCCGCTCGCGCTCGCCGCGACCCGCGCGTCGCTCGTCGACGCGACGAGCTTCCACCTGCATCTCACGCAGGTGATCGCGATCGGACCCGGCGAGCCGGGACAGATGATCCACCGCGACCAGTGGGCGTTCGACTTCTTTCCGTTCCCGAAGGGCTACGAGGTCCAGTGCAACACGATCTGGGCGATGTCGGACTTCACGGCCGAGAACGGGGGGACGCGCGTGATCCCGGGCAGCAATCATCTCGAGGGACGCCACCAGTTCACCCAGGAGGATTGCTAGGCCGTCGAGATGCCGGCGGGGTCGGTCGTCTTCTACAACGGGTCGATCTACCACGGCGGCGGCGCCAACCGGTCGAACGAAACCCGCTACGGGATCAACATCACCTACGCGCGCAGCTGGCTCCGCCAGGAGGAAAACCAGTACCTCGCCGTGCCCCACGACGTGGCGCGCACCTTTCCGGAGCCGCTCCTCCGCCTCATGGGATACGCGCGGGGCGCGTACGCGCTCGGATACGTCGACGACCTCCGCGATCCGCTCGAGGTGCTGCTCGGACGGAAGGTCGGCGACGACGGGCTCGGCGACCTGGATCTCGCGAATCAACGCGCCCGCCGCGCGTGATCCCCGCGGGGTGGCGCATCGCGCCCTGCTTGCCGGGCTTCGGGCCCGACGAGGCTCAGTAGACGCTCGGATCCCAGCCGTACGCCCAGGTCGTGAGCATCGTCCTGATGTCGCCCTGGCGGAGCGCCAGCTCCTCTTTCGCGCGTTGCTGGCCTTCCGGGTCGACGATGCGGCCGACCAGCACGACCGCGATGCGGGCGACCGCGATGCGGGCCTGCGCTAGAGCGTAGGTTTCGCCTTCGGTCGCCGCGAGCTGCGCCAGGCGCTCGCGCTCCTCGGCGAGATACTGTCGCGTCGGTGCCGTCGACGCCCGGCTGGAAACCGCGATGTCGCCGATCACGGCGTACGCGAGAGAGGTCGGCGCGAGGCGCGCCGCTTCCTCCGCGGCCGCGCGCATGGTGTCGAGCTCGGCGCCGGTTTTCGGCGACGCTAGGTACATCATGCGGCTCGTCGCCGCGATCGCGGGCGTCGGGTAGCGGAGCGTGTCCGCCTGGAGGGATGCCACGGTTTCCGCGAGGTCCGGGTGGGACGTGTCGGCGAGCACGACGTGACGTCCGTCACAATAGATGTACACCCACGGCGACTCTTCACCGTAGACCAGCTGCCCCAGTGGCAGGGAGTACGGCGCGGTGAGGGGAAGGATCGCGAGCGGCACGCGGTACGCCTTCAGCGCGGCGGCTGCCTGCGCGGCGCCAGCGCGGAGATCCTTGTGGAGTTGGAGGATCGCCTCGTCATAGACCTGCTGCGCGCGGCCGCCGATCAGCACGGTGACCGGCGTCTCGGTCCAGCGCAAGAATCCCTCGAACTCCCACGCCGCGTACGCGCGACCGCCGATCCCGTTGGCACGCAGGAACTCGGCGGCTTCCGCCGGGAACGTCGGCGCGTCGACCATGCGCTCGAACGTCGACAGCCCCCCGAAGACGGGATTGCCGGCGGCGTATCGACGCGCCACCGGGGGAGCGGCGACGAGCGCGGCGACCCCGCACGCCGTCGCGACGACGCGGATCACCCAGGCCGTGGCGAGCTTCCGTTGCCACCAGGCGAGCTCCGCCGCGAGCGGCGCCGCGAGCGCGACGAGGGCCAGCGGCACGAAGCGGCGTGCCTGCACCGCCATCGCCACGGCCACGGCCACGAGGACGACGTCGAACACGACGAGCCCGCGGGCGGGCCGCTCGTGCGCGTCGTCGGCAGTCGACCCGCCGCGGCCGACGAGGAGATGCGCGAGCCCGAGCACGACGAACGCGGCGACGGCGGCGCAGATCTCCCAGCGGCTGCCGAACGTGCTCACGTCGGTCGCGAAGAGCGGCACCCACTCCGCGACGGTGCGCCAGGGCTCGCTCGACCCGACGACGAACGGGTGCGTGAGGTTCTCGAGCCCGAACGGGTTGGCGAAGGCGGCGAGGGCGACGGCAAGCACGGTGGCGCCGAGCGCCGGCCCGAGGAGCCGCGGCGTGCCAATGCCGACGGTGAGGGTGAAGAGCGCGAGGAGGCCGATGCCGAGGAGGAAGCTGCCGTGCGCGTTGGCCCACGCGCCGACGAGGGCCGCCGCGACCCACAGCCACGCCGCGCGGGTCGTGGCGCGCGCGAGCGCCGCGAGGACGGCCGTCGCGAGCACGAGCCCGACGAGACTCGGACGGAGATCGACGTAGCTCCGGCCGGCGGCGAAGCTCGCGGCCGCGATCAGGATCGCCGTCGGCCAGTCGGCGGCGCGGACGCGGGCGGCAACCGCGAGACACCACGTGCCGAGCGCGAGGAGGACGGCCTTGAGGGCGAGGAGCCCGTGCGGACCGGCGGCCGCGTGAGTCAGGTAGAAGAGCACGTGGCTGCCCCAGTTCTGGTTCAACCAGACGCGTCCTTCCGTCGTGTACGACCAGTCGTCGGGCGCCCCGAGCTTGCCGGCGAGTATGTCGCGACCGCCCGCGAGCGCGATGAACAGATCGTCGAGCGGCCGCGGCTCCGCCCAGACGAGGCCGAGCAGGAGCAGGCTGACGGCACAGCAGAGCACGAGATCGCGGCGCGTGGTCGAGGCCATCACGGGCATCCGGCGGACGCTATCACAGCGCTCGCGGGGTCGTCATCGCGGGATCGCGCGTTCGCCTTCGGGAGAGTCGCCGCCGCCGCCACCGCGTACGCGTAGGCGCCGAGGGAGAGCAGTGTGAGCGCCCACTCGATGCGGGCCGTGCTCCGGCGCGCGTCCGCATGGCGACCGAACGCGAGGGCCGTCGACTCTTCCGGCTTCGGGCCCTGCTTGGCGGTTTCGATCGTGACGGGCCGGCCCTTCCAGAAGGCCTGAAAGCGCTCGTCGTGCAAGCGTTGCACGGTCTGCCGGTCGAAGCTGCCGAGGGTGGGTCCGCTGCGCCACACCATCCATCCGTGCTCCATGGTCGCGAGCAGCAGCACGGCGGCCGCGGCCGGGCGAAAGCGCGGGACGGACGCCGCGAGGGCGATCAGCACCGGGACGCTGTAGAGGATGTAGCGCTCGTGGACGCGCGTCGGCCACACGAAGACGCTCCAGAGCCAGAGCGCGGCGAAGATCGCGATCGCGAGAGCGGGCCGGCGGCGCTGGCGCCACGCGAGGGCGAGGCTCGCGACGAGGGCCGCCGCGAGCAAGCAGCGGCCCCACGCGTCGCGGGTCAGGCCGGCGACGACGGCCGTCGACGAGAGGATGTCGTAGACGGGACGGCGCTCGGCGAGCAGGCCGAAGAGGTACCAGACGTTGTAGGCCTCGAGCGTCGTGAAGGGCAGCACCTCGAAGAGATTCATGCGGTAGCAGCGTTGCACCCAGGCGAGCCCGTCGGCGAGGATCCACGGCGCGCCGCCGACGAGCACCGTCACGAGGGCCGCCGCGCCGATCGCGGCGGCGCGACGGGTGATCGCGCCGAGGCCCGTCGGCGCGGCGACGAGCGCGGCGAACCCCGCGACCGGCAGCATCAAGAGGCCCTGCGGCTTCGCCAAGAGCCCGACTCCGACCGCGACGCCGGCCCAGACCCAACGCCCGCGCGCCAACGCGAGGAGCGCGAACACCCCGGGTGCCAGCGCGAGCGCGTCGTACTGGCCGAAGAGGACGGTGTTCATCATCAGCGGCGGCGCGAGCCACGTCACGAGCGCCGCGAGGAACGCGGCGCGCCGGCGTGCGCCGAGCGCCTGCGTGAGGAGCCCGACGCCGAGCGCGGTCGCGAGCTCGAACACCCAGGGGGCGAGCGACGTGACGAGTCGCGTGTCGGGGGAATTGGCGAGGAAGTCGGACGCGGCGGCGTCGAGCCAGCGGCTCTGGGCCCAGAAGACCGTCGTCGCGATCGGCGGATAGTTCGGCGGATACACGCCGCGGCGGGTGATCGTGACGGGGGCGCCGTCGCGGTAGATCCAGCCGCGGAGCGTCGGGAGCGCGTCGGGCGGCGCCGAGTAGGCACGCGCGAGCCCGCGCTCGGCGGCGACGAGCCCCATGCCGAGCACCTCGAAATGGTCCCACGCGTAGCCGTAGCGCGGCGCCGCGCCGACCATCGCGACGCGGAGCACCAGCCCGGTGAGGATCGCGGCCAGAATCCCGAAGGCGACCTGACGCGGACGCCGCCGGGACGCGTGGTCGCTCACGCCGTCACGCGGTTCGGAGCGCCGCCGTGAGCTCGGGCCCCATCCGCGCGACGGCCGCCGCGTCGATCCGCAGCTGCTCGCACGCCTGGGCCGTCGTCTCGCGGGTGTCGTCGGTCACGTGGCGCATCAGGAACTCGCCGACCGTGCCCGCGATCGACGCGGGCGTGAGCGTCGCCATGCCGCGAATCACGTACTGGCGGAGCATCGGGTCCATCGTGAGGATGCGGTCCTTCCAGTTGTCGCGCACGAACTCCCACGTCTGGAAGCGCGAGGCCCGCGCGCCGAGGAGCTTCGACAGCACGAACGCGCGGTCCTGCGGACGCACGTCGTCGCTGAAGGTGAGTGCCAGCGTGCGCGAGATGAGATCCGGGTTCTCGAAGCTCGCGAGTCCGTAGAGAAACCGTTCTTCCTCTTCGGGGTCGTCGGCGGCGCTCGTGCGCTTGCGGTCGAGAAAGCGCTCGTACAATGCGGCGTCGCCGTCGCGCGCGACCAGATTGGCGACGACCGGCACGAGGTTCGGCTCGAGCGCGGCGCGATCGACGAGGTACCGTTCCAGACGGCGGCGCGCCTCCGCGATGACGTCGGCATCTTGCGCCAGATGCCCGAGCGCGTTGATGACGGCGGAGCGCTTCACGCGGAGGTCGACCGGCTCGCCGTCGCGAGGATCCCAGCCGAGCGCCGCGAGCTCCGGGCCGAAGAGGGCGCGCGCGACGTCGGCGAAGCGCGGCCGATCGGCGTCGCCGAGCACGTGGCTCTCGAGCCACCACAGGCGCTGCTGGATCGCTTCGAGCACCGCACGATCCTGCTCGCCCGCGAACCCGCGGACGAGGGTGAGGAACGCGCCGACGTTGCCGATGCCGGCCTTGAGGAGCGCCCACTGGTTGCCGACGAGGTTCAGCCGCTCCTCGGGCGCGAGGCCGGTCGCGAGCGCGGGCGCGAGCCTCTCGATCGCGGCGTCGTCGAGGGAGAACCGGTAGAAGCCGGCGCCGCCGCCGTTCGGAAACACCCACGTCGCGTTCGCGAGCGCGACCTCGACGCTGTCGCCGGCGAGGATGACGCGCTCCTCGCGCACGCCTCCCGGTCCGCCGACCTTGAGCACCAGTGGCACCGGCCAGCGCTGCTCGGGTGCGGCGCCCGTCATCTGCGGGTCGGAGAAGAAGCGGCGCTGCTTGAGCACGAGGCTCGCGCCGCTCTTGTCGAAGCGGCTCGCGATCTCGACCACCGGATGGCCGGGCTCGCGGATCCAGGCGTTCGCGATCGCCGTGACGTCGCGGCCGGACGCCGCGTCGAGCTCGCGCCAGAAGTCGTCGGCGGTCGCGTTCTTCTCGGTGTACTTCACGAGATAGCTGCGGACGCCGGTCTGGAACGCGTCGGAGCCGAGGAAGCGCTCGATCATGCGCACCACGCCCGCGCCCTTCCAATAGGTGATGACGTCGAAGCGTTCCGCCGCCTGGCGCGCGTTCTCGACCTGGAACGAGATCGGATGCGTCGACACGAGGGCGTCGAGCGCGAACGGGCGGGCGAGGGTCGCGACGAAATCGCGCCACATGCCCCACTCGGGGTTCAGCTCCGCGGTCGCCTTCCAGCCGACGAATGTCGCGAACGATTCGTTCAACCAGAGGTCGTTCCACCACGCCATCGTGACGAGATCGCCCCACCACATGTGCGTGAGCTCGTGCGCGGCCGTGTAGAAGATGTCCTTCAGCGTGTCGGTCGAGGCCTCGGTCGGGTCGGCGGCGATGGCGGTCAAGCGATAGGTGATGGCGCCCGGGTTCTCCATGGCGCCCGCCTCGAAGTCGGCGAGGCCGATCGCGTCGATCTTGCCGTAGGGGTAGGGGATCGCCGTGTACTCGGCGAGCCACTGCACCGCGTCGCGGTGCGCGTCGCGCGCGTACACGCCCTTGTCGGCGAGCCCGCGCGGCAGCCACACCTGGACGGGCACGCCCGTCGTCGTCGCGACCGCCGGCGTCGCTTCGAACGGCCCGACGAGGAACGCGACGAGGTACGACGAGATCGGCGGCGTCTCGCGGAAGCGGACGAGCTTTCGTCCGGCACCGAGCGGCTCCTCGGACTCGATCGCCCCGTTGGCGATGGCGGTGGCGTCGGCGGGGACCTCGAGCGCCAGGCGAAAGCGCGCCTTGTACTCCGGCTCGTCGAAGCAGGGGAACGCGCGGCGGGCGTCGGCGGCCTCGAACTGGGTTGCGGCGTAGCGCTCGTCGTCCTTCACCGAGCGGTAGAGCCCGCGGAGCTTCTCCACGATCTCGCCCTTGAAGCGCAGCGCGAGGGTCGCCGGACCGGGGCCGACCGGCTTCGGAAAAGACAGGGTCACGGCTTCGGCCGCGGGGTGCACGGTCACGTCGCCGGCGTTCACCCCGTCGAGCTCGGCCGCCGTGATCTCGAGGTCGAGGGCGTGGAGCGTGATCGTCGCCGTCGGAGCCCGCAGGTCGAGGGTGATCGTCGCGGAGCCTTCTTGCCGCCAGGTCTCGAGCTCGAGCGCCAGGCGGAGGTCGTAGCGGACGGGCCATACATCGCGGGAAAGACGAAAGTTGACGCCGGGATCGGCGGGTCGGCTCGCGGTCATGGGCTCGCACTGTTCCTCACGCCTCGAACGGCTGCAAGCGCGCTCCCAGCCGGCGGGGCGCGCCGCGAGCGGTCCGAAACCGCCTAGCGTCCGGCCGCGCTCCGCGCTAACTTCCGCGGGCTATGACCAACCCCATGAAGACGTTGTTCGCCGCCGTTCTCGGCCTGTCCCTCGCCGCGTGTCAGAGCCAGCCCGCGAGCGACTCCGCGAAGCCCGCCGCCGACGCGCAGGGCAAGCCGGCCGCCGCGGCCGCAAAGGCCGGTGCCCCGACGCTCGAGATGTACGTCATGTCTCAGTGTCCGTACGGCGTGCAGGTGCTGAACGCGATCGCCCCGGTGAAGGAGCAGCTCGGCGACGACTTGAAGCTCAAGATCGGCTACATCGGCAGCGGCTCCGCCGGGAACTTCCAGTCGTTGCACGGCGCGCCCGAGGTGAAGGGCAACATCGCCCAGCTGTGCGCCGCCAAGCTCTCGCCCGAGAAGTACATGAAGCTCATCGTCTGCCAGAACAAGAACATGAAGGCGGTCGACACGAACTGGAAGGAGTGCGCGGGCGAAGCCGGGATCGACGCGACGGCGCTCGAGACCTGCATCAATGGTGACGAGGGCGCGCAGCTCCTCACGGCGGCGTTCGCCGAGGCGCAGCAGAAGGGCGCGCAGGGGTCGCCGACGATGTTCCTGAACGGCCAGCCGTACGAGGGCGGCCGGAAGCCGCGCGACTTCTTGAAAGCGGCGTGCGCAGCGACGACCGGCGACCAACCCGAGCCGTGCAAGAACATCCCGGTCCCGCCGGTCGTCCACTCGGTTTTCTTCTCGGACAAGCGCTGCCCCGAGTGCAACATCGCGCCCTTCGAGGGCCGCCTGAAGACCGAGCTCGGCGGCCTCGAGGTGAAGCACGTCGACTACATGACCGACGAGGGGAAGGCGCTCTACAAGGAGCTCAAGGGCTACGATGCGCAGTTCAAGCTCCTCCCCGCGATCCTCGTCGACGCCGAGGAAGTGAAGAAGGACACGGAGGGCTACCAGACCTTCGCCGGCTACATGCAGCCGCTCGGCAAGTGGAGCCTGCTGCGCCTCGACAGCAAGTTCGACCCGACCGCGGAGATCTGTGACAACGCCAACGTCGACGACGACGGCGACGGCAAGGCCGATTGCGCCGACCGCGCGTGCCGCGACCACAAGTCGTGCCGCGAGGCGAAGCCGAAGACGCTCGACATGTTCGTCATGTCGCAGTGCCCGTACGGGGCGCAGGCGATGATCGCCGCCGATCAGGTCGTGGACCACTTCGGCAAGGACATCACCGTGAACGTCCACTTCATCGGCGGTATCCAGGGCGAAACGCTCACCGCGCTGCACGGCCAGACCGAGGTCGACGAGAACATCCGCGAGATCTGCGCCGCCAACAAGTACGGCAAGGATCACAAATTCATGAAGTACCTGGCCTGCCGCAGCAGGGACTACCGCAACACGAATTGGCAGCCGTGCGCCAAGGAATCCGGCATCGACGAGAAGGTGATCCAGAAGTGCTTCGACGGGGAAGGGAAGGAGCTCCTCAAGAAGTCGTACGAGCTCGCCAACTCGCTCAAGATCGGCGCGAGCCCGACCTTCCTCTCGAACAACCGCCGCGAGTTCAACGCCGTCGATCCGGTCGCGCTCCAGCAGCAGTTCTGCATGGACAACCCGTCCGTCGAGGGCTGCAAGCGCCCGATCCAGCCGAAGCAGGGCTGAGCGCGAAACAGTCGGCGCGGCGATCGGACTCGCATGGCGAGACGATCGCCGCTGCCTCGGGACGCCTCGGGGATCACTTCTACGGTCCCGGAGCCGGGGGTGGCCGTCGATCGTGCGCGATGCGCAGCGAGTATCCACCGCGGGTGTGGGGAGTCGGTGAGGAGCGAGGACAGCTCCCGGTCGAACGCAGGACATGGTGGCTCCGGCGGGCTGTAAGGGCTGGGCTCCAGCGACCCGAGCGACGAGGCGAGCTCGCCACGGC
Source organism: Thermodesulfobacteriota bacterium (assembly GCA_036781285.1). Classification (GTDB taxonomy): domain Bacteria; phylum Desulfobacterota; class Binatia; order UTPRO1; family UTPRO1; genus UTPRO1. The sequence goes on along the minus strand of DAIQBH010000068.1, from coordinate 4,205 downwards.
CGCGGACCGGCAGCCCGGACGTGCATCGCGCACGATCACCGACCGTGCACGGTGCACTGTGATCGTGTCGACGACGCGGCGGCTACAGGTCCGAGATCACGTCGACGGCGTGCGTGGCCGGTGTCACCTCGCCGTAGACCTTGCGAACCTTGCCGTCGGGCCCGACCAGATACGAGATCCGGCTCGCGAACATCTGGACATCGGACGTCGCGGCGCCGACGGCGCGCGCGAGCTTCTGGTCGGCGTCGGAGAGCAGGCGGAACTGGAAGCCCTCCGCCTTCACGAACTCCGCGTTCGCGGCGGGCTCGTCGAACGACACGCCGACGATCTCGACGTCCTTGTCGCGGAACTCCTGGAAGCGGTCGCGGAGGCCGCGGCCCTCGGCGGTGCACCCGGGCGTCTGCGCCTTCGGATAGAACCACAGCAAGTAGCTCTTCCCGCCCAGCGACTGCGAGGTGACGACGGTGCCCGTATGGTCCTTCATCGACCAGGCGGGGAACGCGTCGCCTTCCTTCAACAGCTTGGTCGGGTCGGCCGCGGGCGCGATCGTGCGCCAGGCGACGAACCCGAGACCGACGACGACGGCGGCAACGAAGGCGAGCTTGCGCATGGCCGGGTCTTAGCCGTGGTACCTTCGTCAGTCGAGTCGCCCAGAGCCACACTGACCCACACCCGCCGCCACCTGCTCATGGGCGGTTTCCGACGTGTCAGTCGGCCTTGTCTTTGAACTGGCCGGTGTCGTTGCGGGACGCGGGAGCGGCGTAGCTCTGAGTCCAGCAGCTGCCCGTCGAGCTGTGGAGCTGCACGACGACGGCGGGTGTTTGCGCGAAGGGCAGAGTCGGAACCGTGAGATTCACGCCGCGTGCTTTCAATTGGATCTGCGCCTTCCCGGCGACACCGGGCCGGAGGATCGCTTGGGTCACGCCGTCGGGCGTCGCGTCCTTGTCGGCGTACTTCAGCATGCCGTTGCCGCTCGTCTTCCAGCAGGGCTTGCCGCGGCAGGTGCCGCCGCCGGGGACGCGAAGGTGCGCGGCGAGCGACGACACGCCGCCCGCCTGGTCGTACACACAGAAATCGTACCGGGTCGCGCTCGCGAGCCCGTTCCCGAGCTCGGCGGCGATCGTGGCGTCGCCCTTCTTCCATTGCCAGGCGAGCTGATTGCCCGCATCGGGGGAGGTGTCGGGCGTCCGGTCCTTGATCTGGAGCTGGCCGACGAGCGCCGTCTTGCAGAGCGGTGCGGGCTCTTCCGCGCCGGCGCACGCGCCGCTCGTGCAGACGTCCGCCGTCGTGCACGGGTTCGCGTCGTCGCAGCTCGCGCCGTCAGCTTCGAGCTGACAGGTCGCGTCGCAGCAGTCGCCCGTGAGCGTGTTGCCGTCGTCGCATTGCTCGCCGGCCGTCGTGATCCCGTTGCCGCAACCGGTCGGGGTGCAGTTGGAATCGCAGCCGTCGCCGTCGTCGAGGTCGCCGTCGTCACAGAGCTCGGGGAGCTCCGTCGTGCCGTTGCCGCAGCTCGTGCGCTCGTCGGCGCCGCAATCGACGCGCGGCCCGTTCACGCGCGCGCCGCCGTCGAGGTCGACCTCGCCGAGCGCGGGCGTGAAACCAGGATCGCCGGCGTTGATCGCTGGAGAGCCCGCGGCCAGGTGGAAGTCGCCGCTCCCGGGTGCTGCGAGGAGCGGGTTCGCGAACACCGAGTCGTCGTCCTGGCCCGTCCCGGCCTTGTACGCGGCGAAGCCCGTGTACGGCGTCGCGTTCCAGGAGAAGAGGGCCGCGCCCGAGCCGGCGTCGACGTACCAGAGGTTGTAGTCGAGCACGGTGTTCACGTTGCCGTACTCCGAGACGAGCAGCTTGTTCTGCCCGGTCGCGTAGAAGAGGTTGTTCCGGACGACGTTGTCCTCGGCGTACTGGATCCACAGCTCGCCGAACCCGGCGCCGAGCGTGTCGTTCTTGTAGAGCGTGTTGCCGGTGAAGACGGAGTCGCGGACCCGGCCGGTGAACGACGCGTAGCCGCCGAAACCCAGCCCGGCCTTGTCGTTGCCGTGGATCACGTTGTTTCGAACGGTGATGTTGCGGGTCGCGATGCCCGCGTTCTCGGCGCCGATCTCCATGCCGAGGTCGCACTCGGTGACGACGTTGTTCTCGATGACGACGTCGCGCCCGCCGTCGACGTAGATGCCCGCCGCGAAGCCGCCGCCGTAGCTCGAGCGCGCGCGCTCGACGCGGTTCCCGCGGATGACGCCGTTCCGGCAGACCCTGGTGTCGTCGGGCTGGATGTCGGACTCGCCGCCGATGCAGTCGATGCCGATGTTGTCGACGTCGTGCACGTGGTTGTCCTCGACGAGGAAGCCGTCGACGTTGCCGTTCAGGACGATCGCCTCGCTGGTCGCGGGCTCGGAGTCGTAGACCTCGTTGCCGGCGATGACGAGATCCGAGATCGCGGTCGGGTCGGTCGCGTAGACGGTGATGCCCATCGCGTTCTGGCCCCGCATGTCGTGGATGCGGTTGTCGCGGATCTCGAGGTGCGAGCCCGACCCGAGGATCCGAACGCCGGAGCCGTCGGTCACGCCGAGGTTGTTCTGGATCTCGAAGCCGATGACCTTCAGGTAGCTGCGCGACTCGATCAGGATCATCGATTGATCGCCAGGGACGCCGGTGCCGTCGAGCACGGGCTGCTCCCCGGGCGCCGCTTCGAGCGTGATGAAGCCGCTGCCGGCATTGCCGCTCCGCGGGAACACGAGCCGCTCGAAGTACGGCCCGAGCTTCTCGTGGACGCGCACCGTGTCGCCGGCTTGCGCCACGTCGAGCGCGTCCTGGATGACGGTGAAGTCCCCGCCGGACTCGGCAACGGTGTAGACGGTCGCGGCGGCGGGAAGCGGAAGCGCCAGGATCGCCATGGCGACACGCAAGGCGAGGAACGACCGGAGGGCGACGGCACGCATGGGCGGCACCATAGGACGGGCGTCGACGGTTGCGCTACTCTGCGGCCCTTCATGAGACCGAAGCAGACTCCCGAGCTCGCGTCGGCGCTCGCGCGCGCGAGCGCGGAGCACGGCCTCGCGGACTACTACCTGGCGTCGGTGCGGCCGCTCTTCTCGATGCCGATGACGCAGTGGCCGCGCTGCTGCGGCTCCACGTGCGAGCCGTGCGCGCAGACGCTGATCGCGGTCGCGACGCGCACGTGCGAGCTCCTCGGCGTCGATCCCGCGACCCTGCCGATGCGTTCGTCCGACACTACCGCCGAGTAGCGCTCGTGCGCTCGGATGGCACCGGCCAAGATCCCCGCATGAGCATGCGAGCTCGCGGACGGATCGCGGCACGACTACGAGATCGGACTCGCGCAGATCGAGCTCATCGGAGAAAGGACTCCGTCGGCTGCCGGCGTTGCCGCTGCGGCGTGCCGCGACCGTGGCGTCCCCGTTCAGAGCTTGAGGCCGCTGCCGCGTTCGAAGGTCGCGAGGTCGAAGTAGTCCCGGAACGCGACGATCTTGCCGTCGCGCACCTCGAAGACGCCCGTCACCGGCAAATCGAAGCGGTGGCCGTTCGGCATCACGAAGCGGTCGACGCGCTCGGCCATCACGAGCGCACCGTTCGCGACGAGCTCCACGACGTCGAGCACGATGCCGGGCATGGTCGCGAGGAAGCCCGCGAACGTCTCGCGAATCGCGGCCGCACCGACGCAGGGCGCGACGGGGACGTTGTGGTAGACGGCGTCGGAGGCGAAGAAGCTCATCAGCTCCTCGAGGTCGCGGCGCGGCCAGGCGCCGAGGAAGTCGCGGACGATCGTTTCGGGGGACGCTGCCATGGGATCTCTCCTTGGGATCTCGATCGATCAGGGGACGACGTAGCCGCCGTCCACGGTGAGGGCGTGGCCGGTCGTGAACGACGCGGCGTCCGAGCAGAGCCAGACGATCGCCGCGGCGACCTCCTCGGGCGTGCCGAGCCGGCCCATCGGCTTCACGGCGAGAAGCGCTTCGACGATGCCCGGGCTCGCGGCCGCGAGGCGGTCGACCATCGGCGTCTGGATCACGCCCGGACAGATGGCGTTCACGCGGACGCCGTGCGCAGCGTACTCGAGGGCGGCGGCCTTGGTGAGACCGACGACCCCGTGCTTGCTCGCGACGTAGGGCGCGAGCCCGCCGGCGCCGACGAGCCCCGCGACCGACGCCGTGTTGACGATCGCCCCGCCACCCTGGGCGGCCATGCGCGGG
>DAIQBH010000067.1:4362-24853 GCA_036781285.1 Thermodesulfobacteriota bacterium | reverse complement strand
GCACGTTCCAGGACTTCGCACGGGACCGCTAGTTCAACACCAACAAGGTCTGGTTGAGGCTGCCCAAGGTGAAGGCGTTTGTCGATGCGAGCGACGGCGTGCTCAAGCTGCCGATGATCCGCAACACGAAGACGATCGACCCGCGCGACGCGACGTCGCCGGCGGTGTACCAGCTCGAGACCGCGATGGGCGCCGCGATCGAGCTCTTCGCGCGCGCCGCGGCCGTGCGCGTCCCGCGGTCGCGCTTCGCGGCGGTGAAGAAGACGGGCGACCTCCTCGCCATTCGCTCCGACGCGTACGTCCTGACCGACGACTACCGCATCGTGACGAGCCCGGCCCGGACGCGCGGGACGCTCGTGGTGACCCTCGACGATCGCTACTACGCGTTCATCGATCAGATGGAGGAACGGTTTCCGGCTGGAGCGCCGTCGCTCGTCGCGTGCGACAAGCTCGACGTCGTCGGTGACGTGCGCTTCGGGCGCGACGTGCGGGTGACGGGGACGGTGCGCGTGGAGAATACCGGCAGCGTCCCGATGACCATCGCCGACGGGACGACGCTCGCGGGCTGACCGCGGGCGTCTCGGCGCTCAGCCGCCGCGGAGCTTCCGCTCGCGCACTTCCTGCATCGACTTGCAGTCGATGCAGAGGGTGGTGACCGGACGCGCCTCGAGACGCTCGCGGCCGATCTTCTCGCCGCACTCCTCGCAGAGGCCGTAGCTCCCGTCGTCGATCCGGCCGAGCGCTTCCTTGATCTTGGCGATGAGCTTGCGCTCGCGGTCGCGGATTCGGAGCGTGAAGTTGCGGTTCGACTCGAGGGCGGCGCGATCGGTCGGATCGGGGAAGTTCTCCGCCTTCGCGTCGGTCATGCCGTCGACGGTGCGGTCGGCTTCCTTGAGAAGCTGGTCGAGCTGCTCCTGGAGCAGGCCTTGGAAGTGCTTGAGCTCGCGTTCCCGCATCCGTGACTCGAAAGGCGGGCAAGGTAGCACAGCAGAAAAAGACTGCAAACAAGCGGTCTTGCGGGTCTCCGGTCCGACGGGCTACGAGCCGGCCATGCTCGCATACTTCGACGCCTTTTCGGGCTGCTCCGGCGACATGACCGTGGGAGCCCTTCTCGACCTCGGAGTCCCCCTCGACGCCATGACGGACGCGATCGCGGGGCTCGGCCTGCCGGATCTGCGGGTCGCCAGCGAGCGTTGTGAGGTCGGAGGCCTCCCGGCGACGCGTTTCGTCGTGACCACGACCGAGCCGCCGGCGGAGCGGACCTTCGCGACGATCCGCAGCTTGCTCGTGGCGAGCCGGCTCGCACCCGGCGTCCGGGAACGGGCGCTCGCCGTCTTCGCGGCGCTCGCAGACGCCGAGGGCCGCATCCACGGCGTCCCGCCGGACGCGGTGCACTTCCACGAGGTCGGCGGCGCCGACGCGATCGCGGACGTCGTCGGCGCCGCGTTCGGGCTCGAGGCGCTCGGTGTCACCGCGATCCACGTCGGACCGTTGCCGCTCGGGCGCGGCATGGTGGAGACGCGGCACGGTCCCCTGCCGATCCCCGCGCCGGCGACCCTCGAGCTGCTCCGCGATTTCGCGGTGCGCGTCGGCGACGGCGAAGGCGAGATGGTGACGCCGACCGGCGCGGCGATCCTCCGCGGCCTCGGCGCGGTGTCGGGCCCACGGCCGGTCTTCCGCCTGGGACGGGTCGGCCACGGCGCCGGCACACGGCGGCTCGCCGATCGTCCGAACGTGCTCCGCATCGTACTCGGCGACGCCGGCGCGCCGGCGGGCCTGGGAACCGACACGATGCTCGTCGTCGAGTGCAACATCGACGACATGAGCCCCGAGCTCTACGAGCACGTGATGACGCGGCTCTTCGAAGCGGGCGCCGTCGACGTCGCTCTCGTCCCGGTCCACATGAAAAAGAACCGCCCCGGCATCATCGTCCAGGCAATCGTCGACGAGCCGCACCGCGACGCCGTGAGCGCCGTCCTCCTCACCGAAACGACCACCCTCGGCATCCGCACCCACGGAGTGACACGCCTCAAGCTCCCCCGCCGCATCATCGAAGTCGCAACCCCCTACGGCCCAATCACGGTAAAAATCGCAGGCGGCGACGGCACGCCAGAGCTGATCGCCCCCGAATACGAAAGCTGCCGCACCGCCGCCGCCCAAGCGAAGGTCCCCCTCCGCGTGGTCTATGAAGCCGCAACCGCCGCCGCCCGCCGCCCATAAAAAGACCGTGGCTGTACGCGGCCACGTCGAGATTGATGGTCACTTCGAACGCGCCGCCACGCACGCGCGGAGTATGGGACGGCGGAGGGAGCCGGTCTCGGCGAAGAGCGTAAATCGAAAGTGCGCCCGCAAGACACCGTCCGCCCGACGAGCCCCATGCGCCCATCCACGAAGAGCGGACGATGAGCCCGAGCACCCGCGACGCGCCGACCACACGCGAGTCCGCCGCAGGCGACCGGAGCCGTCCCATACTCCGTGCGCTCGCACCGCCCGAGCCGTTTCGAAGTGACCCACCGACCACGACCCGCCCCCGCGCCTAGCCACGGCAGCCAACATGTGATTGTTCAACCCCTCGTAAAGGAGGACCGAATGGGTCGATCGCGAGCCGGGTGGCGGAAAGTCGGAGCGGCGGCGTGCATGGCGTCGTTGCTGTTCGTGGTCGCGTGCAGCAGCGGAGGCGGAGGCGACGACGACGAGCGAAATTTTCGCTCGATCGCCTTCGGCAACGGCCAATTCGTCGCCGTCGGCGATCCGGGCATCATCTCGACCTCCGTCGACGGTCGCGATTTCACGCAGCAGCAATCAGGCGTCGAGCTCTCGTTGAACGGCGTCGCCGCCGGGCCCGGCCAGTTCGTCGCCGTCGGTGATCTCGCCACCATCCTGACCTCGCCGGACGGCGTCGCGTGGACGCCGGAGGGCGCGCCGACGACCGTGTCGCTCCAGGACGTCGTCTTCGCCGAGGGGCGCTACGTCGCCGTGGGCTTCGCCGGCACGATCCTCACCTCGACCGACGCGCGGACCTGGACGCCGCAGACCTCGGGCACCGACAGCGCACTGCGTGGCGTCACGTTCGGCAACGGTCGCTGGGTCGCCGCCGGCGACGGCGGCCTCATCGTGACCTCGACCGATTCCGTTACCTGGTCGTCGGGCTCCTCCGGTGCGGCGCAAGGGCTGGTCCGTGTCCGGTTCGTCGGCGACCGCTTCATCGCCGTTGGTTTCGCCGGCACGATCGCGAGCTCGAGCGATGGGCTCGTCTGGACCGCGCGGCGCGAGAATTTCCAGAACTTCGCGACGCTGAACGACGTCGCGTTCGCGAACGGCCTCTATGTGGTGGTGGGCTTGAGCGGCACCATCGCGACGACACCGGACGGCGTCGGGTTCACGCAACGGGTTTCCCGGACGAGCCGAGTGCTCGGCGGAATCGTCTTCGGTGCCGGCGCGTTCGTCGCCGTCGGCGAGGATCGCGTCGTCGACCTCTCGCTCGACGGCATCGAGTGGGAAGTGCAGTGACCCACATCGACTCCGCTCCGCCGCCGCGCTAGCACGGGTCGATGCGACGGCGGATCGGGGGCGCGCAAGCGCTGATCATGGCGCTGGCGCTCGTGCTCTGCCGCACCGCCGTCGGCCTCGCTGCCGAGCCGGAACCCGGGGTCGAGACGCCCGCGCCGCGCGACGTCGAGGAGGTGCTGCCGCAAGGCGCCGAGCTCGGCGGACGCGCGATCTACGACCGGCTCTTCAAGAACCGCAAGCGGCTTCGCACGGCGATCCAGACGGGCCGCATTCTCTCCAAGGATCCTGCGGGCAACCCGCAGGAAACCCGCTTCCTGTCGCGTGCCAAGGACTATCGGAACGCCGCCGACGAGCCGACGGATGGGATCTACGCGAAGGTATTGATGACGATCACCGGATCGCGCGATCTCGAGCGCACGAGCTATCTCTACGTGCACCGGAGCGACCGGGCCGACGACCAGTTCGTGTACTCGCCCGCGCGCAAACGCGCGGCGCGTGCGAACCTGCGCGGCCAGACCGTCGCCGGCACCGACTTCAGCTTCGACGATTTCCTGACGACGCTCGACGACCTGGAGAACGCGACCTACAAGCGGCTCGCCGACGAAACGGTCGACGGCGTGCCGTGCTACGTCGTCGAGGCGACGATGCTCCCGGCGAGCAAGTCGCGGTACTCGAAGAGCATCGCCGTCATCGAACAGGAGCACTACGTACCGCTCCGCACGCGATACTGGGACGAGGTCGGCGTCGAGGTGAAGGAGCTCCGGTCGCCGCGCGCGTCGCTGAAGGCCTACGACGGTGTGTGGGTACCGACCGAGTCGACCATGACCGACCTGCTCGAGAACACCCAGTCCGTCGTCCGGATCGAGACGGTCGACCCGAATCCTTCGCTCGGCGACAACCACTTCGCGCCGAGCGCGCTCGAACGCGGCTTCTGATCACACCCGCGCGCGCGTGAGCAGCGCCGGGAGCATCACGAGATCGCCCACCAGGCAGATCTGGACCGTGAGCGCCGAGAGCCATCCGAATTGCCGGAGCGTCGCGAACCCGGACAGGCAGAGCACGAGGTAGCCGGCGGTCAGCATGAAGGTTTCGGTGACGATCGGCGGTCCCATCTCGCGCATGCATGCAGCGGCGGCCGCCGCGGGATCGAGCCCACCCCGGCGCATGCGCTGATAGTTGACGATGAAGTGCGACGTGTCGTCCGTCGCGATGCCGAGTGCGACGGAGCCGATCAAACTGGTCGGGAGCGAGAGCTCGGCGAGCCCCGCGCCGAGCAGACCGAAGAACATCACGACGGGCGCGACGTTCGGTGCCATCGCGACGAGCCCGACGGGCAACGAGCGCAGTGAGACGGCGACCAAGGTGAGGATGCTGATGGTCGTCAGCACCATCGCCGTCAGCTGGTTGCCGGCAATGCCGTCCGACGCCTGCGTGAAGACGATCGTGTTGCCGGTGATGGTGGGCGTGATGCCGGGGGGCAGGTTCGCGGCGGCGATCGCGCCCTCGAGGCGCGTCTGGAGCGCGGCGACCGCGGCCGACCCGCTCTCCGACGTTCGGATCAGGAGGTTCACGCGGCTGTGGTTGGTGTTGGCGAAGCGCCGCAGCTTCGCCTTCGGAACCAGGAGCAGGAGGTTCGCGATCTCCTCCCGCGTGTCGGGTACACGCTCGGCGGCCGGCTCGTCGCGCTCGAGCGCGCGGTTCAGGACGGAGACGAGGTCGACGACCGAGAGCGTCGTGCTCACGCCCGGCACCGCATCGACGAGCGTCTGGAGGCGCTCGAGCGCACGCAGATTCTCCGGCTCCCGGAAGGCGCCTTCCCCGGGTCCGCTCAGCGTGAGGTAGATCGGCACGGCGCCGACCAGGCGGTCGTTCGCGCGCGCGAAATCGCGCCGCACGTCCGAGCGCGGGTCGAAGAAGGTCAGGTAGTCGGTGTTCACGACGATCCAGGGAATGAGCGCGGCCGTCCCGAGCGTGCCGGCGAGCCAGATCACCAGGATCGGGGTCGCGCGGCGCGTGGTGAAGGTCGCGAGACGGTCGAGCGCGCGTTCGATGGTGGACCCGACCGCCCCGGTCACGCGAGCGGCGAGATGCGTTCCGCGGACGCGCGTTCCGGGAAGCGGCAGGCCCGCGGCCACGGCCGGAACGCCGGTGACCGCGATCAGCGACATCGCCGCGATGCCGAGGATCGAGTAGCAGGCGAACTCGCCGATCGCCGGCTGCGGCGCCACGAAGAGCGCGGCGAACCCGATCATGGCCGTGACGCCGGAGATCATGACGGGCAGGGCCGTGTCCCTGACGCACGCTTCCGCGGCCCGCTGCGCGTCGCCGAGCTCGGCGGCCAGCACGTCGTAGCGCGCGAGCACGTGGACGCCGTACACGCTGCCGATGCAGATGAGCATCGGCCCGAGCACGATCGTGATCAGATTCAGCGCCTGGTCGGCGACGGCGAGCGCGCCGAACGTCCAGAGGGTCGCGACGAGGCTCGCCCCGACCGGGATCGCCGTCGCGCGGAGCGAGCCCGTGATGACCCAGGCGACGAAGGTGCCGACGGCGACCGCGAGGGGGATCAGCCGGACGACGTCGCGCAGCATGATGTCCGCGGCTCTGGCCTTCACGTGCTGGCGCCCGGTCACGAAGAAGCGGCGCTCCGGCCTCGTCTCCGCGGCGAGGATCGCCGCGATCGACTCGTCGATGCCGGCGTCGACGAACTCGCCGTCGGTCATCGTCCGAAACGACACGTTGAGCGCCGCGGTGCGTCCGTCGCGCCCGACGAGGCTCCGCGGGTAGAGGCGGTCGGCGAGGGCGCGGCTGCGGAGGGCCGCGAGCGCCGCGGGGTCGTGCGGCACCTCGTCGATGAATGCTTCGACCGTGAGGACATCCTCGGCGCGATCGTAGCGGTACGCCGTCGCGTCGATCAGGCTCTCGACCGCGCGTACGCCGGGAAGCCGGCGGACGTGCTCGCTGATGCGGCGAAGCACGGCGAGGTTCTCCTCCGTGAAGACGTCGGCCGTCTCCATGCCGATCACCATCACGTCGTCGTCCCCGAAGTTGGCGATCGCGTCGGCATAGACGTCGCGCGCGGGATCGACGGCCGGCAACAGCGGCTCCTCGGACGGATCGAGGCGGATCCCCGTCCCCGGGGCATGCGGCCGCACGACCGCGCCGAGCGCCGCGAGCGTCACCAACGCCAGCGCCGCGAGTACGATGCGGCGGTGTCGAATCACGGCCGCGGGCCACATCCATGCAACGACGTACGCGACGCTCATCAGCGCGGCGGCACACAGGACGAACCGGAGGGTATCGATCAGACGATGGCCTCCCGCGCGCGCATGAGGCGGCAGTGTCCCAGCGCCGCTCGGCGCTGGCAAGCGAGGTCAGCGCCGCGGGGCCAGGGTCACCGGCATGTGGCGAATGCCGGTGTGCTTGTTGCTCCGGGTCCACTCGACCGGACCCGCGAGCGCACACCGCTCGACGCGCGCGATCAGCGCCTCCAGCACGAGACGGATCTCGAGCCGCGCCAGGATCGCACCGAGGCAGAAATGGTTGCCGTGGCCGAACGCGAGGTGGCGGTTCGGCTGGCGGCGAACGTCGAAGCGGAAGGGCTCTGGAAAGACCGCCTCGTCGCGATTGGCCGACGACCACCAGAGCGTCACCTTGTCGCCGGCGGCGATCCCCCGATCGGCCAGCGTCACGTCGCACGTCGCGGTGCGGCGGTTGTACGCGGTGCTCGACGCCCAGCGCAGGATCTCCTCCACGGCGGTCGGCATGACCGCCGGGTCGTCGCGAAGGGCGTCCCATGCGGACGGGTGCTCGATCAGCGCGAGGAGCCCGACCGCGAGCGAGTTGCGCGTCGTCTCGCTGCCGGCCGCGATCAGCAGGTTGAAGAACATGAGCGACTCGAGCTCGGTCGGCGGCGCGTCGTCGATCGTGCCGTGCAGGACGGCCGACAGCATGTCGTCGCCCGGCGCGCGCCGTTTCTCCCCGATCAGCCACGCGCCGTACTCGAACATCGATGCCTGCGCGACGCGCGTACGCTCGTCGAGCTCGCCGAGGTCGCGGCCGTCGTAGTCGAGCGTGGCGTTCGCCCAGGCGAAGAGCCGATGGCGGTCCTCCTGCGGGACGCCGAGGAGGCGGGCGACCGCTTGGAGCGGCAGCTCGGCCGCGACGTCGAGGAGGAAGTCGCACCGGCCGCGCGCGACGGCGGCATCTACGATCGCGGCCGTGCGGGCGCGCAGCTCGTCCTCGAGGACGGCGAGCGCGCGCGGCGAGACGGTGCTCGTCGCGAGCCGGCGGAGCTTCTGGTGGCGCGGATCGTCCATCATGTTGAGGAGCACCCCGGTCGCGAAACCGGAAGGCAGGTCCTCGATCAATGTGCCCCCGCCTTCGCGCGCGCCGCCTCGCTCCGACGAGTACGTGCGGGCGTCGGTCGCGACGGCGAGCACGTCGGCGTACCGCGAGATCACCCAGAATCCCTCGCCGCCCGGCGTGTGCGTCGTCGGCGGGTGGAACCAGACGGGCGCCTCGCGGCGGAGACGCGTGAACACGACGTGCGGGAAGCCGGACGCGAAGCGATCGAGATCGGTCAGGTCGACGTCGACCATGCGGTCCGATCCTTTAGTGCGTGAGGGCGTCGAGATCGAGCGCGGCGCCGAGCTCGGCGAGCCGCGCACGAGCGTCGCCGACGGCGGACCCCGTGCCGCGGAGCGCCGTCAGCAGCGCCGGCGCGTCCGGCGTCCAGGGGACGGTGCCGAGGTGGCGCGCCGACGTCAGGCCGCGCAGCAGCGCGTCGTTGGTCGCGACCACGAGCTCGCCCGGCGGTCCGAGCTCGTTCACGACGTAGCCGGCGATCGTGATGCCCCGCCGCTCCAGGACCTCGAGCGTGAGGAGCGCGTGATTGATCGCGCCGAGGCGCGACCCCACCACGACCACGACCCGTGCCGGGAGGCGCGCGGCGAGGTCCGCGAAGCTCGTCGTGTCACGGAGCGGCACGAGCAGGCCGCCGGCCCCCTCGATCAGCAGCACGTCGGCCGCGGCGCCGCGGGCGCGGAGCTTCGTGATCAGACCCTCGACGTCGATGCGGACGCCGGCGCGCTCGGCGGCGAGCGCCGGCGCGAGCGGATCGGGCAGCGTCCACGGGCAGACGACTTCGATCGGCGACGGATCGCCGGCCGCCGCGCGGAGTGCCAGCGCGTCCTCCGGGTCCGGCGTGCAGCCGGTCTCGGCGGGCTTCGCGACCGCGACGCGGGCGCCGCGTGCGGCGAGCGCGGCCGCGATTGCCGAGGTCACGACGGTCTTGCCTATGCCGGTATCGGTGCCGGTGACGAGGAGCGTCGCCACGAGGCTCAGGCCGTGACTTCCGCGATCGACTCCGCGGCGACCCGAACGAGCGTCGCGATCTCGTCGGTGGTGATGCTGAGCGGAGGCATCAGCACCAGCACGTCGCCCAAGGGGCGGAGGACCACGCCGCGCTGCCGCGCCGCCAGGATCACCCGATGGCCGATGCGCTCGGCCGGCGCGAACGCCTCGCGTCGGCCGGGATGACGCATGAGCTCGATCCCGACCATGAGGCCGCGTTGGCGCACCTCGAAGACGGGCGCGAGCGGCCGGATCTCCGATGCGAGCGCGGCGGCGAGCGCGTCCGCCTTCTTCGGGAGACTCGCGAGCAGGGCCGGCGTGAAGAGGTCGAGGCTCGCGAGTGCCGCGGCGCACGCGAGCGCATTTCCGGTGAAGGTGTGCCCGTGGAAGAACGCGGCGTACGCGTCATAAGGAGCCAGGAACGCGGAAAAGATCTCCTCGGTCGCGAGCGTCGCCGCGAGCGGGAGGTAGCCGCCCGTCAGGCCCTTGCCGAGCACGAGTAGGTCGGGCGTCGTCGCGGTGTGGTCGCACGCGAAGAGGCGTCCCGTTCGTCCGAAGCCCGTCGCGACCTCGTCGCACACGAGGAGCGTGTCGTAGCGGCGGGTGAGGGCGCGGACCTCGCGGAGATACTCCACGGGTTGCGGCCACATGCCTGCGGCGCCTTGCATGAGCGGCTCGACCACGACCGCGGCGATCGTGCCGCGGGTGCGGCGCAGGGTGTCCTCCAGGCGGGCGAGCGCGGTCGCGAGCGCGTCCGCGGGCGTCCGGTGCTCCGCGCGCTCGAGCGCGTACGGCGCGGGCACCCGCTCGACCGGAAGCAGCGGACGATAGAAGCGGTGGAACGTTTCCGAGAAGCCGACGCTCATCGCACCCAGGGTGTCGCCGTGGTACGCCTCGACGAGCGCGACGAAGGCGGGCCGGTCCTCGCCGCGGAGACGCCAGTACTGGAGTGCCATCTTGAGGGCGATCTCGACCGCCGTCGCGCCCGCATCGGAGTAGAAGGTGCGGGTGAGACCCCGCGGTGCGATCTCGGCGAGGCGCGCCGCGAGCAACGCCGCCGGCGGGCTCGCGAGCCCGAGCAGCGTCGTGTGCGCCACGCGATCGAGCTGGGCGCGGATCGCCGCGTCGATCGTCGGGTTCCGGTGACCGTGGACGTTGCACCAGAGCGACGACACGCCGTCGAGGTAGCGCCGGCCGTCGGGATCGACGAGGTAGTTGCCGTCGGCCTCGGCGATCACGAGGGGATCGGCGGCGAGCCACTCCTGCATCTGCGTGAACGGATGCCAGAGATGAGCGCGGTCGGCCGCGATGACGTCGATCGTCGGGTCGAGCGAGGCGAGGGCGCGGGGCTCGGTCATGCGCGCGGCTCTAGGGGAGCCGCCCCGTCCTGTCAACCGACGATCGTGTCGTTGGTTGACGAGTCGCGCTGCACGAGACCGGCGAGGAAGCCGTCGAGCTCGGCGAGGACGCGCTCGCGCTCGCAGTCGACCGTGACGACGTGGAAGCAACGCTCGAGCACCACCATCCGCTTGTCCGCGCTCCCGAGCCGCGCGAAAAGCGCGCGCGCCCCGTCGAGCGGACACGTGTGGTCGTTCGCAGCGTGCATCACGAGCGCCGGTTGCGAGAGGGCGGGCGCCGCGGTCCACGCGAAGCGCTGGAGATGCATGAGGTTCAGGAGCGCGCGGAGCGGTACCTGCCGGTAGCCGGGATGGCGGCTCCGCACCTCGAGATCCGAGATGTCGCTCCCACCCTTCGTCATCACGATGCGCGCGAGCCCCCGCTGCAACGCCGGCACGCGCGCGTCGAGCGCGGCGAGGGTGCGGAAGCCGCCGCCGAGCCGGCGGAGCCACGGCCGTCCGAGCGCGATCGCCGGCGAGAGAAGTGCGATGCCCGCGACCTGCGCGCGCCGCTCGACAGCGAGCCGCACCGTCAGCATGGCGCCCATCGAGAGCCCGACGACCACGATCTGCGGCGTCACCCGCAAGAGCGCCTCGGCCCCCGCCACCGCCGATCCGTACCAATCACTCCACGACGTCCGCGCGAGCTCCGCGACCGACGTCTCGTGGCCGGCGATTCGCGCGAGGTACAGCGGATACCGTCCGGCGAGCACCTCGGCGACGGGCGCCATCTCCGCCGACGTCCCCGTGAGCCCGTGCAGCAGCAAGACCCCGAGCTGACCCGATCCTGGAACCACTGCTCCGACCGGTACACTCATGCCGAGTCAAGCGCGCGATGGCGGACGGTCGAGAAGGGTCCAGATGCGCGGATGGTGAGCGCTCGCCGGCGAGCGCGAGATCGACGGCCGCGCGTGCACTCGCCGGCTCGTGCCCGTCGCGCGGTCAGCCCGCTCGCGCTATCACGTCCGGGTTCACCGTGATCTCCGCGCGCTCGCGCAGCTCGTTCCGGTAGCTCTCCAGAACGTCCTGGCGCTTTCGGGCGACCGCCTGATCGCGCAGGCTCTGCTTCTTCTCGTCGGTGAGCCCGGCGTTGTCGGGCGCGATCCGCTCCTTGAGCGCATAGACCACCGCCGCGTCGGCGCTCACGAACGCTTTCGGCGCGAGCGGGGCGGCGGTCGTGAGGGCGAACACCTCGTTCTTGATCGGCGCGGGAGAGAGCTTGGGGATGGCGTCGTTCCGGCCGAAGGCGCCCGTCGTGTCGATCTCGTAGCCCTTGGCTTTGGCCTCGTCGACGAGCGCCGTCGCGCCGCCGTTCTTGCGGGCCGATTCGAGGAGGGCGTCGGCCGCGGCGCGGGCGGCGTCCTTCGTCTTCTCGCGCGTCAGGAGCTCGACGATGCCTTCCTTCACCTCGTCGAGCGGCGGGATCGCGCTGGGAGTCTTTTCGGTCACCTTGACGAGGAAGTACGGAGGCTCGGCGTCCACCACCTGGTCGACGGCGTTCGGCTCCATCGCGAGCGCGTTGGTGACGAGGCTCGCGCTCTTCACGCCGGGGAGCGTCTGGCCGCGGGCCATGTGCGGGCTGGTCGTGGCCGTGAGGCCATGCGCGGCGGCGAGGTCGTCGAGCGAGGTGCCGCCCTTGGCTTTCTCGAGGTCTGCGGTGAGCGCGCTCCGGGCGGCGTCGTCGGCGCCCCGGGAACGGAGCTCTTTTACGATCTCGTCCCGAACGTCCGCGAGCGGCTTCGGACCACCGGGGACGATCTCGTCGAGGCGGATCAGGTGCAGGCCGCGCGAGCTCTCGACCGCATCGGTGATCTGGCCGGGCGTCGCGAGCGCGAACGCCGCCGTTTCCAGCGGGGCCTCGAGCGCGCCCCGGGCGACGACGCCGAGGTCGCCCCCGTTCTCGACGGAGAGCTGATCCTCGGAGTGCTTCTTGGCGAGCTCGATGAACTCGTCTTTGCCGCCGGCGCGGGCTTCGGTCAGCACCGCGGCCGCCTTCGCCCGGATCTCGTCCTTCTTGGCGGTGTCGGCGTCGGGCGGAATCATGAAAAGGATGTGCTGGAGATGGCGGCGCTCGGGCTGCTCGTAGTCGGCCTGGTGCGCCTCGTAGTAGTCCTGGATCGCCTGATCCTCGATCGGAAGCCGCTCGCCGAAGTGCGCGGGATCGTAGGTGACGTACGCGAAGGAGACCGTATCCGGCTTCCGGAACCGCTCCTTGTTCTTCTCGTAGTACTCGGCGACCTCGGTGTCTCCGAGCTTGGCCGCTTCCTCGAACTGGCTGAAGGGCACTTTCACGAAGGTGAGGTCGATCTTCTCGCTCTCCAGGGCGTAGAGGTTCTTGACCTCCTCGTCGCTCGCGATCAGCCCGTCGGTCAGGAGCCCCTCGAGCTTGGTGACGAGCAGCGTCTCGCGTTGGGACTCCTCGAACTCGGCGGGGGTGAGACGCGAGGCGCGAAGCGCGTTCAGGTAGCGGGTGCGGTCGAAACGTGCGCCGTCTTGGAACGTGGGGATGTCGAGGATCGCCTCCCGCACCTCGTCGTCCGTCACTTGGAGCCCGAGGCGGCTCGCTTCCCGCTTCAAGAGCATCTCGGTCACGAGATCGTCGAGGGCGCGCTGGCCGAGGTTCAGCTGGGCGAGGATCTGCGGGTTCATGTTCTCGCGATAGAGCTCGCGGTAGACCCGCTGCATGCGCTCGTGGGCGCGCGCATAGGTCTGGGCGCTGATCGGCTCGCCGTCGACCATCGCCGCGACGTTCACCCGGTCGCCGCCACTGACCATGACGCCGACGCCCCATCCGACGAAAATGAAGATGAGAACCCAGAAGACGATCTTGATCAACGGCGAGCGTTGATGCTTCCGCATGAACCCGAGCATGGCGCGCGACTCTAGTGAAGAGCCCCCATGAACGCAACGCGAAGTCGTCGTGGATTCTTGCCCTGTTGGGGCGTTTCGGCTATCAAACTCCGCGCAGTTGGGAGGGGCGGGGTCGCTTTCCTATCCGTCGTTCTGCCTGCATCACTCTAAGCAATTCGAAGGGGTCGTATGGTTCTCAACTCGTTCTGGGGCATGTTCTCCAACGACCTCGCCATCGATCTCGGCACAGCCAACACGCTGATCTACGTGAAGGGCCAGGGCATCGTGTGCAACGAGCCCTCCGTGGTCGCGGTGCAGAAGGAAGCGCGCGGCGGCCGCAAGGTGCTCGCCGTCGGCGCCGAGGCGAAGAAGATGCTCGGACGCACGCCGGGCAACATCGTTGCGATCCGTCCGCTGAAGGACGGCGTCATCGCCGACTTCGAGATCACCGAAGCGATGCTGCGCTACTTCATCCAGAAGATCCACAACCGGAAGACGCTCGTGCGGCCGCGCATCATCATCTGCGTGCCGTTCGGCATCACGGAAGTGGAAAAGCGCGCCGTGAAAGAATCGGCGGAGTCCGCCGGCGCGCGCGAGGTCTACCTCATCGAGGAGCCGATGGCCGCGGCGATCGGCGCCGGGCTCCCGATCACCGAGCCCACGGGCAACATGATCGTCGACATCGGAGGCGGGACGACCGAGGTCGCCGTCATCTCCCTCGCGGGCGTCGTGTTCTCCAAATCGGTGCGTGTCGGCGGCGACAAGATGGACGAGGCGATCAGCCAGTACATCAAGCGCAAGTACAACCTGCTCGTCGGTGAGCGCACGGCCGAGCTCATCAAGATCACGATCGGCTCCGCGTATCCGGCGCAGGAAATCCAGACGATGGAGATCAAGGGTCGCGATCTCGTCGCGGGCGTGCCGAAGACGGTCGAGATCTCCGACGAGGAGATCCGCGACTCGCTGCTCGAACCCATCAACCAGATCGTCGAAGCGGTGCGAATCGCGCTCGAGCGGACGCCGCCCGAGCTGGCCTCCGACATCGTCGACAAGGGCATCGTGCTCGCTGGGGGCGGCGCGCTCTTGCGCAACCTCGACGTGCTGCTGCGAGAGGAGACGGGGCTTCCCATCATGTTGGCCGACGATCCGCTGACGGCGGTGGTGATGGGCGCGGGGCGAGCCCTCGACGAGATCAACCTCCTCCGGGACATCTCGATCAATTAGCGCCGCCGGGACCACGGCCGGGTAGGCCATGCTCGAGTTCGTTCGGAGAAACCGCGTCCTCCTGAGCTCCGGCTTCTTCTTGCTGTGCTCGCTCGGGCTTCTCTCGGCGAACGCGCGGCAGCCCGGACGCATCGATCCGCTCGGGCACATCTTCCTCGAGGTGATGGCGCCGTTGCAGCGCCTGACGGCCGGCGTCGGCGGGACGGTGCGCGGCGTGTTCGACCGCTATGTGATGCTCGTCGGTACGCAGGCCGAAAACGAGCAGCTCCAGGCCCGCATTCGCGATTTGGAACGGCGGAGCACTCATCTCGGCGAGATGGAGCTCATGAATCGCCGCCTGAAGCGGCTCCTCGCCCTCGAGCGCGAGCTGCCGACGAAGGCCGTCTCCGCGGCGGTCATCGCCCGCGACGCCAGCGTGTGGTTTCAGAGCCTCACCCTCAACAAGGGGGAGCTGGACGGCATCCAGATCGGCATGCCCGTCATCGCCCCCGAAGGCGTCGTCGGGCTGATCTCGAGCACGAGCCTCCACGCGTCCCGGGTGCTCCTCCTCACGGACCCGAACATCGGCATCGACGTATTGGTGCAGCGCACGCGCGTCCGCGGAATCCTGAGCGGCCTCCTCGAGCAGGGTACGACCCTCAAGTACGTGAAGCGGAGCGACGACGTGCAGGTCGGCGATCGGGTCGTCGCATCCGGGCTCGACGGCGTGTTCCCGAAGGGACTCCCGGTCGGCCGTGTGACGAAGGTGTCGCGCAAGGACCGCGGGCTCTTCCTCTACGCCGAGGTGCAGCCGGAGGCCGACGCGCGCCGGCTCGAGGAGGTGTTGGTCGCGCTGCCGAACGGCGAGGAGCTCCGACGCCCCGCCGGGCTCGCGACGGCCGCCGACACCGGCCCGCCAGATCCGGCGATGCTCGGACTCCATGGGCCGCCGGCCCCGGCGCCGAAGGGCGAGCGGAGACCGCGCGGGTGAGCCTGCTGCAATCGACCCATGCGCCGGCCCCGAGCATCGGCGCCGAGCTCCGTGCCGCCGGGATCTACGTCCTCACCGGGACCGCCGCGCTCCTCCTACAAACCACGGTGCTGCACGGGTTGACCGGGGGCCGGATCATCCCCGATCTCGTGCTGATCCTCTGCGTCTACCTCGGCCTCCACGAGCACAACATCGGCGGCGCGTCCGGAGCGTTCCTCCTCGGCTACCTGCTCGACAGCTTCTCCGGTAGCCTCGTCGGGCTGCACGCTTTTGCCATGACGACGGTGTATCTCGTGGTGTACCTTGTCTCGCGGCGGTTGTGGATGGACAACGCTTTGTCCGGGGTGGCGATGGTCTTTCTCGGGAGCTTGCTCAAGGGACTCGCGATCATGGTGGCGCTCGCGGCCTACCTTTCGATCGACCGCATGTCGTTCGGGGTCGCCCAGACCGTGTTCGCGGAGGCGCTCCTCGCGGCCGCGCTCACCCCCGTGATCTTCGGCGGGCTCGGCTGGGCGAAGCGCGCGTCCGGCGGGAACTGACGTGGCGTCGACGCTCGTGACCAGCCGGCGGGAGATCCCGAGCGAGTTTCGGCGCCGCCTCGGGTTCGCGCTGGCGCTGGTGATCGCCCTCTTCGGTCTCACGTTCGGACGTCTCTGGCATCTCCAGGTGAGCACGGGCGAGGAGTACCGGTCCCTCTCCGAGCACAACCGGATCCGGTTGAAGCGCGTGCGCGCGACGCGCGGCACGATCCTCGACCGCAATCACGACATCGTCGTCGACAACCGGCCCTCGTTCGACCTCGTGCTCGTGCCCGAGGACGCGCACGACGTGCCGGCGACCATCGCGGCGCTCGGCCGTCTGCTCGGGCCCGAGGTCGGCGACCTCTCCGCGATCGTCGCGGCCGCGCGGAACCGTCCGCCCTTCGAGGACGTCGTGCTCGTGCGCGACCTCGATTGGGAGCGCATCGTCAAGATCGAGACCCACCAGTTCGAGCTGCCGGGCGTGTCGGTGCAGGTCGGTCCCCGGCGGACGTATCCGTTCGGCCAGATGGCGGCGCATCTCCTGGGGTACGTCGGCGAGGTGAACCAGCAGGAGCGCGAGGCGCGCCGCGGCTACCACCTCGGCGATCTGATCGGGAAGGCGGGGGCCGAGCGCTACTGGGAGAATTATCTCCGGGGCGTCGACGGCGGGCAGCAGGTCGAGGTCGACTCTGTCGGGCGGAAGCTCCGCGTGCTGTCCGAAGTCGACGAGACGCCCGGTAACAGTCTCGTCCTCACGATCGACCGCGATCTCCAGCAGGTCGCGGAGCAGGCGATGGAAGGGCATGACGGCTCCGTCGTCGCGCTCGATCCGCGGACCGGTGAGATCCTCGCCATGGTGAGCCGTCCCGCGTTCGACCCGAACGTCTTCGCGCGCGGCATCCGGGTCGCGGAGTGGAAGGCGCTGGTCGACGACAAGAAGCGTCCGCTCAACAGCAAGAGCGTGCAGGGCACGTATCCGCCGGGGTCGACCTACAAGGTCGTGATGGCTGCGGCCGCGCTGGAGGAAGGCGTGATCACTCCCTTCACGTCGATCTTCTGTGGCGGCGGGCTCTTCTTCGGCAACCGGACGTTCCGCTGTTGGCGGGCCTCGGGTCATGGCTCGGTGAACGTCCACGAGGCGCTCGTCCGGTCGTGCGACGTCTTCTTCTATCAAATCGGCCAGCGCCTCGGCGTCGACACGATCGCCGAGTACTCGCACCGGTTCGGGCTCGGCGCGCCGACCGGCATCACCCTCGAGCACGAGAGCGGCGGGATCATCCCGTCGAGCGCCTGGAAGCGGCAGCGCTTCGGCGAGCCGTGGTATCCCGGAGAGACGCTCTCGATCGCGATCGGCCAGGGATACGTCACGACCACGCCGCTCCAGATGGCGAGCGTGATGGCGACGATCGCGAACGGCGGCGTCGTCTACCGGCCGAAGTTCGTGAAGCGCGTCGAGGGCACGGACGGAACGACGCTCCTCGAGGAAGAGCCCGAGGCCGTCCGCGACATCGGGTTCAAGAAGAGCACGCTCCTCCAGATCCGCGAGGCGATGTCCGACACCGTGAACAGCAAGCGCGGCACCGGCTCGAATGCGAAGCTGCCCGGCATCGAGGTCGGCGGGAAGACCGGCACCGCGCAGGCGAGCCGGGCGGGCGGCGACAAGACGAGCCAGCGCGGCTGGGCGCGCGAAAAGCGCGATCACGCGTGGTTCATCGCGTTCGCGCCGGTCGACAACCCCGAGATCGCGATCGCCGTGCTCGCGGAGCACTCGGGGCAACACGGCGGAACGGCCGCGGCGCCGATCGCCCGCAAGGTGCTGGCGCACTTCTTCGGTGTGCCGGAGGAGGATCCGGCGGCTCTGAAGCGCGTCGCCGGGTTCGTGCCGGAGCGCGATCAACCCGGGGCGGCGATCCGTCTCTCCGCGTTGCGGGAAGGGCTCGGCCTCGACGTGCACGATCACACGGACGACTGAGCGACCCATGCGCCAATTCGACCGCCGTCTCGCGTATCACTTCGATTGGTCGCTCTTGATCCTCACGCTCACGATCCTCGGATGGGGGCTCGCCACCATCTTCAGCGCGACCGAGGCGCGGGTGCACGCGGGGTTCTTCGGGAATCCCCTGGTGGTGCGGCAATCGCTGTACGCGGCCGCCGGCTTCCTCGGCATGATCGTGGTCATTCTCGTCGACTACCGGCGGCTCGAACGCTACGCGTACGTGGTATACGCGGCGGTCGTCATGCTCGTGCTGGCGGTCCCGATCGTCGGCACGGTCGGTGGGGGTGCGCGGCGGTGGATCAGTCTCGGACCGATTTCGATCCAGCCGTCGGAGATGGTGAAGGTCGCGGTCGTCATCGCGTTCGCGCGCTACTTCCATCGCGCGCAATCGACGGGCGACGTGCGCTTCGTCGATGCGATTCCCGCGTTCGTCTTGCTGGCCGTGCCGGGTGCGTTCGTGCTCGCCCAGCCCGATCTCGGAACCGTCGGGGTCATCACGATCGTGGCGTTCAGCGTGCTCTTCTGCGCGGGGCTGCGGATCCGCGTGTTCCTCGTCCTCGGCGCGATCGCCGCCGCGGCCGTCCCGCTCCTGTGGGGGCATCTGAAGACCTACCAGCAGCAGCGCGTGCTGACCTTCCTCTCGCCCGAGATGGACCCGCTCGGAGCCGGTTACCACGTCATCCAGTCGAAGATCGCGATCGGCTCGGGGCAATTCTGGGGCAAGGGCTTCCTGCACGGCACGCAGAACAAGCTGAACTTCATTCCCGAGCAACACACGGACTTCATCTTCTCGGTCTTTGCCGAGGAGTGGGGCTTCGTCGGCGCGGTCGTGCTGATGGGCCTCTACGCCGCGCTCGTGATCCGCGGTCTCATGGTCGCGTACCGCGCGAAGGATCGCTTCGGGGCGCTGCTCGCGTTCGGGGTGGTGTCGATCGTGTTTTGGCAGGTCGTCATCAACGTCGGGATGACGTCGGGCATCCTGCCGGTCGTCGGCATCACGTTGCCGTTCTTCAGCTACGGCGGGTCGTCGCTGACGACGATGATGATCGCGGTCGGCCTCATGATCAACGTGAACATGCGGCGCTTCTTGTTCTGACGTCGCGCCGGGCCGCCATGCGCCGAGTGCTCGCGATCGGGTTCGTGTGGCTCGGCGCCTTCGCGGCCCCGGCGGCGGCCCTCGAATGGCGCGACGCGCTGGTGCCGACGTTCAGCGAGCGTCTGCGCGGAGAGTGGGTCGACTACTTCCGGCCTCCGAGCAATGCGGCTCCCGACCGCGCGCATCGCTACGGCTTCTTCGCGAGTCAGATGCGCGCGGGCCTCCGCCTGACCTTGCCGTACGCGCAGCTCGTCGCCGAAGCGCAGGACACGCGGCTCGCGAACGTTCCCGAGGACGGGAATCTCGCCGCGCCGTTCGGAAACCTCGGCCCCGGCGCCATCTACTACGCGCACAGCCGCGATCGGTTCCAGGGCGAGACGTTTCTCAAGCAAGCGCACCTGACGCTCCGCCGGAGCGGGTTCGCGGTCACCGGCGGACGCTTCGAGTACGCCGACGGTCTCGAGACCGTGCCCGCCGACCCGACGCTCGCTTGGGTGAAACGCTCTCGGGTTGCGGAACGGCTGATCGGTCCGTTCGCCTACACGCACGTGACGCGGAGCTTCGACGGCCTGCGCCTCGCCTATGACGAGCCGCTCTTGAACGTGACCGCCTTCGCGAGCCGGCCGACGCACGGCGGGTTCGAGGTGAGCGCGAATCGCGAAATCGAGGACGTCGGGCTCGCGCTCCTGGCCTTCACCGCGAAGCGTGTGCCTGGTCTGCCGCCCGCCGACGTTCGGCTCTTCTATCTGTTCTACGAGGACGAGCGCCGCGGCCCCGTGAAGGCTGACAACCGTCCCGTCGCCGCGCGCACGGCCGACGACGGCGCGATCCGGATTCACACGTGGGGCGGACACGCGGCCGTCGCCGCGCCGGCGGGTCCCGGCGTCGGCGACGGTCTCCTGTGGATCGCGGTGCAGGCGGGGGAGTGGGGTGCGCTCGACCACGGCGCCTGGGCGTTCGCGGTCGAGGGCGGGTATCAGCTTCCGACGCTGCCGTGGTCGCCATGGCTCCGGATCGGCTACGACCGCAGTGCCGGCGACGACGATCCGGCCGACGCCGCCCATCGGACGTTCTTTCAGGTGATCCCGACGCCGCGCATCTACGCGCAGTTTCCGTTCTACAACCTCATGAATGGCGGTGACGCGTTCGCGCAGCTCATCCTGCGACCCGACCCACGCGTGACGATCCGCGCCGACTATCACTGGTTGCAGCTGACGGAGGCGCGCGACCTCTGGTACGCCGGCGGCGGCGCTACGAACGACGACGTGTTCGGCTTCTCGGGAACGCCGAGCGGCGGCAGTCGCGAGCTCGCCCACGTCGCGGAGGTGAGCGTGAGCGTGGCGCTCGCGGCGCAGCTCACGGCGTCCGCGTTCTACGCGCACGCCTTCGGGCAAAGCGTGATCGACGCGACGTACGCCGGCACGCACGCGAACTACGGCTATCTCGAGCTGGCGTACAGGTATTGACCGACGCTCGCCGTGCACCGTCGATGCACGGCAGGGGAGCGCGTCGGCAGGCCGACGCTCGCCGTGCACCGTCGATGCACGGCAGGGGAGCGCGTCGGCAGGCCGA
>DAIQBH010000067.1:0-4262 GCA_036781285.1 Thermodesulfobacteriota bacterium | reverse complement strand
CGCTCGCCGTGCACCGTCGATGCACGGCGCGTCGGCAAGCGCGGCGTTACGAGCTGCGCATCACCGCGGCGCCCTGCGGCGCCGCGGCATCGCGGGTCGTCTCCCGGGTGAGGACGAGGCCGCGGACCGGCGACGTGTAGGCGTCGACGGGGATCGGCAATTGCGCGAGCACGCTCCCGTCCGCGCCCGCGGTCAGATTCCCGCACGGGACGTGCTGCTCGCCCACGCGCGCCCAGAGCCGATACACCTCGCCGGACGGCAAAACCGGGAGATCGCGAATCACGACGGCCGCCTTCTTCGCGTCGAGGTCGAGGACGACGCGGCCGACCGCGTCGCCGCCGCCGTCGACCCCGGTCAGCGCGAACGACACGACGACGTTCGGCTGCTGCAAGGTGGCCATGACGTCTTCCTGGAGCGCGAGATCGCGCCGCAGGCGGGCATTGTCGAGGCCGACCGCGAGGAGAAGCGCCGCCGCGATGGTGCCCACCACGCGCGGCCAGGTCACCAGCCGTCGCGTGCCGGCATGCACGGCGGACGGCGGAGGCCCCGGCTCCGCGGCGGCGAGCACGCGCGCTTTGAGCGAGGGCGGCGGCGCCGCGACGGCGTCGTAGGCGAGAGCGGCGAACGTGCTGCGGAGCTCGGCGGCGTCGCGCGCCAGCTCGGGGTCGTTCGCGAGGTCGGTCTCGAACGCACGCGCTTCGGCCGGCGGCAGATCGCCGAGGACGTAGCGCGTCAGCAGCTCGTCGCGGGTCATGGGCTCAGGCCATCCTCTCGCCGAGCAGGGCGCGCAAGGACAGCAGTCCTTTCCGTGCCCAGGTCTTGACCGTTCCGAGGGGCGTGTCGAGCTCCGTGGCGATCTCGGTCTGACTGAGCCCGCGGAAGTAGGCGAGCTCGAGTACCACGCGCTGCGAGTCGGGCAACGTCGCGAGGGCCGCCCGGACGTGTTCCGTGCGCTCGCGGAGCGTCAGCGCGTCGAGCGGCGACGAGGCCGCGGGGGTGCGCGTGGGCTCGGCGTTCCACTGCTCGAGCAAGCGGCGGCTTCGCCCGCGCGTACGCAGGCGATCGATCGCTCGCGAGCGCGTGAGGGTGACCAGATAGGCCGTCAACGTGCCGCGCGCAGGGTCGAACGTGGACGCCTGCCGCAGCGTCACGAACACCTCCTGCGTGAGGTCTTCCGCATCGGTCGTCGACACGAGGATCTTCCGCGCGAGACCGTACACCAGGGGGGCGTGGCGGTCGTACAAGACGGCGAGAGCGCTCGGGTCGTCGGCCAAGGCTGCGACGAGCGCCGCATCGGTCGCATTCGCCGCGAGGTCGTCCTCCGGCGTCACGATCGGCGGCTCCCAGGCCTGTGCGGTGTCGAGTGCCATCCACGGGGTCCGTGCTCTCCCGGAGCTACGCCCGGCCGCTTCGACCGGATGCGGCGCTCAGTGGCTATCGTGATCACGACCTGGAGCCAGGACGGCGAGCCCCGTGATCCGGTGGGCGCCGTTGCCGATCGTGCCGATGGCGATGGCGCGGCCGCTCGCGAGATCGATCGTGTAGAGGATCGAGCGCGAGGCGGCGAAGGCATGGTCCGCGCCCTCCATCGTGAGGATGTCGAATCCGGCCGCCGCGTCGAAGTCGACGCCGAGCGGGCCGATCGTGGTGAGGATGCCGTCGTTCGGAGGATCCTGGAGCACGAGCACGTCGAGCGTCGTGTCGAGGTCGAAGAGCTTGGTCGTCGGCGTGTCGGGGACGGCGCTCGTGTACGCCGCGGCGTTGATGGTAGGGCGCGCGCCGAAGTTGGGATCGGTCCGCGCGTAGGCGGGTGCGGCGTCCGTCGCGGCGGCGCCGAGCTCGGGGTGGACGCGGAGATTTTGTCCGTTCCGTCCGATCAGCCGCAGCCGATCCGACTGCGGATTGAAGTCGAAGGCCGAGGAGTCGCCCGCGTCGAACGCGGTGGTGAGCGTCGCGACGATGGTCGCGCGGCCGACGCCGAGGTCGATCTCGTAGACGTCGCTCGCGGCGCTGACGCCGTAGAGCCTGCCGTTCTGCGGCCGGACGTCGATCCCGACCATGACCGCACCGGCACCAGCCATGCTCACGCGCTCGATCGTCCCCGGCGAGGAGGCGCGGAAGCGGAGCAACCCGCCGTCGTCGGTCAACGCGACCAGCGTGGCGTCGATCGCCTCCGCCGGCGCGGTGCACCACGGAGCGACGCTGCCGACGAAG
The DNA here is from genome assembly GCA_036781285.1 of Thermodesulfobacteriota bacterium. Lineage (GTDB taxonomy): Bacteria > Desulfobacterota > Binatia > UTPRO1 > UTPRO1 > UTPRO1. The sequence continues at coordinate 2,048 of DAIQBH010000067.1, read as the reverse complement.
ATCAAAGAGGCGGCGATGAGACGGATGAGCACGTGGGGACGTAGTTACTCCCGCGGACGCTTCGAAAGGAAGCGTGGGCCCGAGCTCCGCGTGCTCGGGCCCACGGCGTCGTCACTGATCGAGGGGAATCGCGATGTCCACGACCGGCACGTCGAACGTGCCGATCAACGTGGCTTTTCCGGTCAGCAAGCTGACGCGGTAGAACCCGTCGACGCCCGCCGCCGAGAGCACCGCGAACGCCCGATTGCCGACGGCCACGCCGTTCCGGAGCGACGTGTAGACGTCGAACCCCGCGCCCGCGTCGACGTCGAGCCCGAGCTTTCCGGTGGCCGCGAGGGTGCCGCTGTTCGCGGGCGACTGCACCGCCACTTGATCCAGCCCCGTGTCGAGGTCGAAGAGGGTCGTCGCCGTGGACGCATCGAGGTCGTTGTTCGTATAGCCGGCACCGGCGATCGTCGCGGTGGCAGCCGGCACGTAGGCGAGCGCCGTGTCGTTCGCCGTCGTGTCGGTGTTCAGATCGTGGCGCAGGTTCTGCCCCGTATCGCTGACGACGCGGAGGCGATCCGCCGCCGGGTTGAAGTCGACGCCGAACGTCGTGCCGCTGAGCGCGACCGTGAGCTGCGAGTCGAGTGTCGCGGCGGCCGTCGCGGGATCGATGATGTAGATGCCGCCCGCGTCGCCGACGCCGTAGAGCTTGCCGTTCTGCACGCGGAAGTCGATGCCGACGATCGTCGTGTCACCGACGAGCCCGGTGATCACACCGGCGTTCTTGGTACGGCCGGGGTTGCATTCGCCGAAGCGCACGAGGCGTTGGTCGTCGGTCAGTCCGACGATGGAGAGTCGCTTGTCGTCCTTGAAGTCGCGGCCGCGGCCGCCGCAGCCCGGCTCACGATTGCCGGCGCTCGCGAGTTGCGCCCCGAGCCCTATGCTCACCGCCGTCAAAACGAAAATCTGTTGCCATCTCGAACGCATGTATGCCCCCTTGTCGGGACGGACCCGCCGTGACGACGGGACCGTCGTGTGAAGTCAGGGTCCCTACGCCCGAGACCTTCCCCCGGATGCGGGGCGCTCCGACGGCTTCGGGCCACCGCAAAGGGTGGGGGCGAGCAACGCGTGCAGCCCCGAAGCGCTGCCGCAAACACGGAGTGCTCCTGCGAACTGCGCAGTGGGGGCCGAGAGGCGTGGCGGGTCGGTTCGCCGCCTCGTGAGCGGGGCACGAGGCCCTGCGACTTCTACCCTTGAGCGGTGCGGGCGCCCCGCGCCCGAGGCGGGGGGCCGACCCGCCTCGCCTCACCCGCAGGGTCGTTGCGTGCGTCTCTCTGGAAGACGCGCGACTAGGCGACGACCTTGTCGATCGCCTTCACGAGCTGCGTCTTCGGCACCGCGCCCACGATCTGTTCCTGAACCGCACCATCCTTGAAGATGATCAGGTTCGGGATACCACGCACGCCGTACTTCGCGGGCGTATTCTGGTTGTCGTCGACGTTCATCTTCACGACCTTGAGCTTGCCGCTGTACGTACCGGCGAGCTCCTCGACGATCGGCGCGATGGCACGACAGGGGCCGCACCACGGAGCCCAGAAGTCGATGAGCACGGGAAGCGATGCCTGTAGAACCTCGGCTTGGAAGCTGTCGTCGTCGATCTGTTGCACGTCGGCCATGAAACGGTTCCTCCTGTCGGTGTCCGCCCTACCTAGTGATTGTTCCGGGGCGATGCAACGTTTATGGTCCGAGCGGCCATGAGCGTTCACCGCGCCGCCACCGCCGCGCCGTCACCGCTCGCCGCGGTGCGAGCGCTGGCGCCCGCGATCCGCGCGCGTGCCGAGGAGATCGAGCAGGGCCGGCGCGTCCCCCTCGATCTCATTCAGGGGCTCGCGGAGGCCGGTGCGTTTCGCCTCTGCATCCCGCATGCGCAGGGCGGCGTCGAGGCCGACGTCGCGACGCTGCTCGACGTCATCGAAGAGGTCGCCCGCGCCGACGGGTCCGCCGGATGGGTGGTCATGATCGGAGCCACGAGCGGGCTCGTGAGCGGGTATCTGCCGCCCGAC